>JAFVAR010000008.1 GCA_017480425.1 bacterium | reverse complement strand
TGAAAGAAGAATAAAAGCATAAAAATTTTACATACAGACACAAAAATAAAACTTTTTATTGTAAAATAAAACATACAGAACAAATTTATTCCTATCTCAATCTCACAGATAGTTTAATCTTGTTCTGTATGTTAAATTACACAGACAATAGTATTCGTAGTTTCTTTGTTTTATTCAATCGTATTTTAAAATCCTGTAACTCTTGTTATCTCTTTATTGACAGAATATTTTTATGTATTACAATTTTGAATAAGGATTTTTATCACAATTAGAAGGAGAACAGTATAATGCCAAAAATATCGGAAAAACCGAAAAGTAAAAAGAAAGATTCCAATCTTGTTGATAATGTTGAAGCACTGAATGGACTTATCGCAAGAGTAAAAAAAGCACAAGAAGAATATTCTGAGTATACTCAAGAGCAGGTTGATAAAATTTTTAAGGCTGCTGCTACAGCAGCTGATAAAGCACGTATTCCGCTTGCAAAAATGGCTGTTGAAGACACAGGCATGGGCGTTTTAGAAGATAAAATCATTAAAAACCACTTTGCATCAGAATATATATATAACAAACATAAAAACGCAAAGACTTGCGGTATTATAAGCGTTGACAAAGAAAACGGAATTAAAATAGTAGCAGAACCTTTGGGAATTTTAGCCGGTATAATACCTACAACAAACCCGACTTCTACGGCAATATTCAAATCACTAATTGCGCTTAAAACACGAAATGCAATTATATTTTCACCACACCCTCGTGCAACAAAAAGCACTATTGAAGCGGCTCGTGTTGTACTTGAAGCAGCAGTTGAAGCAGGTGCCCCGAAAGATATCATAGGTTGGATTGACGTTCCGTCAATGGAAATGTCAGATGCTTTATTACACCATCCTGATGTAAGCTGCATTCTGGCAACAGGCGGCCCAGGTATGGTCAAGGCTTCGTATTCTTCAGGCAAACCCGCTTTGGGAGTTGGCCCCGGGAACGTATCTGCAGTTATAGATGAGACGGCAGATATTAAAATGGCAGTATCATCAATTATTATGTCTAAAACATTTGATAACGGTATGATATGTGCATCTGAACAATCAGTTATAGTTGTAAAAGATGTGTATGAAGAAGTTAAAAAGGAATTTATATATCGTGGAGCTTACCTTGTAAATAAAGACGATGAAAAGAAAATGATGGCACTTCCTTTTATAGATCCTCAAAGGGGTACGGCACATCCGGCAATTGTTGGACAGCCTGCTCATAAAATAGCAGAACTTTCAGGATTCAGTATTCCGGAAGATTCAAAAATTCTTTTGTGTGAAAGAGCTAAATTGGATTGGAATGACCCATTTTCAAGAGAAAAATTATCGCCGATTTTAACTATGTACAAAGCAAAAGATTTTAAAGAAGCTACTGAAATGGCATATGAACTTGTATTAAAAGGCGGAGCCGGCCATTCTTCCGCTTTATATACTGATGAGAGAAAGAGTGAAAGAATAAATTATTATGCGGAGAAAATGCCGTCTTGCAGGGTGCTTGTAAATTCACCTTCTTCTCAAGGCGGTATTGGTGATTTGTATAATTTTAAGCTTGAACCGTCATTATCACTTGGCTGCGGTTCTTGGGGCGGAAATTCGATTTCCGGTAATATTGGTGTAGAACACTTACTTAACTATAAAACTGTAGCTGAAAGGAGAGAAAATATGTTATGGTTCAAAGTTCCGCCGAAAGTTTACTTCAAGAGAGGATGTCTGGATCTTGCTCTTAAAGAACTAAAAGGCAAAAAGCGTGCATTTATCGTAACAGACCGTTTCTTGTTCAATTCAGGTGCTGTTGATAATATTACTGAAGTATTAGATGAAATAGGAATTGACCATCAGGTATTCTTTGATGTTAAGCCGGATCCTACTTTAGCAACCATACATCAGGCAATGGAAATAGTAAGACCATATGAGCCGGATGTTATAATAGCGTTAGGTGGCGGATCTCCTATGGATGCAGCAAAAATTATTTGGCTGCTGTATGAGCAGCCGGATACGAATTTTTCTGATATATCTATGAGATTTATGGATATCAGAAAGCGTATATGCCAGATTCCTGATTTAGGGAAAAAAGCTGAAATGGTTTGTATCCCGACGACTTCAGGAACAGGCTCAGAGGTAACTCCTTTTGCAATAATTACTGATGAGAAAACTCACTATAAATATGCAATTGCAGATTATGCGCTTACACCGAACATGGCGATTGTAGATCCGAACTTCGTAGACGGTATGCCTAAAGGCTTGACCGCTGCATCAGGTATAGATGCGCTAGTTCACTCTATTGAAGCATATGTTTCTTGTATGGCAACAAACTTCACAAATTCAAATGCATTAGAGGCAACTAAGCTGGTATTTAAATATCTTGCACGCTCATATAAAGAAGGAGCTAATGACCCAATTGCAAGGGAAAAGATGCACTATGCAGCAACTATAGCAGGTATGTCTTTTGCAAATGCGTTCTTAGGATTATGCCACTCTATGGCACATAAATTAGGCGCTATGTACAACATACCTCACGGTGTTGCAAATGCACTGCTTATTCGTCAAATTATTAAATATAACGCAACTGATAAGCCTGCTAAACAAGCAATTTTCCCGCAATACAAATATCCGAATGCAAAAACAAAATACGGGCAAATTGCAGATGAACTTGGTTTAGGCGGTAAAAATGACGATGAAAAAGTTGAATTGTTGATTAAGGCTGTTGACGAACTTATGACAGAAATCAACTTGCCAAAATCAATAAAAGACTTTGGTGTAAAAGAAGACGAATTCATGAAAAATCTGGATGTGCTTGTAGAAAGAGCATTTGATGACCAATGTACGGGTGCTAATCCGAGATATCCGTTAATGAGTGAAATTAAACAAATATTCATTAATGCATATAAAGGAATTGTTTAAAATAGTTCGGGCTTTATATATTTATTGTACGTATATGAAGCCCGGTCTCTTTTATTTTTATGTATAGAATGAAGGAGTTTTGATGAATATTCCTGACAAGGTTATAAACAGACTATCTTTATATCATTTTATAATTGAAGATTTACGTGATGATGAGCAGTATGTAACAAGTGCTAAAATTGCGCAGCTTCTTGACATTGACGATTCCCAAGTAAGAAAAGATATAAAATTCTTGGATAATTGCGGTAAATGTCGTGTCGGTTATGATGTAAAAAAGCTCAAAGCAGCTATAGAAAAAAGCCTTTGTAATAGTAAAAAAACAGATGCATTTATAATAGGAGCAGGAAATTTAGGTTCTGCATTAGCCAAATATGAAGCATTTCAAGAATACGGTTTAAATATACAGGCATTATTTGATAATGATCCTGAGAAAATAGGAACCATTATTAACGGGAAAGAAGTATTTGATTTAACAAAGATTCGTAACTTGACAGAAGGGCTTGGTGTTGAAATTGCAATACTCACTGTGCCTAAGGAAAATGCAAAAGGCACTGCTCAATATCTTGCAGAAGCGGGTATCAAATACATTTGGAATTTTACTCCATGTATTTTGAATGTTCCAAAAGATGTCAAAGTATGGAATGAAAATTTAATCGGAAGTTTTCTTCAATTTACAAATAGCGATAATAGGGAATAAAATAGTATAATAAATTAAGGAGTTTATATATGGAAAAAGTGTCGGTAAAAGTATGTTTGGGAACAACATGTTTTGTTATGGGCGGAGCGAATTTACAAGAATTAATAGATATTATTCCACGCAAATATGGTGATAAAGTTGAAGTCTCAGGTAGCCAGTGTTTGGGTATGTGTTCTATAAAATGGAACTACTCGAAAGCACCATACGTAAAAGTAGATGATGATATCATTGAAGAAGCAACGGTTGAAAAAGTTTTAGATGCAGTTAGCAAAAAGTTAGGACAAAATTAATATCATGAATAACGCAGGTCAAGCAATACACATAAAAAAAGAAATATTGGTAAGAATTATAGAGGCTTTTTTTTCGGATGATTTTGAAGAGCAGACACGCCTGATTCCGTACGTAATGCGTCCAAAAGGAATGGAAGTTCCTTATAGGTGCTGTGTATATAAAGAGCGTGCAATTATTAAAGATAGGGCAATAGCGGGTCTGGGTTTCTCTATTGAAGATGACGATGAGACGGTTTCGCTTGCTAAGTATGCAAGAAAAGCAATAGAAAGAAGAGAAATCAGTGAAAAAAATCTGACAGTTTTACAGGCTGCATGTAAAGGATGCTCTACAAACAGAATTTATGTAACTGATCTTTGTCAGGGGTGTGTGGCAAGACCATGCCTCTCATCCTGTAAATTCGGCGCAATTTCAATTGAAAACGGAAGATCAGTTGTTGATGATTCAAAATGTAAAAAATGTCAAATGTGTGTCAAAGCCTGCCCATACAAGGCTATTGTTAAAATTTCTGTACCTTGTGAGGATGCTTGCCCTGTAGGAGCTATAAAAAAAGATGAAACAGGTTTTGCAAGTATTGATTTTGAAAAATGTATAAATTGTGGCAAATGTATTGCAAATTGTCCATTTGGCGCAGTCCATGAGAGAAGCCAAATTGTTGACATATTAAAAGCAATAAAATCTGAAAAAAAAGTTATTGTAATGATTGCTCCGTCAATTGCAGGTCAATTTCCGGGAAATATTTATCAGTTAAAATCAGCAATAATAAAAGCCGGTTTTGATGATGTATATGAAGTTGCTCAAGGAGCAGATGTCACAGCAGCTAATGAGGCAAAAGAATTCACGGAAAGGATGAAAGAAGTAAACGCAAAAGCTTCAGAGTGGGTCAATGAGTGGGTTAATGAAGGCGGATATGATGAAAAAAATAAGCATGAAAATGATGAAGAAAAAAAAGTTAAAAACTTTATGACAACATCATGCTGTGCCGGATACAATCAATTAATAAAAAAGCATATGCCTGAAATTAAGCCATACGTCTCGGAAACAAAAACTCCTATGTACTATACGGCAGAAATTGTGAAGCAAGATAATCCGGATTCTGTGACAGTGTTTATAAGTCCTTGTGTTGCAAAACGCGCTGAAGGGTTTGAAAATCCAAATGTTGATTACATAATGAATTTTGAAGAACTTGGAGCACTTTTTGTTGCAAAAAAAATACAAATCACAGAATGTGAAGAAATGAAATATCCTACAGAGAGCTCAAAACAAGCAAGAAATTTTGGATTTTCAGGGGGAGTTGCAGATTCGGTTAAGGCCGCATTAAAGGATGAAAATTCCGTTAAACCTTGTGTTATAAATGGTTTGAATAAAGAATCAATAAGACAATTGAAAAGCTACGCAGCGTCAGGAAGTTGTGAAGGTAATTGCAATCTTATAGAAGTTATGTGCTGCGAAGGCGGATGTATTGGCGGAAATGCTACAATGAATAACCAAAGGACCGCAAAAAAATTAATTGAACAGCTTTCAAATGAAAGTAAAAATATAGACAAAATTTAAATTGTATTACAAATAAAAAACAACAATATCAATGAGTTGATATATCACTATATTGACGTTATTGTCAATTGTTACTATAATCAATTTATGATTAAAATTAAAACGGAACACTATGTAGATACTATAATCTATTCAATAGACAAGATTATGAAAAATCTTAAGTCTGAATTAAAACAAAAGATTGAAAAATTAGATATCGGTATTACTGCGGAACAATTTGTTGTACTTGATACAATAAGCGGGTTTGATAAAATATATCAACAACAACTTTCCGAAATAATCATGAAGGACAAATCCAATATAAACAGAATTCTTAAGATATTGGAAAATAAGGGTCTTATTGAGAGAGAATACGGAAATGCAAATAACAGATTGGTATATTTTTTAAAAGTTACACCAAACGGGAAAAAACTTGTTACTGATAATATGCCTACTATTAAACAGTATATAGAAGACATTTTTAAAAATATTGATAATAGTGAAATTGAAATTTTACACACTTTGAGCAAAAAATTTCAAACTGATTTGTCTGATTCGCCAAGAGTTTTATAGTTGTTTGAATTTTGTAATTGTTAAGAAAGTTTAAAATATTAAGTAATAATATTTACTTTGGATTTCTACTAATATAAAATCGACATATGGAATTGAGTTGTAAAAAACAACTCAACATTTGAGAGATTTATTATTATTGAAATTGGGAGTAAATAAATGAAAAGATTTTTAAGCTTAGTGCTGTCAGTATTCATATTTTTTATGTATACAACACCTGCTTTTGCGGCAACAGATGCTGCGACTCAAAAGCTTATGCAAATGGCAGCCAATGCGAAACCTATTGAATTAGCATTCGTATTTGACGGGCCGTCAGACAAGAACGCTATAGTTTTGGAAAAATTCCAAAAAACAATTACACGCTCTTTATTGCCGGACTATAAAGCTCAATTCCCGAAAGATTTGATTTTTACAGGTGATTGGACGCAAAAAGGAGCAGTTGCTGCTTCTGACAAAGCGCTTGCTTCTCGTGCAAGAATGGTTATTTCGTTAGGATATATGTCCAGCAACTATTATTCTGAGAAGAAAAACAAAAATAAATATGTTGTAACAATAGATCAGTATGGGCTAAGAGATTTTGGTGATAAGTTCTTTAATCCAATACAGCAGATGGCAAACGATTTTACAACGTTTAAAGTTTTGGTTCCAAATATCAAAAAAACAGCTATTCTTATGAATGAAAGTTACTATAAAACAAAGAGTGACTGGAATTCAACTATAACAAAAAAATTAAAAGAAAAGAAATGTGATTTAGATTATGTTGTAGTGCCTGTTAATACAAATGTAAGTGCGTCATTAAGCAAAATGCCAAATGATGTTGATTCCGCATTCATAACACCTTTGTACAATCTTTCAACGTCACAAAGAAAAGAACTATATACAATCTTAAACAAGAAAAAAATTCCGACATTCTCTTCTGTCGGTAAAGAAGATGTAGATTTGGGTGCTTTACTGGGAACTTCCACTATGGATGTTGATAAAAAATTGGCAGAAGCAACTTCATTCAATATTCACGGTGTACTTCACGGAAATGCCGTAAAGAATGAAAAAATACCTTTCTATGATGATAAAATAATATTTTATAACTCTGATACAGGAGAAGAACTGGAATATACTGCTCCGCTAAGATTATTAAACAATTCTGTTACAATAAGTCATAAGGAATTGCCGGCATATGATTTAGGTACACTTATAAATGCACTTGATGAAAAGAACCTCGACATGGCAAGAAAAAATTATTTGGTAAATGCTGCAAGACGTTCTGTTGCGAGTGCTTACTTGAGATATTTGCCAACGTTAAGACTTGATTTGGGTTATCAAACATTTAACAGCAGATACGCTGAGTCATATTCTGATATTCCAACAAGAGCAGGACAGTTTACAATCGGCATGGATCAAATTTTATATTCTCCTGATCTTGTAACGAATATTATCGTAAAACATAAAAAATTAAAATTTGATAAAGCGGAAGCTGCTTTAACAAAAGCAAATATAGAGTATCAAACCGCAAACTTGTATATTGAAACTTTAATGCTTCAAAATATGATTAAAGTACAAGAAGAACAAGTCCAAGAAATGAGAGAAAATCTTGCGATAGCAAGAGTAAGAGAAAAAACAGGAAAGTGCGGTTATGAAGAAGTTCTCAGATGGGCTGGTGAAGTTAGTGAGGCTGAAAAGAAACTCCTTTCAATGCAAGCTGATTTTAAAAATTTAAAAGTTCATATAAATAAACTTTTGAATAAGGACCAAAAATCAGATTTTAACTTTAAGCCTCTTACCGCCAGTGATCCGGCATTCTTTACAACAGACTTACACATTATTGACCACGTAAGAAATCCGCAAAAGTTAGGCAAATTTACAGAAATGCTTGTTAACGAGGTTATTTATCTTTCACCTGAAACGACAAAACTTAAAGCCGCTATTGCAATGAAAAAGGCAGAAATGTCAAACTACGGTCAAAAGTTCTTTATGCCGAATGCAAAAATGTCATTAGAGTATTCTACGCAATTTGACAGACACATTCCTTATGAAGATGCAGGGCACAATATGATAAAAGCAGGTACGGCAGGGGCTGCTGCAGCTGGGGAAGTTCTGCACCCTGTATACGGAGTACCGCTTACGCCCGCACAAGCATGGGGTGCATCTCCTTATTTAGGACTTGATAAAAACTCTTTTAGATTTTTTATTGGTGCTCAGTGGAAACCAATTGAAGGCGGTCATAAATTTGCGGAAATCGGAAGATGTAAGGCTGAGCTAAATGAACTTAATGCATACTTAGAAGAAGTAAATACTGAAATCGAGATGCAAGTTCGTTCTGTAGTAAACCGTGCAATATCAAAATACTTTATGATTGAAAAATCTTATAAAGCAATGTTCGCTCAAGCGGAAAACTATCAAACAGTTAAAGCAAAATACTTATTAGGAGAAGTTCCTATTAATCAGTTATCTGATGCTCAACATTTGTATTTTGATGCAAAAATTGATGCATTAAATTCTCAATATGAATTCTTTAAAGAATTAATTTGGGTACAAAGAGGACTTCTATCAGTAAACTGGGTTAACGCAAGCGATGAAGCTAAGAACTGGATTAAGGGAGTTCCTGCAATATTGCCGGCAGAAGAAGATTTCACATTATAAAAATAATAAACACTATAAAAAAGGAAGTCATATTATCTTTCGACTTCCTTTTTTTATATATAAATTCCTGAAAGATTTTTGTGTTAGCATGAAAAGAGGGTATTATGGAATTGTTTGAAGAAACTGTTAAAATCAGATATTCGGAAATGGACTGCGATTTGGTTTTAAAACCATCGGCACTGTTACAATTTTTGCAGGATTTAGCGAGTGATAATGCTGAACAGCTGAATTTTGGATATTCATATATTATTAAGCACAATCTGGCTTGGTTTTTACTAAAATATAGAATAGAGTTTGATGAATATCCGGAAGGAATATATGATTTAACAATAAAAACAGAACCCAGAGGATATAACAAATTATTTGCTTTTCGTGATTTTATAATATGTCACAAGGAAAAAGTTATAGGCAGAGCAGCCAGCAGTTGGGCTCTTGTTGATCTGAAAAATAAAGGAATGGCGAATGTAAGCGAACTTTTAAAAGATAATAAGTACATGAAGTTATTTGAAAAACGTGAAGATGACTTAGTTTATGAAAAAATCAGAACTCCGGAACGATTTGATGTTGAAAAATTATTTGAAATCAGGTATGACGATTTGGATGTTAATAAGCATGTAAATAATGCAAATTATATAGTTTGGGCATTTGAATCATTAAATTTCGATTATAGAAGAAACCATCGAATTAGATCAATAAATATGGTGTTTAAAAAAGAAATTAAGTATGGTTCAAAAGTATTAAGCCAAACTTTTATTAACAATAAAACAACAATACATATTTTGAAAAATGCAGATAGCGGAGAAGAGCTATGTTTAGTGCAAGCTGAGTGGAATGAGAAATAAACAAAATCCCGCTTCTATTGAAAGCGGGATTTTTATTTATAACTTAATCAACTCTTTAACTTCTTTCCTCTTTACCTTTCTTGTGGTAGTTTTAGGAAGTTCGTCTTTTGATATTACAATATTTGTAGGACGCTTGTACTGAGCCAGTCTTTCAGAAAGAGATTTTATATCCAATCGTATCATCCGTTCTATATCAGCATCAGAATATGAATTGTACAATTCCGATTTTGGAACAATAACTGCAGTAACTTCTTCGGTTCCGTCTTTTGCACCAAATGTTCTTGATGTACCTAAAACGCAAACTTCTGATATATAACTGCTCTTTTCTAAAACAGACTCTACTTCTTCAGGGAAAACTTTCTTTCCGCCGTTAAGAACTATCATATTCTTGATTCGGCCTGTTATATACAGGTGACCGTCACCGCTCAATTTTGCAATATCACCTGTATGCAGCCATCCTTCTTCATCTATAACTTCAGCTGTCATTTCAGGTTGATTGTGGTATCCTTTCATTACAGACGGCCCTCTTAACAGAAGTTCTCCTGTTCCCGGAACAATCTTGGCTTCAAATCCTCTTAACGGTCTTCCAACGGATGCCATATCCCAGCGTTTGTCCGTATTAACGCAAACTACAGGACTTGTTTCAGATAATCCATAACCTTGGTAAACCTTTATACCTATTCGTTCAAAGAATGCACCTACATCCAAATCCAAAGGAGCTCCGCCTGCTATACAGCCAAAGAATTTTCCGCCAAAGTTATTGTGAATTTTGCTAAAAATCATTCTTTTGATTTTGTATGAAGGAATAAATCTTGCCAAATGGTACATAAATTTAAACATAAATTGTGCACTCTTTGGCATGCTTTTAATTTCTTTTTCAATACCCGCTTTTAAAAGTTTTAAAAATGCAGGAACTGCAAGCATAAACTCAACCTTTTTCTCTTTCATAACATCAGTAATGTCTTTTGGCTTGAGGCTTGTTGTATAATAAATTGTATGACCAAAGTTCAAAAATACTGAAAACCCAACAGTCATTTCAAATAAGTGATTCATCGGTAAAATAGAAAGCATAGTTATCTTTTCACCGTTAGGTAAAATTTCATTAATCGGATCCGTTAAACACTCTAATTGAGCATTAACATTTCTATAAGTAATTTCAACTCCCTTTGGTGCGCCTGTTGTACCTGATGTATAAATTATCAGTGCAGTAGATTTTGAACTTCTTTGTCTCCACTTTGCATTATATTCTTCAGGTAAAGAATATAAATCCGCAATTCCGGGATAACTTGAATGTTCATCAATCAATATGATATGTTTAATTGATGAAACTGCTTTTTGAAGTTTTAACGCCATATCTAAATAATGTTGTGATACAAGCATTATAGATGGTAAACAGTCATTCAAGATTGATGTAAGTTCATATTCTGATAATTTAATATCCAAAGGAATTGTAATACCGCCGCTTAATGTAGATGCAAAAACACACGCACCGTATTCCGGTTTAGATTCTGACAAAATTGCAATTCCGTCACCTTTTTTGAATTCCAAATCTTCAATTATGTATCTTGCAAGTTTTCTTGATAAGAGACCGAGTCCTTTGTAAGTGAGCTCTCTCCATCCGTAACGGCTTTTTATGCCAAGTGCTATACGATTTTCGTATTCTGCCGTCTTGTTCTCAATATGAGATAAAATTCTACTGTTTCTTAATTCCCCTTGAGTCATGATTAAAACTCCTTCAATAAAATATGTATTACACACTCCAGCTTTTTAATACAATAATAATTATATTATCATATGATTAAAAAAGCAATGTTTTTAAAGAATTTGAAGTTTAAAATAAAGCCTTTATACCCAAAATTATTAATAAACATCCTCCAATAATTTCTAAGTTGCGAGAAGGAAAATGTTTCAGCTTTCCTCCTATTTTATAGCCTATGCCTGAATTTATAAATGTTATAACCGCAATAACCAAAGCAGGAAATAAAATTTTATTATTATATAAAGACAAAGTTGCACCTACAGAAAAGGCATCAATGCTTGTTGCGATACCAACCATTAAAAGCGACAAAAAAGTAAAGCATAAATTAATTTTACTCTTACATTCAAATGCTTCTTTTATAAATTTGATTCCTAAAAGGATGAAAATTAAAAACACAATGAATTTTGCATATGGTACCAAATATGTTCTGACAATTCCGGTCAAATAATAACCCAAAACAGGAAAAAATCCCTGAAAAAAACCTGTAACTGAAGATATTATTAAAGAATTTTTCCAATTTTTGCAATCGTATTTTAAACCATATAAAAATGAAACTATTACTGCATCTATTGAAAGAGCAAAAGCTAATATTAATAAAGAAAAATAACTCACGATTCACCTAATAAAAAGGGTGCAATAAGCACCCTGAAAATCCAACTATCACAAATCAATATATTATTAAAAAAATTCTCATACTTCTCAAATATGCCTATTATAGAGGCTTATTCCAAAGCGATTCAGCGAATTTGCTTTGCAAAGCACCATTTTCAACAGAAAGAGATACATTGCTCGGAGTGAAAATGAATACCATATCGCTGATTTTTTGAGCAGTACCGTTCAATGCATGAGCTGCACCGCAAACAAAATCTATTGTTCTTTGAGATTGTTCTTTGTCTAACAAATCAAGATGTAAAATTACAGTCTTTTTGTCTAACAACTTTCTTACAATTTGAGCTGATTCTGAAAAAGAACGAGGCTCGATAACAGTAACTTCACCGGATTTATATGAATTTGGGTGAGAAACAACTTTAGACTCTCTTTCAAAAGAACGTTCAGGTTTTGTACTGTTAACTCTTGTTCCGTACATTGTGTCTAACGCCAATGTTCCATCTGTATCATAATCCATACCATCTTGGTCTACTAAATCCATAAATGCGTCATCACCATCTTCACCTTTGAAACTGTTGGTGAAAAAATTTACAAACCCTTTTAATCCTTCTGATAGTGCCATTGCTCCTCCATATACTTCTTATGTAAATAACTTTCTTCCTATTCTAATCATCGTTGCGCCCTCTCTTACGGCAACGATATAATCATCACTCATCCCCATGGAAAGTTGAGGAAGTGATATTTTAAACTGTATTTCAAGTTTATCTCTAAACTCTCGTACATCATTAAACAGCCGCTCAAGTTCGGATTCGTCCGCCCCCATAGGTGCCATATTCATTAATCCAATGACTTCAATTCCTTCAAGAGACAATATCTTTGGCAAATCTTGAACTAACTGTTCTTTTGTATATCCGGATTTCTGCTCTTCACCAGCATTATTTAGCTGTAATAATACTGCTTCTCTCTTCTTATACAGACAGGCAAACTTGGAAATAGTCTCTGCTATTTTTAATGAATCAACAGACTGAATTACATCAAAATGCTCTACAACTTTCTCTGCCTTATTTGATTGAAGATGTCCTATAAAATGGAAGGTAGAATTTTTGCGAATCTCCTCAGGCAGAGCCTCAATCTTTTTTACTCCGTCTTGAGCTCTGGATTCTGCGAAATCTCTAAGTCCCGCTTTATATGCAGCTTCAATGCCCTTTAATCCGAAATACTTTGTTACTGCAATTATATTAACTTTATAATGTGCGATATTGTTTTGTATAACGTTGAGGTTTTTTTTGACAAGCGAAAAATCAATTGCTATATCTTCGCCCCAGCTTTGTGATGGTATTAACATTCCCCCCAACCTCTACTTTATTATATACTACATACATGTCGTGTACAAATCTCTGATTGTAACAACTTTTGGTGTTTACTCGAATCATGCTAAAACCCATGATTTACATGGATTTCGACCATGTACAAAATATTAAGTTTTGTTAAGTTTTGCCATTTTTGTTAAGAACTTGACATGATTTACCATGCTCTCGGCATGCCCATGGCATGCCTCATGGTTTTGGTAAAAAATTTAATTATTGTCCTAAGTATGCTAATGTTTCCATTACGCTGCTTGCAGTCGAAAATACTCTCGAATTCATCTGAATCATTCTTTGAGCGGAAATCATATTAGACAATTCCATAGCTACATCAACATTAGATTCTTCATATCCGCCTGATTCAATTGCGCCGAATGTCATTTCTCCTGCTATACCGTAGTATATTTCTCCTACATCGGGACCCCATTCCCATAAGTTATTGTTTACAGAAATCATTCCCTCCGGATTAATCATTGTTGCAAGTTCAATCGCAAAATTTGAATTTTGAATCGTCGAACCTTCAGCAGTAACATCGTCTCCTGTAATTACTACGCCTTCAGGTGTTGTATATTTCCACTGCAGTGTTTGTGCATCATCTATGTACTGAGTTAATACAGAACCATCCTTATATGTAGCAATTATAATTCCGTTTTCATCAATTGCAACATTACTGAGTGTTATTGCTCGTGTATCATTATAGTTAACAACTTCCTGAAGCTTAACAGTTTCGTTGAGAATATTTGATTGTTTTTTACTTGCCGTAAGTCCGGTTTCACCGCAGAAGTTACTTGTTGTACCTTCATATCCAAAATCATCTATATCGCCAGAATATGAAATTGTTCCGTCAGAATTAACCTCGAATGATATACCAAGACTAAGCGGGTCGTCGTCTGTACCATGTTCTTCTTCATATTTGGATATAGCTTTGTTAAATCCTTCTATTAAATCAGAAACTGTTGTTTTTCCGTCACCGACAGGTAATTCTATTGTATGCTCACCTTGTCGTATTACAACAACGCCGGTTGTAATACTCGCATTATTTAATTCTTCCAGCGTTTTATCGCCTAATTTTTCATCACCTTGAATATTTGCAAGCATATTCTTAGGAAGCTTAACTGTTTTATCAGAGCTTGCATTTGAGTAAACGGATTTTGCACCTTTAACCTTCATACCGCTTTGTGTTACCAAATTTCCGGCGGAATCTATAGAAAAAATACCGTCACGTGTAAAATATTGTTTACCTTCAGAATCTTGAACTACAAAAAAGCCGGAACCCGATATCATTGTATCTAAGTCTCTGCCGGTAGAAACAAACGAGCCGTTTGTAAAGTTTCTTGTAATACCGCCAATTTTAACACCCAGACCGATTTGTTTAGGATTTGTACCGCCTCCGTTTTTTGTTGCCGCACTTCCGTATGAAAGGTTATGCGAATAAAGTGTTTCAAAAGTCATATTTGCAGACTTAAACGCTACAGTGTTTATGTTTGCAACGTTGTTTGCAATTACATTAATTTGTGATTGACCGGCATTTATTCCGGTACTTGATGTGTGCAATGCTTGTGACATTTATTTTTTCCTCCGTCCGGTTTTAATTAATTATTTTTATACTTCATCATCTTCTGCTGGTGTATCAGGGTCAGCAGGATGCTCTACGATTATTTCTTCACCTTTTTCTCTAATTGAAATAACATTTGAAATTGAATAATATTCACCATTAACTTTAACTTTGCCTGTGCCGTCTTCAAAGCTTACTTCTGAAACAGTACCTGTGATTGTAGTTTTCTTAGTAGGATCATTTTCATCCGGAATTTGAATTGTTACGTCTTTACCTATCATAGACAATGTCTGAGAAATTTCAGAACCGATTACCATGTCTTGATACATAACAGATAAAAAGTCTGCACAGTTTTGTAACCCTGCATTCATTTCCGACATTTGTTCCAAAGATGAATACTGCGCTAATTGAGAAAGCCATTGAGTGTTATCCGTAGGCTCTGTAGGGTCTTGATTTTCCAACTGCTTTAACATTAACGTCAAAAACATATTTTTATCATTCTTCATGCCTGTAGTACGCTGTGCATGAGTATTTGCAAATGCAGTTTCGTTTTTCATTGCTGTAACTTGACTTGATACTGATGTCATAACCTTCTCTCCAATTCTTTATACATTACCATTTTGATTAATTTCAAACATCATCTGTTCAAATGGTTTTTCATTTTCTTTATTGTGTTTTGAACCACGTTCCTTATTGCCGCCTCTTGAGCCTTCACCCCATTTGAATTGTTGTTCGCTGTCTCCTATATCTGCCCCTTCACTCATTTTTACAATTACGTTATCAATATTTATTCCTTGAGCAAGAAGGCTTTCTTTTAATCCGTCCAAGCCTTTCATAATCAAATCTCTTGCTTCTTGAGTCATAACTGTAAATTGAGCGGATAAACCTTCTTTAGAATTTACAAGTTGTAGTATTAAACGTCCTAAAGATTCGGGATTAAGTACAATATTTACCCTTGAAGAATTGTACATTCCTTCCATTTGCTTTGTTATTTGTTCAACTATTTTTTCAGGAGTAACTTCCTTTAAAATAGCAGCGTTATTTGCAGCTACAGTTTTAACATTAATTTCTTCAAACTTAATATCGCCTTGAATCATAGCTTTCATTGAATATTCTTGAGGAGATTGATTTTGCATAAAATCAGCGCCTGCATCTTCATTTGCAGAGCCTGATTCAAGAGCCTCTATATTTAAGTCTTCAATTATTTCGTCTGAAATTATTTCTTGCAGTGACGCTTTATCAGTTTTTGAACTATGATTATCAGGATTTGTTATCTTAACATCGACTTCTGTCGGTTCATCATCAATATTGTTAAATGTTTGTAGCGTTTCAACATTCATTGTCTTTAAATTTGTTTGCAATGAAAGTTCATCTGTACTTATTTCAATTTCATTTTTGTGTAAATTCGTTTGATTCAAAATAATTGCCGAAGTAGAGTCAGCAAGCGGGGTAATTTCTTTTTCCATGATTAATTCCTCATCGTCTGTAATAGTAGTTGTGATTATTTCGTCAGTTTGTACTGTACTATTTTCATCATTTGTATTATCAGTATCTTCAGTTAAATCAATTTTTTCTGTCTCTTGGCTTAATTCATTTTCTTTTGCGGCAATTTTTTCATCTGTCTGCTTAAATGAGTTATCATCATTTTCTCGAGAGTCATACTTGGATACTTTTTCATCTATCTGCTTAAATGAGTTATCATCATTTTTTCGAGAGTCATACTTGGATACTTTTGCATCCTTTAAACTATTACATTTTGTTCTATCTGTAATTTTGTCATCCAAAAATTTCTGAAAATTAGAATCGGAATATGTAACTTTTGCATCATACATATTTTTGTTTACGTTGTTGTTTAAATTGTTTAAAAGCGCTTGTGTCATGCTAATTCAACCTAAATCTTGCAGATGTAATATCATCAATTTCTTTTGTTTCTGCCTGTAAAAACTCTTTGTAATATTCTTTTTCCTGTTTTTCTTTGAGTTTTTTTAAGACTTCCACTTTTTGGTGTGCAATCTTAACCTCTTGCTGCTTAATTTTTAATATTGATTTTGTATTTTCAATAATTCTTTCTTGATTTTTTGCATCGGTTATCAGCTTGAGCCCATAATCACGGTATGATTCCACTTCGCCGATGTTTAAATCTTCAGCAGTACAAAGAGTTTCAAGGTGCTGTTTATTTTTATCCTGAGAAGCAAATATACCTTGAAGTTTTTCCTGTTGAGCGTTAAGCGCTGAGAGAATTTTTGCCATTTCCATTTGCCGCTCTTCTAGCTCTTTTTCCCGCATATCAAGTACAACTTGCATGCGAAACCTAAATTTCTTCAAATCTACCTACCTCACCAAGGGTACATTAGTACCTCTACCAATTTATCGCATGTTGGGCATGCTAACCATCATACATTTAAATGATTTTGCATGAAAAAAGCACCGATGAATTTCATCGGCGCTTTTTTATTAAATAATATTATTACTTATCGTCAAGCGCTGCAACACCCGGAAGAACTTTCCCTTCAATGAATTCTAATGATGCACCGCCGCCTGTAGAAACGTGAGTGAAATCTTCAGCCTTAAAGAATTTTTTAGCTGCAGAAACAGAATCACCGCCGCCTATTACAGAAGTTGCACCATTTTTAGTTGCTTCTACAACTGCTGCAAGAACTGCTTTTGTACCTTCTGCGAATTTAGGATTTTCAAATGCGCCAACAGGGCCGTTCATTAAAATAGTTTTTGAAGATTTGATTACATCTGCAAAAGCTTTTCTTGATTCTTCACCTGCATCAACGCCTTCAAATCCATCCGGAATTTCGTTAATCTTAACAAATTTATTTGTTCCGTTTCCTGAAAAATCGTCTGTTACAAGGACATCAGTTGCCATAACAAGTTTAACACCTTTTTCTTGTGCTTTCTTTTCAATTGCTTTTGCAACTTCTAACTGGTCATCTTCACAAATTGAATTACCGATTTTACCGCCGTTAGCTTTAACAAATGTGTAAGCCATACCGCCGCCTATTATCATATTGTCAACTTTGTCCAGTAAGTTTTCTAAAACACCGATTTTAGAAGAAACTTTAGCTCCGCCAACAATAGCAGTGAATGGGCGAGTCGGGTTATCAAGAGCTTGTGACAAGCATCTGATTTCTTTTTCCATTAACAAACCTGAAACTGCAGGTTTAACAACTTTAGCAAGTTTTGCAGTTGAAGTGTGATTTCTGTGAGCCGCACCAAATGCGTCATTTACATAGAAATCACCAAGCTTTGCGATTTCGTTTGCAAAAGTCATGTCGTCATCTTTTGCTTCCTCTGCCTTGTAGTAGCGAATATTTTCCAAAAGAGCAATTTGTCCGTCAGCAAGTTTTTCAACATAAGGAGCAGCTTCTTCAACTGAAGGAATAAATACAATTTCTTCACCAAAAACTTTAGCCATATATTTAGCAACCGGAGCAAGTGTAAATTCAGGATTCTTTTCTCCTTTTGGTCTGCCCAAGTGAGCCATAAGAATAATTTTTGCTCCTCTTTCTTTTAAGTAGTTTACTGTAGGAACAATAGCTTGAATACGAGTATCGTCTGTTACATTTTTGTTTTCATCCAACGGGACATTAATATCAACTCTTACAAGAGCTCTTTTACCCTTAATGTCACCCAAATCTTTAATTGATTTTTTCATGGTAAATTTTCCTTTCTTTATATAATCGTGCTCTCTATTTGCATGAACATTATAAAAAAAACATAGGAATATGTAAAAATATTCTGAATATAAAAATTAATTTGAAAAACTAACTACGAGTTTGTGATTTACATACAGTAAAGATTTGTAACAATTTATAAAAAAAAGCTAAAGATTTTTTGAATTGTGCCGATATAAATAATGTAAGTTTTCGGGACAATTCAGTTATGTTTAATATTAAAAAAATCTTAGATAATTTGAGAGTAGGAATGGAAATTCCGCATGAGTTTGTATTTTTGCAAAAATACGACAAAAATAAGAACTCTATATTTGATAAGGAAGAAATAGAATCTCTTAGTAAAGAACTTACGGAATCAGCGAATTGTGATGACGATTATGAAAATTTGTCTGAAGATGAAATTCTTGATTTTTATAATAAATCCTTTAATAAGAAACAAAAAGCAAGTGCTGAAATGGGTGTTGAGGAATTTGTCAAAAGCTGGTTCACAAAGATTACCGGTAATACTTCTGATATTATGTCAAAAGTTGAAAAATCAGAAGAATATAATAAAATGTCAAAGACAAAACAAGAATGTGTAAAAATTTTAGTAAATAATACTATGAGGTTGCATGCATCTGATGCAGATGATTATATGACAGAATTTTTTACATCATTTTATTTGAATTATACGGAGGACGAGTTACAAAAATTATTGCCTGTATTGAGAAATTTGGATAAAATTCCTACCTTTGATATTGCAAATGCTGAAATGTTTATGTGGGTATTTTTAGAAAATTCAAATAATATTACGTCAGACAGAGCTGATTATATTATAAATCGTGCACTTTATAACACGATATCAGTAGAAGGGCTCATAGAATTGTTTAAATTAGATGACGATTCTTTTGAACAATCAAAAAAGTACCTCGAGGTTAATGAATTTAAAAAGTTAAGTAATTATACAGAAATGATAACTTTTCTCATTCAAAATCCGGAATATTATGAGAAAATGCTGGATTTGTGCACAAATTTTGATATTAATCATATAGATACAAAAATCCTTAAAACAACTGATGAAGAATATGAAAAAATAAAACAAAACGCAAGGCGAACGTATTTAATAAATGGTGAAGAAAACTACGTAGGCATAGATAATGCATTTAGTTATATGAGCAATTTAAGAGAAGAAGAAATTGCCTACATGATAAACCTTATGTCTATTGAACGTGCAAAATCGCTTGATGTAAGTGATGCCTACAAACTTGCAGGATTTAAAAACGAGTCTCTTGATAATTTTATAAAAGAAAATCCTAATTTTCAGATAGCGTGGTCGAACTATGCTTGTAATAGAGCGGCACTTAAAACTCCCGAAAATAATACCGAGTATATTTTTGATAAAAAGTGTGGACTGGTAGAAACAAGAATTATTGATATAGATAGGGATAAAAATGAAACTGTAATACAAACAAATAATACACAATGCAATATTCACCAAACAACAAAATATGCAGGTGTGCCGGTTTCATCAGATTTTTGTGATGTTATAAGTGATGTAGCTAATTATTACGATGATAAAGGTAATTTAATAAAAAGTGTTATAACAGATGCAAATAAAGATTTAAAAGGTTTACCTACACAGTATATAGTGTACGCTGACGGCCGAAAAGAAACACTTCAATACGCAACTTACAACTCAAATGATAAAAGCAGGTATACAGAAAGGCATTTTGAATCTCCGAGCGGTGTTAAAAGTGATTATACTTATGAAGAAAGTCCCGATGGTATGCGTATTATAGATTACACAATAAAAACAAGTGACGGTAAAACGATTCTTGATGTTCATAATACATTTAGAAAAGTTTCGGAAAATCATTATATATCGTCTTCAAATGGACATATATATGATATAACGTATGATGAGAATTCTGTAAACGTAATTGATTCGACTAATCCGAACAAAATCCATAAAATCTCCTTTGAGGGTAAACTTGACAAAGAAAAAGGCGGGGATGTTATGGCAGAAATATTAAAAATTATTCCCGGAAACGAGCTGTTTTTTATAAATAAATTACCGCTTAATAAGCTAATATATAATGAAAAAGAGCATAGTGCTTATGGAAATAACGGAGTTTGGAACCCTGAAGCTAAATATATAGAAATCGGTAAAAATACAAAGTACTCAATAACTGAAATTGAAACTCTGCAAAATATATTTCTTCACGAATTCGGTCACTATTTGGAAACGGATAGTGATGAAGAAAATAAGGCAAAGTTTGTAATATCAACTAATCAGAAGGTTAAAGATGTATTTTCTGAGGAACTTGAGGATATGATAGTTAATACAACTTCTGTGCAACAAAGCTTCATGAACCATATTTCAAATGATTCAGATTCTGAAAAAACTGCGGATGTAAATGCTATTTTATATTCGCAAGAACCTTTTGGAACAGGTATAGGTTTAAGGATACTCTATTATATGACATATTTCCCTAAAACAATTGCAACAATTGCCGAATTGATTCGTGAACGAGAAACGGAAATGCTTTAAGCTCATCAATTAAGCTTGGAAGCTTCAATCGCTTGTTGTCTTTTTTCTTCTTCCTTTATAAATTCGCAATCAGCCTCAAGACGCTTGTCTTCCATTGCGTCTATTAGTTCATGGATGTCTTTAATTTGTCCGAGTTCAAACCCTACTTCCGCCAAAAGAACACAGTCATTGCAAAGTCTGTGATGTCCGTATAAAACAGAACCTGCCAGGTCTTTTGTTGCTCCGCAGGCATCGCATGTAAAAAATTCATGTTCGCAATCAGGATTTTCTTCTATGTCATCCAAGCGCATTTGTTCAACAACTAACTGCATTTCCTTAACAACTTCTTCTTTTGATTTCATTATTGTCCCTCACATAAGGCTTTCATTTCTTTTACAGCTTGTTCCAGACCTACAAAAATAGAGCGTGAGATAATTGAATGTCCGATATTAAGTTCAATAAGATTAGGAATCTCGTGCATTCTTCCGACATTTTGATAATTTAATCCGTGTCCGGCATTGACCTTAAGACCGAAATTTTTAGCAAATATAGCAGCACCTTTCAGTTCTTGAAATACTTTTTCTTCGTCCGTTGTTCCGAAAGCTTCCGAGTATCTTCCTGTGTGTAATTCAATAAACGGAGCACCGGTTTTTGATACTGCTGAAATTTGTTGCACGTCAGGGTCAATGAAAAAGCTTACTTCTATTTTCTTTTCCAATAGCGGCTTTGTAAATTCTATTGCCCAATCTATTTGTCCAGCAACATCAAGCCCGCCTTCAGTAGTAACTTCCTGTCTTTTTTCCGGAACAATACAAACAGCGTGCGGTCTGAGTTTGAGAGCTATATCAAGCATTTCTTGTGTCATTGCCATCTCTAAATTAAGTCTGATACGTGGTAACATTCGAATTGCTTCTACATCAGCATCCTTAATATGTCTTCTGTCTTCTCTTAAGTGAGTAGTAATTGAAGCCACTCCGCATTCTTTACATATTCTGGCGGCTGTTAGTACATCCGGCTCAAAACCTCCTCTTGCATTTCTTAAAGTTGCAACGTGGTCTATATTTACTCCTAATAGCATTTTAATTCTCCTAATCTCTATATCTATATAATATTATAAATACACATTTGCTTTCAAGGGAGAATTAATATTATTTGAAAATTATTTGTGTACGTGTTAGAATCAGTATGCTAAATTATGTGTGTTATTTATTAAGAGAAATATTTCTCTTTAGCGATTTCATTTTGTTTAATTTAAGCAAAGCAGTGTATGTTGGGAGGATTATAATATCATTTTTTGAAATTTTTCCTATATAATCTATTGCGGAATTAAGACTTTTTATAAGTTTAATTTTATTTTGTGCAACTCCTGCATATTTTAGTCTTAATGCCATATCTTCAGCACGGGTTCCGGATACTACAATTTCGTTTTGAATAGTATTAATGACTGAAAAATCCGCATCCCAAAGCCAAGATACATCCCTTCCGTCAGCATAATTATCATTTATTGCAATAAGAATGTTTGCATCTTTATTTATGGTTTTTAATACCTCATTAGCTCCTACGGGGTTTTTTATTAATTGAATTAATGTGCGCTTACCGTTTAGATATTTAACTTCACTTCTTCCAAATGCAACTTTAAATGTTTTAATATTTTCTGCAATATTCTGAATTCCAAGTTCTTTACAAAGAGCGATTGCTCCCAAGGCATTGTATGCGTTAAAGAGTCCGACAAGCGGAATTTCAAAGAGTTCTCCTTCCAGCTCTAAAACAGAATGGTCTTTATATAGGGTTACGGTTGCGCTATATTTAGGTTGAGGTCTTTTATATCCGCAATTACAGAAGTAATGTCCCTGTTGAGCGTAGAACTTTTTATCGTATTTTAACTGATTTCCGCAATGGCAGGTGAATGCCTCTTCTGTCTTTGATTCTGTTTGAGTAAGCCCATCTTTATATATCACATTCTCAACTCCGTAATATATTTTATTTTTCCCAACAAAGCTTGCAACAAGAGGGTCATCTGCGTTTAAGATGAGTTTGAGATTCGGTTTTAAATCGATTCCGTTTTGTATGAATTTTTTTGTTGTTGCAAGTTCACCATATCTGTCCAGTTGGTCTCGGAAGAGGTTTGTTACAAGCAGGTAGTCTGCTTCAAACTTTTGATAAATGACTTCTAAAAATGCTTCGTCAGATTCAATAACGCTATAATCGTATTTGAAAAAAGGATTCAAATCTACCGAAATTGCATTAACAACTCCGTTAAGCATATTTGCTCCCATTGCATTATTAATTAAACTGTGGTTTGAGGACTTGATAAGGTGTGAAATTAATCCGGAAGTCGTAGTTTTACCGTTTGTTCCCGTGATATTTATTTTCTGTTCTATGTATTTACCGGCATATTTTAAAAAATCTGGACAAATTTTCAGTACATATTTCCCGATTATAGCAGTGCCGCCGGATAGTTTTGTAATTTTGAGTCCTAAGTATGCAAGCTTTGCAAAAATTAATGATATTAAAAATCTGCTCTTTCCCAAATTATCCTCCAAGTGTATTTGATTTTTGACGAACATAAAATATAATTATATAATAATACAAAAAATGGCTAAGAATTAATTTAAGGTTAATAAAAATGGTTTTTTACATACTTATAGCAATAGTTTTCATTGCTGAACTTGTTATTGCAGGTACGATAATTTCTCATCTTATAAAATGGGGAAAATTGTTCCGAGAATGGAATGAATTCTTAGATGAAGAAAAATCGAATATAAGATCAATAACCGAAACTGCAAGGAAAATATCCGAACAATTGATGGAGCTGGCTCCGATGTGTGTAGAAAATATAAAAAGAATATTTGCGGAAATTGCAATAAAAAATATTAAAAATATGCTTGTAGGTATACTGATTTGGACAGTTAAGCGCCAAATAAAAAATAAAAAACAACTATCATAAACTAATTTAGGCTGGTACTTTTATAACGCATTAAAATGTGATACAATACATGGGCAAAAAGTTCTGAAAGAAAAGAGGTATAAAAATGTGCAGAGATAAATCTTCTATAGGATTTGGAGTAGGTATTCTGCTGGGTGTTATAGGCGGAATAGTAGCGGGTGTTTTATATGCTCCTCGTCCCGGGGCTGAAACAAGAGAAAAATTAAGAGAAACTGTTTGTGATTTGGCAGAAAAACACTCTCCTGCTGTAAATGAAGCAAAGAAACAGGCAATGGATTCAATTGATTTAATAAAATATAAACTTGAGAAACAGTATAAAAAATTTGGCAATATGCTAAAATCAAAAAAAATGAGAAAAGCAAAAGAAATTGAGTCTCATTCGGATTACGATTTTAACTAGAGGTAAATAAATGGAAACAGCTTATCTATACCAAAGTTTAACATTTTTGGCTTACGCTTCCGGTGTCATAATAATTCTTGTGGGAATTATGCTTATTAAAGTTTTATTTGATTTGTCAAAATTGACAAAAAATCTAAATGAAACAACGGATATTATAAAGGTTGAACTTACTCCGACTCTCAAAAATGTAAATAAATCAGTTGAGATATTGAGCGGAATTGTAATAAAGACAGATGCGGGAATTAATAAGGTAAAAGATTTTATTGCAAAATCTCCCCTGAGTATTCTAGGCAAAATGACGTCTGTAACGGGTTCTTTGGCAAAAGGTATTTTTAGCGGATTCTGTGCGGCATCAAAAATATTCGGAAAAAATAAGTAAATAAATCGGGTAATTTAAAATAGTAAAGTAAGAGTTAAACTTATTAGGTAGCATAAAAATAAAAGGAGAAACAATATGTCAGTAGGTAGATTTTTAGCAGGATTTGCAATAGGTGCAGCAATAGGTGCTGTTGCAGGTGTTTTATTAGCACCAAAATCAGGTGCGGAGACAAGAGAAATGCTTGGTGATATGGCATCTGATATGGCAAAAAAGACAGACGAAACAGTTAAAGATATTAAAAGAAAAGCTGATAATTTAATTTCGGATGCTCAAGAGAAGAGCGAAGAAATTATGGGTAAGCTTCAAGAAATGCTAAACAAAGATAAAAGCGAAGCAGAAGCATAATTAAAATATTAAATAGAGAACAGCGGACGGTCTAATAGTACGTCCGTTGTTTTTATTATACAGTTTTTCTTGTTTGAATATTTAATTTTTCTTTACATATCTTGGAAAAAAATAGAAAAAAGCGTATTTGTGTATTATAATAGCGGTGTTAGGAGTGTGTAAAATGAGAATAGTTAAAATTATGACACCTGCAATAGGTCTTGCGCTTTCAGCATTAGCAGTGGCTTCTTGCACCGGTGGCAATCAACAATCAACAGTTAAATCGGAACCAAAAACAGAAATGGTAGCCCAAACAACGCAAGATTCTTTTGAAAAACAAGCTGCAGTTGAGACTAGTAAAAAAGAAATCCCTTGGTGGCAGAAAGGGCTTGGTGTCATAGGCGGAATTGCTATGATATTCGGGATTAATGCCCTAGTTAATCGTAGTACTGAAAAAATGATGAAAAATCCGGGCGAGGCGGAAGCATATTTGAATATGACAGGAGATAATTATTTAGATTCCTAAGTTGAATGAATCCCGGCATAACTTCAACAATATTTTTGTATTGCACTTTTGTTGTGCTCACTTTTTATGTTTAAAAATACTCTTAATTGTTAAAAAATAATTAAATTTTCATTAGAGCAATGTTAATTCGTACACCTTTGTATTAGAATTATTCATAGGAAAAATACAAATTACGAGGGAAAACTATGTGGGATTATTCAGAAAAGGTATTGGATCACTATCGCAACCCCAGAAATGTCGGAAAAATTGATAATGCAGACCTTATAGGTGAAGCAGGTTCGCTTGCTTGCGGTGATTCATTAAAATTATATCTTAAATTAGATGGCGATAAAATAATTGATGCAAAGTTCCAAACTTTCGGATGCGGTTCAGCTGTAGCTTCATCAAGTATTTTAACGGAAATGATAATTGGTAAAACATTGGATGAAGCAAAGAAAATCACTAATAAAGATATTGCAGAAGAATTAGGCGGATTGCCTCAAGAAAAAATGCACTGTTCTGTAATGGGACACGAGGCATTAGAGGATGCACTTAAAAAATATTATGGCGATAGTATTGATGACGATTTGCCGCAAGACACTGCGGATAAAATAGTTTGTACATGTTTCAATGTGACAGAAAATCAAATATGGGAAGCTATAAAAGTAAATAATCTTAAAACGGTTGAAGAAGTTACCAATTATACAAAAGCAGGCGGCGCTTGCGGAAGATGTAAAAGTACAATTAAAGATATTATTGATACATATTGGAAGGGCGCACCAAAGAGAGAAGATGTTCATCTGACTGCCACTCAAAAAATATTGAAAATAAGCAAAGTTATTGAACAACAAATTTCGCCTGAATTGCAAAAAGATGGAGGCGATATTGAATTTATTGATCTTGACGGAAACAAAGTGAAGGTAAAATTGACAGGTATGTGTCAAGGTTGTAAAAATTCAAGAATGACAATAAAAACTTTTGTAGAATCAATTTTAAAAGAAAAAGTTGACAGCAATTTGGAAGTAGTACAAGAATAATATTTTGTCCGATAAAGCCGGACAGGAGTAAAAAATGATTTATTTGGACAACAATGCAACTACAGCTATAGATAAAAAAGTTTTGGAAGAAATGCTTCCATATTTGAGCGGAGAATATGCAAATCCTTCAAGTATGTATGATTTTGCAAAGAAGCCCGCAGCTGCAATCAGAGAAGCGAGAGTTAAGGTGCGTGATTTTTTCGGTGCACAAAATGAAAAAGATATATTTTTCACTTCTTGCGGTTCAGAATCTGCCAATATGGCAATTAAAGGAGTATTAAATTGTAACAAGGAAAAACGTCATATAATTACGACAAAAGTAGAACATCCTTGCGTTTTAAATACATATAAATGGTTTGAAAAACAAGGGTATGAAGTTGATTATATAGGTGTAAATGCGCAGGGCGAACTTGATGTTGAGGAATTAAAAGAGAAACTGCGTAAGGATACAGCACTTGTATCTGTAATGTATGCAAACAATGAGACCGGTGTTATTCATCCTGTTGAGGAAATAGCAGAGTATGTAAAATCTCATTCTCCGGAAACAAGAGTTTTTGTTGACGGAGTTCAGGCTGCAGGAAAGATTCCTTTAAACGTAAAAGAAACAAAGATAGATTTGCTGGGAGTCTCAGGACATAAGTTTCATGCGCCGAAAGGTATAGGGGCGTTGTATGTAAAACCCGATGTGAGATTAACACCGTTAATAAATGGCGGTCACCAAGAAAGAGGAATGCGTGCAGGAACAGAAAATGTCCCTTATATCGTAGGTATCGGTAAAGCAGCTGAGCTGGCACAAGATGCATTAAAATATGAGGCAACCGAAGTTAAGCGTCTGAGAGATAAGCTTGAATCAGGTATTTTGAGGAGTGTATTTAATGCAAGGTTGAATACATCAATTTCAGGCAGAGTACCAAATACTTCAAATATCGGCTTTGAGTATGTAGAAGGAGAGTTAATTTTACTTCACCTTAGTGACATAGGTGTTTGTGCAAGTTCCGGTAGTGCTTGTACATCAGGTTCTTTAGAACCGAGTCATGTGCTCAGAGCGATGGGGGTGCCCTTTACTGCGCTTCACGGCTCAATCAGGTTTAGTCTTTCAAGATTTAATACAGAAGATGAAATTGATTATGTAATTGGAAAAATGCCTGCAATTATGGATAAATTGACAAAAATTTCTCCGTTTCAGGATGAATTGATAGAATTGAAAAAAAGAAAAGGTTTGTAATATATTGTGCAAAAAATTTTAGCATTATATAATAAATGCAGAACAAGTGTGTAAAGGGAGTTATATTATGAGAGTTAGTAATGTTACAAGCTGTAATGTTTATGGAAATTGTGCTTATGCTTTGAATAGCAGAAAAACAAAGCATAATCCTCAGGCACCGACAGAAAGTGTATCTGAACCATCATTTAAAGGTTCAAATTTCTTTAAGGCTTTGGGTATGATAGGGGGCACAGTCGCTGTTATAGTTGCTGCTCCGGCTGTTGCAATGGCAGGCCTGGCCGGACTCGGTGCTATGGCAGGATTGGTAGCTGGTGAAGCAGTTGATGAAAAAATAGATGAAATGAATGAAAAAAATAAAAATAATGATAAGAAAGAGACAGAACATTAATTTTATTGTTGTACATATTCCATTTTAATATTGCGTTTAAATTTCCTTTGTTGTGGTATGATAATTCATAGGTTATAAAGCATAAAGAGGAATTTAAAATGATAGATAATATTTTTGAAGCAGTTGTGAAACCGGTTTTAAAATTTTTGGGAGTTCATTCTCCATTCATATTTGGTGTAATAATTAATGTTTTTATAATTTCAATTTTTTGCAAACTTGTAGATGCGTTTGAGGTTCGTGCAATAAGTAAGCTGAGAGAAAAGAATTCAGATTCACCGCTTGTAAATTTAACACCTGTTTTAATAAAGATAGTAAAAGTCATTGTAATATTTTTACTACTTGCGGGATTTTTACAAAGTTTCGGATATAATGTTTCTTCTCTAATTGCAGGTTTCGGAATTACAGGTTTAGCAGTCGGTTTTGCGGCAAAAGAAGCTATAGGAAATATTTTCGGTTCAGTAGGGCTTCTTGCAGACAGAGTATATAAAATTGGTGATTATATCAAATTTTCAAATCTTGAAGGTTATGTAGAAAGAATTAATCTACGATCTACAAGTATAAGAACTTTGGATAATTTCGTTGTCAATGTTCCGAATAATACAATTGCAAATCAGGCTATAACCAATGTTTCTCAAGCAAAAAAACGTTTGATTGATATAACAGTCGGTGTAGAATATGGAACTTCAAACGAAAAACTTGACAGAGCTGTTCAAATATTAAAAGAAATTGCGCATGATTCGGAAAATATTACAGGCGACGGAGTATTCACATCAATAGAATCACTTGGAGACAGCTCAATAAATGTAAGACTATTTTCTTATACCCCTGAGATTACTTGGTTTAAATACAAACAAATTAAGGGTGCTGTTATAAGAGAAATTATCCATAGATATAGAGCGGAAGGTATTTCTTTTGCATTCCCGTCTGTCAGTGTATACAAGGGAGATTCCGATTCTGAAAATTAAGATTATTGCACTCGGAAAAATAAAAGAATCATTCTTAAAATCAGGGGTGGATGAATTTTTAAAACGTCTTGCTCCGTATGCGAGTGTTGAAATAACAGAGCTTTCTCCGATTGAAATTAAAGATGACAATCTTACTGATAAGATATTGGAAGAAGAAGGTGAAAAAATACTTTCACAAATAAAAGAAGGTTCGTATGTTATAACATTGGAAATCCAAGGAGAACAACTCTCATCAGAAGAATTTGCACAAAAAATTAATGAAATTACTATGCTTGGGGTTAGTGAACTGGTGTTTGTTATTGGTTCCTCCTGTGGTCTTGCAAAGAGTGTTTCTAATCGTGCAAATTTCAAATTGAGTTTTTCTAAAATGACATTTCTTCATCAATTTGCGAGGTTAATTTTGGTTGAGCAAATTTACCGTGCTTTTAAAATTTTGAAGAATGAAAAATATCATAAATAATTTTAATAATATTCATATTCGTGATATAAAGTAGTAGGATTAAGAAAGTTGAATAGAAGGGGCTGACCTTGTCAAAAAATTTATTTTGCGAATGTTATAAAAATTTTTTCGGTAAAATTTTTTCTATCAATGATTATGGTGAAACGCATAAGCTCGTGACCTTGTTAGGTATAAAAATTAAAATTATGAAGCCCGAGTATCAAAAAAAAGTTAGGGAAAATTCATATTCATATTATGTGAAAAACAATATTGATATAACGCAGATTCCTCCGGCAGAAGGTCAGATTCGTGATATTCAACTTGCAAATTTGGCTCTTTTGAAAGAACTCAATTATGTCTGTGAGATAAATGGTTTAAAATATTGGTTGGATTTTGGTTCTCTTCTAGGTGCTATAAGGCATAAAGGGTTTATTCCCTGGGACGATGATGTTGATACAGGAATGTTGAGAGAAGATTATAATAAGTTGATTGATGTATTTGAAAAAACGTCAAGGAATCCTGATATTTTTGCATCATATGTGGTAAATAAAAAACATCCCTGCGAAATGTTCATAAAAATTCAGCATAAAAAATGTCCGCATTTATTTGTAGATGTTTTTCCGTATGATTTCTACGGAAAGAAACTTACAAAGGATGAACAAATTAAATTTTCTCAAGATATGAAAAGTATTTGTTCTGCTATGCAAAAGGTTTGTCCTAAAAAAGCAAAGCAGCAAGAGATAAGGAACTTGATAGAAAAAAATGTAAGAATTGCAAAAGCGTCAGATTATAGTGAAGACGGGTCTGATTTAATGTGGGGATTGGATTATTTCCATTTTCATAAAAACTGGTTTACGAATTACAATGTTGTGTTTCCTCTAAAAAAAATTTTATTTGAAGGTGAAATGTTTCCATGTATGAATAATCCTGAAGAGTTTTTAAATAATGTATACGGAAATTATATGGCATATCCTAAAAAAATTGGTGTGGGGCATGCAATGTTTTTAAATCTTTCCGAAAATGATAAGAAAATAATTTCGGAGTTAAAACAATAATATGCCAAAAGTTTCGATAATAATTCCTATATACAACGTTGAAAAGTATTTGAGACAATCCGTAGATAGTGCTATAAATCAAACATTAAAAGATATCGAAATTATATGTATTGATGATTGTTCCACTGATAATTCATATGAAATATTGAAAGAATATGCTCAAAAAGATTCAAGAATAAAGCTGATTAAACAATCAAAAAATCAAGGGCAAGGTGTTGCAAGAAATGTCGGGTTAGTTCAGGCTCAAGGTGAATATGTGATGTTCTTGGATCCGGATGATTGGTATGAACTTGATGCATGTAAAAGGGCTTATGAAAAAATTAAGTCGGGAAATAATGATTTTGTAATTTTTGATTTTTATGAATATATTGATAAAAATGGTAAAAAAGAAGTTGCAAACTACAGAACAAAGCCTTTCAAAGAGTTTGCAAATAAAAGCGAATTTGATTTAAAACAAGTTAGTGCAAATTTTTTAAATAACAGTTATGTGTGGTGCATGATATTTTCACGTAAATTTTTAATAGAGAATGATATCAAATTTGCTGAATTATATTTATGTGAAGATGTGCCCTTTTTGATGAAATCAATAGTATGTTCTACATCAGTTAATATATTGGAAGAACCATTATATAACTATCGTATTAGGAAAACATCGTCATCATTTAAAGTATGTAATCTTGGTGAAACAATAGAAGCAAGAAAAATCGGGTTGAATATAGTATTAAATTCAGAATTCAGAGATATTTACATAGAAAAATATATAAATTATTGTGTATTAATTCTTACTGAATGGTATAACAGTTTTAGTATTAAAAAGGGTGATAAACAGCAAAGATATCAAATGTTTAGGGAGTTTTTCCTTGATTTTTTTGAAAATTACGGCTCGTACTTAAAAGAAGAAAGTTATGAGTATAAAATTTTAATGCGCTTTATACAACATAAAAACTATTTAGGGTATGCTATTTCAAGATTTAACGCAAGAATTTTTTCCATAAATAAAAGTTTCGACTGTAAACGAAAAATAATTAAAATTTTAGGAATAAAATTATCTTTTAAGATTTAAAAAACATCTGTCTTTACAGGATTTTTGAACTTTGTAATACTTCCTTGGAAGAGAAGTTTAATTGTTCCAATAGGACCGTTTCTGTGCTTTGCAATAATTATTTCAGCTTCACCTTTATTTGCAGCTTTTTCTGCCATTTCTTCTTCATCATTAGCACTTTTATAGTACTCATCTCTATAAATAAATGTTACAATGTCCGCATCTTGTTCGATTGAACCTGATTCACGAAGATCAGACAACATAGGACGCTTATCTGTCCTGCCTTCAACGGCACGTGATAATTGGGATAGTGCTATAATCGGCACGTTAAGTTCTTTTGCAAGGATTTTTAAACCTCTTGAGATACTGGAAATCTGCTGCATTCGGTCTTCTCTTCCGGTACCTTCAATTAATTGTAAATAGTCTATTACTATTAATCCCAGATTCTTTTCAGCCATTGCAAGCCTTCTGCATTTTGCTCTCAGGTCAGTAATTGTACATCCTGCAGTATCATCAATGTATATAGGAGCTTCAGAAAAACTATTCATTGCAACAGCAAGTTTCTCCCAGTCTTTTGCCTGCATATTTCCCGTTTTTAATCTTTGTGTGTCTACTTCAGCTTCGGAACACAATAAACGTTGTACAAGTTGTTCTTTAGACATTTCTAAAGAGAATATTGCAACCGGTACGTTTGACCGCAGTGCAACATTTTGAGCTATATTAAGTGCAAATGAAGTTTTCCCCATTGCTGGTCGTGCTGCTAATATTATTAAATCCGATTTTTGTAATCCGTTTGTTAATGTGTCTAAATCATAGTACCCTGTGGAGACCCCTGTTAGTGTCCCTTTGTTATTGTATCGTTCCTCAATTTTTGCATAGGTATCATATACCAAATCTTTAATCGGTGCTAATGCTTTTGAGGCTTTCTGTGAGCCAATATCATAAATTAACTTTTCAGCTTGTTCAAGAGATTCCTCTATGGGATTGAGGTCATATCCTGCAGCTACAATTTCAGACCCTGCATTTATAAGAGAACGTTTTATAGCTTTTTCTTGAACTATTTTGGCGTAATATTCAACATTGCTTGTAGTAATTGTTTTATAGCTCAGGTCATTAATAAATGCACGCCCGCCTACCAGCTCGAGTTTTTGATTAACATTAAGCACATCGGAAACTGAAACTATGTCAATTTTGTCTTCGCTGTTATATAAATTAAGCATTGCTTCATATACATATCTATGAGCGGGTTTATAAAAAGATTCAGGCTGAATATGCTCAACAACTTTGTTCATGCAAGCAGGGCTCACGAGAATTGCTCCTAAAATTGCCTCTTCGGCATCAATATTTTGAGGCATTAATTGAGATAAATCCTCCGGCTGTGTTTGCTTTTTTCTGCTTGCATAAGATGTTGACATGTCTATAACCCCACATGAATAGGATACCAATAATATTCTATTTATACAATAATGTTATTAACAAATCTTAAATTATACAGAAACGATTTTTTCTTTAAGGCTTTCTGCGGAGCCTTCAAATCCTGCACGTCCCATAAGGGCATACGTATAATTTCTTGCCTGTTCAACTCCGGGTTGATTATAGGCATCAATATTATACAATTCTCCGGCAATGGCTGTTTGTACTTCAAACATATAGAGCAATTGAGCAATATTATATTCATCAATTTTATCTATTGTAAATGTCATTGTCGGTCTTTTGTTATCGGCTAATGTTACCCTTGTTGAATCAGCTTCCGCATTAATAAGGTCATTAATAGTTTTTCCTCCTAAATATCCAATTCCGGTGTATTCAAATATGTTAGGAATTTCAAGTTCTGTACCAAATTCGCAGACTCTTATAAATGTTATAAGTTTATTATTAGGTCCTTCATTATATAACTGTAGTTGAGAATGCTGGTCGGTTGCACCTAATGCTCTGATAGGAGTAGTCCCTCCGTTTACTCTTTCACCGTTTCTGTTGAATTCTTTCCCTAATGATTCTGCCCAAAGTTGAGCGTACCAATCGGAAATGTATTTCAGCCTGCTTGAATACGGCATCATAACGGAAATGCATTTACCCTTTTTTGTATCCATAAGGTAATTTATTAAAGCACTTTGTGCTGCAATATTCTGGCGGATATCTGTTTCTCTCAGTTCAATATCCATATCCTTAATTCCGTTTATTATCTCGTCAATGTTAAGTCCCAAAAGTGCAAACGGAACAATACCGACAGAAGAAAATACGGAAAACCTTCCTCCAACATCGTCAGGAACGTAAAATATTTTATATCCTTCTTGGTCTGCAAGCTGTCTTAATATTCCCATTTTTTTGTCGGTTGTTGCAACAATGTTTCTTCTGTAATTATCACCAAGCTCTTTCTCCATACGGTTTTTAATTATCATATATTGTGACATTGTTTCAGCTGTATCGCCTGATTTTGTAATTACATTAACTAAAGTTTTCTTTAAATCAAGAATATCTAAAAGTCCGTTTATTGAATCGGGGTCTATATTATCCAGAAAAAATATTCTGGGAAGTCCGTTTCTTTGTTCAGGAGTTAAAAAATTCCAGTATGGTTTTAAAAGGGCTTCTGTGACAGCAATGCCTCCGAGAGCGGAACCTCCAATTCCCAAAACTAAAATGTTATCAAATCTTCCTTCGACAAGTGATGCAAATTCTTTTACATACCATACAGTTTCTTCATTGTAACCAAGGTTCATCCATTTAAGACCTTCGCCATCCTGTCCTCTGCGTATGTTAATGCTTTTTATTATGTCTGAAATTTTCTCTGAGTAATAATTAAATTCTTCTTCAAGATTAAGTCCGTTCTCTTCTCCGATGACAGTTGAATCAGTGTTTCTGAAATTTAACTTCAGCATTATACACCCCTTCTGTAAAATACTCTCTTAATATGATTGTACAAAAAACAGTTATTTTTACAAGAGGATGTATCGCAGTAATTATCTGTGATAATCACGCAAATCGTATTATATGATTTGGTCAAGTTTACGTTTAATAGCTTCTTCCTGTCCGAGTTTTTTAAGTTGTTTTTCTTCCGGAGTCAGTCTTCTTAATTTATCTATTAAAACTACAAATGCCATTTTTAAACCAACGGCGGAAAATAAAGGTACTGAAAAATTTTTAAATGGTGTGCCCTTGACTTCTTCAAAATTTTCAACTGCAAATTTTGCGTACTCTTTCTTTGCGGCAGTGAAATCTTTCCTTTGACCTGTCATTGCGCTCAATAGCATTTTGTATCTAAGATTAACAGCGTTTTGTTGGATTGGTGTTAAGTGCATACGTACCTCCATCGTGCTTGTATTGTATCATAAAAAACTTCAATTTATAAATAAAATAATTTGTAACAACTTGTCATATTTATTATTCTAATGATAGAATGTAGTTGGTGGAGAGATGGAACTGGGTAAATTATCTAAATTATTAAGCAATAACGATATTGTCCTTGCTATAGGCTTGGTCATTATTGTCATAATGATGGTTATTCCGATTCCTGCTCCGCTTTTGGATTTATTGCTTACAGTTAACATTTCTCTTGCGGTTGTAATTTTGCTGGTTTGTTTATATACTCAAGAACCGTTGGATTATTCGTCATTCCCGACAGTCCTTCTTATTGCTACCCTGTTCAGACTTGGTCTGAACGTCAGCTCCACCAGATTAATTTTACTTTCAGGACAGGCGGGAAATGTTATTAATTCATTTGGCGAATTTGTTGTGGGAGGTAATTACGTTGTCGGTGCCGTCATTTTTTGTATCTTGGTTTTAATCAACTTTATGGTTATTACAGGTGGTGCAACTCGTGTTGCTGAAGTATCTGCAAGGTTTACATTGGATAAAATGCCGGGTAAACAATTGAGTATAGATGCGGATTTAAACTCCGGACTAATAAATGAAGATCAAGCAAAAGAGCGACGTAAAAAGCTCGAAAGGGAAACAGACTTTTACGGTACGATGGATGGTGCTTCAAAGTTTGTTAAGGGCGATGCGACAGCAGGTATCGTAATTACGTTAATTAATATCGTCGGGGGTTTGGTTATTGGTGTAATCCAACTTCACATGAATGTTCAAACCGCACTTTCTACTTATACAATTTTAACGGTAGGTGATGGTCTGGTGTCGCAGATTCCGGCGCTTCTTATTTCTACTGCTACAGGTTTAATAGTATCTCGTGCAACAGGAAAAGATGAAACTTTATCAGAAGATATCAAGAATGAAATGTTTTCAGATCCCAGAGTATTGGGTGTAGTATCTGGATTGTTAGGGTTTATGGCAATAGTTCCCGGAATGCCGACAATACCGTTTTTAACAATAGCGCTTGTAGCAGGCGGAATGGCATATCTAAAAAATAAAGAAAAGGCTCAAATTGTACAAACGGAAGAAGCCCAAAAACTTGAACAAGAACAGCAAGAAAAGCTTGGTAAAAAAGAGAAACGAGCAAGAGCTACAAGAGAGAGTGTTATGGAACTGCTCAATGTCGATACAATTGAAATTGAAGTCGGTTACAGATTGGTTCAGCTTTTAAACGTTGAAATGGGCGGAGATTTACTTGAACGTATTGCGCAAATCAGGCGCCAAACAGCTTTGGATTTGGGTATTATTTTGCCGTCAATAAGAGTCCGTGATAATTTGCAATTATCTCCTAATTCTTATCAAATAAAATTAAAAGGAGTTGCACTGGAATCCGGTGATGTTTATCCCGAAAGATTTCTTGCAATGTCTGCTGGTGATCCTGTAGGAAATGCAGCAATAAACGGTATACATGCAATTGAACCGGCATTTGGTCTTCCTGCTCTATGGATAGAGGCAAAGGATAAAGATATGGCGGAAATGTCAGGTTATACCGTAGTTTCTGCTTCTGCTGTAATTTCTACTCATATAACTGAAGTTATCAAGAAATGTGCTTCGGAAATTCTTTCAAGATTTGACGTTCAGCAGTTAATAGATAACCTTAAAAAAGAAGTATCGGAGGATTACGTTAATGACATTATGAAAGATATTTCTGTCGGTGATGTTCAGTTAGTAATGCAAAATCTTTTAAAAGAAGGTGTTGCAGTTCGTGATTTAAAAACAATTCTTGAGACAATGAGCGTACATGCTAAGATTAATAAGAATCCTACATATCTTACAGAATATGTTCGTCAGGCACTTTCAAGAAATATATGTAAGCAAAACTTGGCAGATACGGGAGAATTATTTGTTATTACATTATCTCCGGATGTTGAAAATACAATTGCAAAGGGTGCAAGCCCTGACGGACAAAGTGTCACACTTGATCCGTCATTTACAAAAAACATGTTTGATAAGATGAATCTTGAACTCGAAAAAGCAATAACAGCAACGGGAAATCAGCCTGTTATTCTTTGTTCTTCTCCGATAAGACTTTTATTCAGAAAACTGGTGGAAAGAACTTATCCGCAAATTTCAATTATGTCATATAATGAAATAAGTCCTAACGTAAAAGTTAAATCTGTAGGAATGGTGAAAGTATAATTAACATAGATTTAAGAAAGGGTAAATATGAGAGAACTTATAAAAAATGAACAACTTGTAACAATTGTTCCGCAAGATTTTAAAAATGCAAATAAGGGGCGTGTTACAGATGTTTCATCAGAAGGGTTTAAAATGGAACTCAAATACAAACCGGAAGGGCTGTTTGTTAACCATATATGTGATTTTTACTCATTTACTGAGAATGGTTATTTGTATTTTGAATCTTATATTCAAAGTATGGAAAACAATATAATTTCAATAGCAAATCCTGTGAAGCACAGATTTTTGCAACGTCGTAAATATACACGTATTAAATTTATAGAAGAAATTGAATTAATATTTAATGACAATGTATACAGGGCAAGAACTCTTGACCTGTCGGCAGGCGGGATGAAAATAACATCTCAAGAAAATATAGACATTGAAAAAGAATATAATGTTTCGATAAAACTTAATGATGAGCAAGAAATAAAATGTAAGTATCAGCTTATAAGAGTTGAAAAAGGTGATAATGGTCTTTATACAATATCAGGAAGATTTATCGGATTAGGAAATATTGATAAGATGATGCTTGTTCAATTCTGCATGAAAAAAGACATGGAAAAAGAAACAAAGCGTGAAGTTTAGGACAAAAATATGGGATATACAGAAAATATAAGACTTTTTTTTGTAGTTGTAACACTTCTTGTAATAGGGACTATAAGTATTATTAAAATAGGTGCGGTTGATTTGCATGCAGTTTTTGCAACTGCAATGGTGCTTGTCCCGGCGGTAATTGTTATGGGGTATTTAGGGCAAAAAATCGGTGAAATAGTTGATAATCCGAAAAATAGAGCAGATGCGGACTATAAAATTGCAGTATTGAATGCACTTAAAAAGATGGATAAATCAATCTCATTGCAAGAGCTTAATGAAAAGCTTACTAAACAAGTTGCAGAACCTGATATACCTGACTTGGAAGAAGATATAGAAGAAGAGTAATTTTTAATTTATTTTGATTTATGATAAAATTTTTTTGTTGCGGGAAACCAATTGTATTTATTATTCCCGTTATTGGAGGATTTAATGAAAGAGGCTTATTTTCCACAGGAAATAGAAAAGAAATGGCAGGCAGCTTGGGAAGAACGAGGTGCTTTTTATACACCGGATGAGAGTGATAAACCGAAATATTTTGCTCTATCAATGTTTCCGTATCCATCCGGCAAATTGCATATGGGGCACGTTAGGAATTATACAATTACTGATGTAATAGCAAGATTTAAAAAGATGCAAGGGTATAATGTGTTGCATCCGATTGGATGGGATAGTTTTGGACTTCCGGCTGAAAATGCTGCAATGAAACATGGTGCAGATCCCGCAAAATGGACAGATGAAAATATTGCATATATGACAAAACAACTCAAAATGCTTGGTTTATCTTATGATTGGCAGAGAGAGGTGACTACCTGTAAACCTGAATATTATAAATGGACTCAGTGGCTTTTCTTGCAGTTGTATAAAAAAGGACTTGCTTATAAAAAGGAAGCTGCAGTAAATTGGTGTGATTCTTGCGGTACAGTACTCGCAAATGAGCAGGTAATTGACGGTAAGTGCTGGAGATGTGACAGTGTTGTAGAAAAGAAATATCTGTCACAATGGTTCTTCAAAATTACAGATTATGCAGAGAAACTTCTTAAGGATTTAGATAAACTTCCGGGTTGGGGTGATAACGTTAAAACAATGCAGGCAAACTGGATTGGTAAATCTGAAGGTGCAATTTTCCGTTTTCCTGTTGTTGATGCTCCAAATGGCGAAACTATGGAAGTTCCCGTTTATACAACAAGACCTGATACTGTTCACGGTATTACTTATCTTGTAGTTGCGCCTGAATACAAAGATATTGAAAAACTTACAACTGCAGAAAATAAACAAGCAGTCGAAAATTATAGAGCAAATGCCCGTAAAATGACTGAAATAGAAAGACTTTCCACTGATAGAATAAAAACGGGTGTTCCGTTAGGTACGCATTGTAAAAACCCGTTTAACGGAGAAATATTCCCACTTTGGACTGCCGATTATGCTCTTGTCGAATATGGAACCGGTGCTGTTATGGCAGTTCCGACTCACGATACAAGGGACTTTGATTTTGCAAAGAAATATAATTTGCCGATGAAAGTTGTAATTCAAAATCCGGAGTGTCCTTCTGATTGTTCTGATGCAGCGTATACAGAAGAAGGTATTTTGGTGAATTCAAATGAATTTAACGGAATGAAAAATACTCAAGCAAAAAAAGCAATTACTCAAAAAGCAGTTGATGAAGGATTTGGGGAATTTAAGACTCAATATAGATTGCGTGATTGGCTGATTTCACGTCAAAGATACTGGGGTGCTCCTATACCTGTAGTTTACTGTGATAAATGCGGAATTGTACCGGAAAAAGAAGAAAATCTTCCGGTAATGCTTCCTACAGATGTTGATTTTTCAGTAGTAGGCAAATCTCCAATAACAACATCCAAAACATTTAAAGATACAACTTGTCCGCATTGTGGCGGTCATGCTACAAGGGAAATGGATACAATGGACACATTCGTATGTTCGAGCTGGTATTATATGCGCTATGCAGATGCTCGTAATCATAATGAATGCTTTAATAAAGATAAAGTTAACCGCTGGTTGCCCGTAGATCAGTATGTAGGTGGTATCGAGCACGCAATTTTGCACTTGTTATACTCAAGATTCTTTACAAAAGCGCTCAAAGACTGCGGACTTCTCGATTTTGATGAACCATTTAAGAATCTGTTGACACAGGGCATGGTACTTAAAGATGGCTCAAAAATGTCAAAGTCAAAAGGAAATACAGTTGATCCTGATGAAATATTTGAGAATTTCGGTGCTGATACGGCAAGATTGTTTATTCTTTCTGACTCTCCTCCGGCTCGTGACTTTGACTGGTCTGATGCAGGTGTAGAAGGCTGTTACAAATTCCTGAACAGAGTTTGGAGGCTTGTAAGTGATGGTGTAAATAATAATGAAATTTCAAAGGATTACATGATTAAGTTTCCGCTTGCAAGACAAAATGATGACTTAGTAAGAACTGTAAACATTGCAATGAAGGGTATAACTAACGATATATCCAATGATTTTCAATTTAATACAGTTATTTCAAAGTATCGTGAACTTACAAATGCAATCTATGATTGGCGAGGTAAAATTAAAGGAGAACTCACTGCTGAAGAAAAAGATGTATTCAGCTTTGCGGTATTGTCTCTTGTTAAACTGATGGCACCTGTCACTGTCCATATGTCAGAAGAAATTTGGCATGATTTAGGCTATGATAGCTCAATTCATGAAGAAAAATGGTGTGAATGGGATGAAAATCTTGCTAAAGCAAGCAAAATAACTCTTGTAGTACAAGTTAACGGAAAAGTTAAGGATAAAGTTGAGGTCGACGAAGGAGTGAGTGACGATGAACTTAAACAAATCGCTCTTTCTACAGATAAGATAAAAGAATTAACTGCCGGAAAAGAAATTGTTAAAACAATAGTTGTTCCTAAAAAGCTTGTTAACATCGTCATAAAAGGCTAAAATGCAATATATATAAAAAGAGGATGATTTTCTGGTCATCCTCTTTTTATGGTGGGCGTTACAGGACTTGAACCTGTGACCCTCTGAATGTCGTTCAGATGCGCTACCAACTGCGCCAAACGCCCGTAAATTTTCAAAATTGGTTCAGATGCTACCTCTCAGGAAACCCTCAATGGTTCGGCTTTCCTTCGGCAGAGTCAACTGCGCCAAACGCCCGTAAATTTTCAAAATTGGTTCAGATGCTACCTCTCAGGAAACCCTCAATGGTTCGGCTTTCCTTCGGCAGAGTCAACTGCGCCAAGCGCCCATAAATTTTCAAAATTGAGCTTTCAATAGAGCATGCCTTATTTAAATTTTAAGCAATGTTCATTGAATATTAAGGTTATATCATAAAATTTTTTACAAAACAAACTGTAAAAATTTTTAATAATAGCATGGTCTATAATGCCCGTAAATATTGACTTTTAAAAATGAAACGCAATGTTCACAGTCATTTTGAACCTTTAAGTATTGTAAATTTTAAAAAAAATGCTTGCAATATTTTGAAACGTGTGTATAATAGGAACATAAGGAGGGTGAATTCCTTTATCGGCGGACTTAAGACCGTTTTAAGTCCACTGTATGAATGTTGTTTTCCTTCCAAGAGAGTAGAAAAAGTGTATAGGAGATTTACTATGAACAAAGAAGAATTGGTAAAAGAAATTTCTAAGAAGACAAAACTTTCTCAAAAAGTTTCTTCAGATGTATTATCAGCTACATTAGAAATTATTCAAAAAACAGTTGCTAAAGGAAAAAAAGTAACTTTAGTTGGTTTTGGTACTTGGGAAGCTCGCAAGAGAGCTGCTAGAATCGGCAGAAATCCTCAAACTGGTAAAGAATTGAAGATTGCTGCTAAGACAGTTCCTGCTTTCTCAGCTGGTAAATCATTCAAAGAACTTGTTAAGTAGAGTTTTCTTTTAACAATAATGTTCATTAATTGGCGGTTTCTGTACGGAAGTCGCCAATTTTTTTGCTTTATAATCAGTAGTTTTCAATACAAATTAGGAAAAGTTACTACGTGCGTAGCACCAATAAAAAGCCGGCAATCATTTGCCGGCGGAAAAAGGGAAAAGGGATTAAAAAGGGAAATCATCTTACATCTTATTAAGAGAATATACCGAATGTTCTTTCGATATTATCCTCGATTACTTTTTTAACAGAATCATACTCGGTCTTAAGCGCAGTCCTTTCAGTTTCTAATTTATTCAAATCCATGTCGAATTTTTTGTCTTTTCTGTCGATTTGTTTCATATCGTGTTCATAT
>JAFVAR010000007.1 GCA_017480425.1 bacterium | reverse complement strand
AGCAGTCATTGTGTGGATATCTTCTCCTGAATTGAACGCTTCAATTAGGTGTTTGTCTCCGGATACGTGTGCCAACAATCGAAGCTCTATTTGCGAATAATCTGCACTTAAAATTAATGAATTTTCTTTGTCCATAGCACAAAAAGCAGAGCGGATTTTGTTCCCTTCTTCTGTACGAATCGGTATGTTTTGTAAATTCGGATTAGAAGAAGATAACCTTCCTGTAACTGTTAATGCCTGATTGTATGTTGTATGAATTCTTCCGTCTTTTTTGCTTATAAGAGTCGGCAGAGCATCTGTATATGTCGATTTAAGTTTCGAAAATTTTCTGTGCTCAAGAATGTATTCACAAATCTCGTATTCTTGCGCAAGTTCTTCCAGTACTTCTGCACTTGTAGAGCGGGATTTTTTCTTTTTGGTTTTTAATTCTAATTTGTCAAATAAAATTTCAGCAACTTGTTTTGGAGAATTAATGTTAAATGTCTCTCCTGCAAGCTGGTATATCAAATCTTCCAACTCTGCAAGTTTTTCTGTCATATAAGAAGATAATTCTTTTAAGTAGTCGACATCAATTGCAACTCCTGTATTTTCCATTTTTGCAAGTACGACAGTCAGTGGTATTTCAATATCTTTAACTAATTTCTGTTCATTTCTTTCCAAATTATTTTGCCAATAATCATAAAGTTTAAAGATTGTATAAGCTTCATCGCACAAATATTTTTCAGTATCTTCTTCTTTTGTTAAGATGTGACCAAGAAAATCTAAAGCTTGCGCATCAAGAGTATGCTTTCTGTTAGGGTCTTTAACATAGCTTGCAAGCAAAACATCATATTCAAGTCCGCATAATTTGATTCCGTTGTTTATAAGCAAATTATAATCCGCTTTTGTATCAAATCCTATTTTTTTTATTTTGTCGTTTTCAATAATAGGTTTTAACTCACTGATAAACTCTTTTGAAAAATAAAAATTTTCTCCGTTAGAGATTCCGAAATCTTCAATGTTTCCTTCTTTTGAGTGAATACGAATGGCAATTCTATCGGAGGAATTTAGTTTTGCGATAACGTTTTTTACATTTGATTGATTTATGACTTCATACTTAAAGTCATTATCCTGTATGTTATTTTTTATTGCTTGAGAAAACAACCCTTGCTGAATTCCGTCGGACGGTTTTAAATTAGCAGTTTGAGAAAATAAATTTAAATTTTTATTTTCACTTACACAGCTTGCATCGAATGATGATAGAATTTTATCAATGTTTTTAATAAATGTGTAAAATTGCATTCTTCTTAAGAATTCAGAAACTTTGTTTAGATTTGGTAAAGTTACACAGGCACTGTTAATATCAAAATCTATATCAACATCTCTTATTATAGTTGCCAAATCTTTTGATAAGATTGCAATTTCTTTTCCTTCACAAATCTTCTGTTTAACAGCCTTCTCCGGAATATTTTCACAATCTTCCAGAACTGCTTCCAGGTTAGGGTATCTGTTGAGAAGTTTTTGCGCCGTCTTTTCTCCGATTCCTTTCACCCCCGGAATATTATCTGATGTATCACCTCTAAGCCCTTTATAATCGGTAATCTGATTTGGGTAAACTCCAAGTTTATCGTATACTTTGTTCCAGTCATATTCAATAAGCTCGCCTTTTGTCGGAATTAGGACTTTTACAGTTCCATCTTTGTCAATAAGCTGAAAACTGTCTTGATCTCCCGTCAGGATTAGCGTATTATGTCCTGCCTCTGATGCAATTTTTGAAATTGTACCAATTACATCATCCGCTTCAAATCCTTCTTTTGTGTATATAGGAATATCAAAAGCATTAAGCCCTTCGCATATTATTCCGATTTGACTTCTTAAAGTATCAGGCATAGCTTCTCTCTGGGCTTTATATTCTTCATATTTTTCAACTCGAAAAGTTTGCCTTCCGACATCAAAAGCAACTGCAATAAAATCAGGATGAATTTTGGCAAGCAAATCAAAAATAGCTTTAAAAAATCCGTAGACTGCCCAAGTCGGCTGATTTTCGGAATTTTTCATTCCGGTTCTTTCAAGAGCAAAAAATTGCCTGAACGCAAGAGCGTGTCCATCAATCAAAATTAAAGTTTTTTTGTTTGCCATATAATACTCCCTAATACTGAGTAAATTATAACACAATAGATGGTCGTAAAAAATAATGCAGGTTAATTTTTAAATTACTTTACACTTTTATTATGTAATCTTCCGTTTGGCATATTTATTTTTAGTGTGTAAATTTATGTAAAATTTGGGTTAACAAATAGCAAAAAAACTTTTCTTTTGTTTTGAATTGTGTATAATAGAACAAAGAAAGAATAGTGAATATGATACAAAATTTACACACAAATTTAGAAAGTCCGGCTAAATCACAAAATGTATCAAAACCAACAACTATTTGTGATGAGATAGAGCGTTATTTGACAAATGTATTTGAAAAAGAATTGGGTGCGGAAGGGTCTATACTTGTTAGTTATAACCCTTTTGTTATAAAGAAAATAGCGGGCTATTTGTCAGGCAAGATACATATGCCGGCATCAATTGGCATTGCAGGAGAAACAGCAAGCGGAAAGTCTACAATAACAATGGATTTAATTGATACAATTGAATCTTTTGCAACCGAGTTTAATATTGAGGATGCTATAACGAGAGTTAATACTGATGATTATTATTACGATCGCTCCGAAATGGTAAAAGCGGCAGGCAGTTTTGCGGAATTTGCAAAGAGTTATGACTTAGATGTACCACAGGCATTAGAACTTGAGTTAATGAGCAAGCATATTAAAGAATTATTGTCAGGCAAATCTACTTATTTGCCGAAATATGACATGAGTGGTACTGCAATTCGTCACGATAATTATACATTAGCAAAACCTTCCAAAGTTATCATTTCGGAAGGTTTGTTTACGCTAACAGAAAAAGTCAGAGATGCTTTTGATTTCAAGATTTATGTTGATATAGCGGAAGATATTAAAAAGGAGCGTTTCTTTATAAGAGCAAAGGAACGTGGACTGGGTGATTCTGCCGAGCATATATATCAGAATGCAAACGATAAAGCGGAAGTTCATATAAGACCTTGCAAGGCAAAGGCTGATATAGTTTTATCAGGTTCTGCCGAGAGAATAAAATATAAAAACTTCTTAAATAAGATAATAGGAATTGTTCAAGAATTGTATTTTATGGAAGTATAGTTAGGGGTATTATATGAAGATTGGCTCTGTAAAATTGTACGAGGAATTAAGGACAATTAGATATCGTGAGTGGTGTAAAAGAATTTCTGAGCATCGCACAGAGGAGATTGAAAGAATAAAAGATTATATTAAGTCTCCGTCACCGTTTCCTTCGTTTTTTGATTTTGGGATAGGTAGAGGCAGACTTCTAAAAATTTTGGATGAACATAAAAAAGGGTTGTGGGGTTAATTTTTTTCATGTAGAATGATGAATGTATAGGGCTGACACCTCATCCTAACCCCTCCTCAATGAGAGGTGAGTGCTTGAGAGGAAGCAGCTTGGTGCAAGCAAGCCAAAGAAAATTGACAAAAAAATATGAAATCGGGACACTCTGCCGACGAGAAAGGTGACAAAATGTCACGT
>JAFVAR010000006.1 GCA_017480425.1 bacterium | reverse complement strand
TATATTTTGGCATTTTCTACAGCATTTACAAGCATTTGCTCGTTATAATTAAAATATTTTTGAGTTGTTGAAATCTGACTATGATTTGCAAGCCGCTGCACAATACAAATATTCACCCCTGCATTGACTAATTTTGAAACGAATAAATGCCGCCCTAAATGGCTTGCGCCCTTGATTCCGAACTTGCTATAAATTGAACTGAACAAGCGGCTGATGCTTACTCGGTTATAGGGCTTATTCAATTTCTGCGAAGTAAAGAGATATGTTTCCGGTGTTAAACTGTCGCCCCATTTGTCCTGAAGATATTTGAGGTATTCAGATAATTCCTTCTTCATCTGGCTATTCATTACATACTGGCAACTATGCTTTCCCTTGTTCTTATCATTGCTTAAATTGATTATGTCCTTCGGCTTAAGTTCCGAATTGTAGCAATCTTTCACCTGCAAATAGGCAAAGTTTATACTTCTCATTCCGTTCAGGCTGCAAAGGAACATCATCCGGATTTGCTCCGAGTGCTTCATAGAGCGGATATAGGTCAAAATGTCTTTTATCTTTTTATCATCAACAAATTCGCTGTTAATCATAGTCGGCCTCCTATGAAAGACTGCGAGCGAAAGGAAAAAATTCTCGCAGCCTTTCTTGCTAAAATGTTATTTTTCTTTCGGTTTTTCTTCCTTAATCATCGCTTGATAAAAAACCGTATATCTCGGCTGATGGGTCATCGTAGCTATACCTCCAACCAACTGCCAGCCTTTTTTAATTTTCTCATTGACTGCTTTTATCAAGTCGTCCAAGAAAGCATCGCATATTATATCATACTTAATCATCTTAATATTCCTCCGCATACATAATCGTCAAAACTCGGTTTGTTACTCTCGGATTTGATACATCCGGTGAGAGATAAAGAAACTTCTGGTCATAGTAATCAATCTTCCAGAAAATCCGCCTGCCCTTATAGTCAAAGGCACCGAAATCATGCTCATTGTAAGGGTCGTTGTTTTCATCAAAGGTATCAAAATTGCGCACTTTGGTTATGATTTCCTTGATGTCTTCGGAGGTATTACTCCGAATGCCCTGCGTTAAAACCAGCGTGCCTTTGGACAAGTTCTTCCGAAAGTCATCGTTCTGGATAGCAATATAATTATTATTCATGGGATGCTTTCTCCAACAAATCCAAAACTTCGTCATCATCAAATGCCTGATTAGCTTTGGCTATGTCGTAAGCTGTCTTACCATCGTGATTTTTGATACTGCAATCAGTTAATTGTAACAAATTCCGAACTACACCCATACGAATTGATACTTGCGGATGTGCTAAAGCAACCATCAACGGAGTGTTGCCATTGTAATCTCTGGCATTAACATCTGCTCCTACATCAATAAGTTGCTTCAAGTTGGAAAATGATGAACGATGTGCTGCCATGATGTGCAGCGGAGTTTGTCCCTGTTTATTCACTCGGTCAACTTTTCCACCAAATTTTAAGAATAGTTCAATCATCTCGGTATCGCAATATTCCTTGCAAACCCACATAAATGGTGTCCAACCTCTATGATTATATGGCAGATTAACATTTACTCCGTGAAATAATAAATTTTTGATTGTTATGTATTTGTCTTGGTACAATGCGTCCATTAACTGCTGACGCAAAATATTTTGCATATTTGTATTCATTTTAGTCTCCTTTTAGTCCGCTTATAAGTGGGACAAGTTGGTTATAAATTCACTTTTGATAGAAATGCCTCAACGACACTTCCTGTTTACGATTTGATTTAAACATGCAAAGAATCCGCTGTCAAGTACTTTTTTAATAAAAAATACACGTAAGTCCATGATTCTGCATGATTTTCTTTTAAATTCAATAGCTTGATTCGTAAAAAAAATTTTCCATAAATATCTTTATAGAGCATAAGGAGCAGAAATGAAGGTATTGATTGAAACATTAAACAACCGCAGAGGTTATAAATTCTTTGAAAACCGTGAAGAAATGGATGCTTATTTAGGCAGACATTGCGGTGATATCGCAAGCTACGAGATTTTACAAGAAGATGATACCGCCTCCACAAATGACATTCTGCAAGGTTTGGCCGAAGAATGCGAAGTTCTACATAACAAACTGTTTTATATCTACAGACAGCAGGAAAAGCTTAAAAAAGCCAAACATTATCAGCAACTGATATATGCAGCAGGCAGAATTTACGATGCCTGCGGTGCCATCAGAAGCTGTATAAAGTAAAAACCGCCACATTTCCGCAGCGGTTTAAAACTTGCTAAAATGCTGTTTTAACAATGCCATTAAGGCATAGTCTGTTATACCATATCCAGTTTTCTTCCCTTTCTACGTGTGTCCAAGCTTTCCTCATAAGGTCATATTTTTCCAAAATCCCCATACCTTTAATATTCTTTTCTGACATCACAACCTTTACATCATCAAAGGAGCCGGAATTTTCTTCATGCGGAATTGTTATGTAACCTTTATCTATCAGGTAGTAATCTTTACCAAATTCAGGCAGAAGAGTATCGACATCATTGATAAAGCTGGCAATATCAAGCCCTTCGCCATCTTGTTGATGCCAATCTCTTTCTACTTCCCTCGGGGTAAATGGTAACAAATAAACCGGATACATAAACTTGCTGTCTAAGGTGGTATAAAAACGTGTTACCCAATTTCTAAAATAACATTCCCATAGATTATTTCTGATTTGTTTTAATGTTTTCATTTTAGGTAATTGTTCCGGTTCCAAATGCTTTTTATAAAAATCCATTTCCTTTTGCTCGGTTATTCCCACTTTATGGAGAATACTCTCTACCTCTGCACCAAAACCTTCCTTTTTATTATTTGAGACTTCTTTATGACAAGAACACTGAGACATAAAATCAGTGACAACCTTTCTCTGTTTTGTTAATGTTTCACCTACCAAACCTTTTCGCAGCCAATCATACAACATCATCTCTCTGGCACTGTCCAAATATCTGTATAAAGCTTCCTCATGTGGTAACTCTCCTGTTCTTTCAGCTCCGTTCTCTATCAAAAACCGAGCGGTTTGCATCTGCGTAAAGACCAAACAATCATACAACACCGTACGATTACGCTTATTTTTGATATTTACATCCACATGGCATTCATTTACCAGATAATAAAGGATATGCATATGGCGTTCGCTTGATGCTACATGCAGTAAAGAATCACCTGTTACAGGGTCAACAAAATTTGCCGATAATCCCTTCTTAATAAGCAGTTTCAGTGTATTAAGTTTTCCACCGATAACAGCATAAAAAACAGCATTTCTTCCTTTTGAATCTGTTATTTCCAAATCAATGCCGCTATTAAGCAACTGTTCTATTTTATCTTTATCTCCGTTCAATACGGCACGAAAGAATGGCGTTATATCTTTCTTTGCTATTTCATATGTTAGCTGTTTATAATCATTGTTATTTCTTGTTTTATTCATTGTTAGTCCCTTCTACTCTAAAATGGAATCTCATCATCTTCTTCTGTGGGTTCATGCAAATATATGCCTCCGAAGGTTTCTTTTTCGCTATCATAAGACACCTGAACTCTAAAAAAGGCGCCTTCGCTCATACAATTTCCTTGAGCAATTATAAATTCGTAACTATGCTCTGCATCATACTTTTTTTGTTCCCATATTTTTTCTCTTTTTCTAAAATTCTCATCAGTTTCATCGGAATATTGCAAAGGCCTATTTGGATAATTCCAATATGTGTAATTCATTAAAATTATCTTGTCTACCGGAAGGATATTTCGTTTTAACTCGATGATATTATTCACAATTTGCTCATCGTCATTGATATCCACATCAAACTTAAGTTGTGCTAAAATTAAAATCGGAACGTTGAAACATTTTGCGATTCTCTTCATTTGCTTAATTATTGAATAGTACTCACCATTGTTATGGGAAATAAATGAATCTAATTCTTCAATAACAACCAGTTTCACCGCTTCCTTATGCTCCTTATAAAATTTGAACATACATTCTGAAATAAAATCCGTAGATGGAAATTTGCCGACACAATCACTAAAATAAATCGGAAAATTTGATGTTTTACGCAACCATGACGCAACATCCATAAATTGTTCTAAGCTTAGTGAATTTCCTCTAATCCTCGAAGATAGAGAATTTTTTCTATATATATACTTTCGTCCTATAGAGTTATTCGGATTTTCGAAATCAAAATAGAGAATACATTTTTTACTTTCCTGTAATTGTTTTTCTTTTGCCAAACCTTCAGCCAATCGGCAAATATTATCAATCACATAATTATCTCTGTCATGTCTATAGGTTGATGATAAGATTATTACATCACCGCCCGTAACGTCCATATTTTCATCAATGGTTAAAATGTTCGTAAGCGGAAAAGAATCTATTAGTTCTTTTGTGTATTCCTTTTGAAGGTAAGAAAATTGGCCACACATAACGTCTGCCCAATATGACATCTCGTAACAATCGTCATTTAGCACTCTCACGCTTCGTTCTGAAAGATTTTTGCTATTAACCATTGTCTTTCTCCCTCTTTTTTATTGCTTTCAGTTTCTTATACATCTCTAATACATATAAAGTGTCCAAAAGTGCCCCATTGTACGGAGATTTTTCGATTTCAATATTAAGCCGTTCGCTTAAAGCGCATAGATGATTTCTTTGCCCAGGAAAGATATTTCGTGCCAATTCCAATGTGTCGGTTACTTTGTTCGGCAGTTCAAATCCAAGTTCGTTGTTTATAAAATCCATATCAAAATACACATGATGACCGATGATTTCTCTATCCTCAATAAAACGCAAAAATTCGTCTTTGTATGCGGTAAAAGTCGGATACTTCTTCAGAAACTTATAATCTAAGCCGTGTATTTCCACAACTTCTTTAGGAATTTTGCGCTTCGGGTTTATGTAAGCATGAAAAACAGCACCGGTTTGTTTGTCGTTTTTATCAATTTCAATAGCGGCAATTTCCACAAGTTTATGACCATCTTTCGGAGAAAAACCGGTAACTTCCGTATTAATAATTACTTTTTTGTTATTGCTCATTGTCCTTCTCCTCATAAAACCACAGTTTCTGACATTCTTTTAAGTGTTCGGTATATTTCAAAGATGATGTGTTTGCTTGAATTTGCAAAACCGTATTGCCGGATGGATTAACAGCCTCAATATCTATCGGCTCCTTGTATCCGTTTACGGCTGATAGCTTGAAAGTCATATCCGCAGCGAGCAGAATATCGGAGGAGTCCTTTTGCCAGCAAATAACCGGAATATTAAGCATTTGCGCTGCATCTTTAAGGACAAGCGTTGCTTCTTCCTCCGTAACATCATACCTCAATTTATATATTGGTGTAACGATAGCCAACAGTTTTTTATCCTGCAAATGCTTGAATTTATCCATACCGAGCCAAGCAGAAAGACTTCTTTGCAATACTTCCGCATCTGTTGTCAATCCATTCTTTGATAATATATTATTCTTTGATATTCTGTCACTAATCAGCACTTTATCATCTTCGGAATTATTATCAAAAATAACAGAAGTAAAAAGGTAGAAATCATATCTATTCATAAGCAAAACATAGCCATCGTTATGGTCTAAGATGTTTTGCATTAAACTGATAACAAACTGTTCAGGCTGTACACACTTTCCCTGAATTGATATTAAATCACCGGAATTCAGACAGTTTAGCTCATTAATAAATTTAAATCCGGTTTTTATCATTTTAATTCCTCCGTACCGATTTGTTTAACTTTATCGCCGTGTTCGTTGAATAAATCGATTTTTCCTTCCGTATCGGACTGAACGTAAACGTAGTCTTTATCGACCTTGACAATCGTTTTACCCATACCCCATGCCGGACAGCGTATATTCCTCCCGTTATAAACAATCGCAATCATACCATCCAAAGTGTGTGGAAATTTATCAATCGGCCGGCTGAACTTTATCATATCCCTGATATATTCTATCATGCTTCCATCTCCTCTATGTCAATTTCCTTAACTTTGACCATATTTTTATCAAGCAAGTCCACCTTGCCCTCTGTATCGGAAAGGACATAGATGTAATCTTTATCCGTTTTTATCACGAGACGACCGGTTCTGTTTCCTAAACGTTGTTTAAGCGAGCCGTCTTTCAGACCGTCTAAAATGGTTTTAGTCATATCGGTATTGGGATTTCTCGTAGAAATTGTTTGCAGTTGCTTAAGCAAGCTCTCTGCGCTTTGCAACTGTTCATTGATGCGGTTGAAGATATCTTTATCTTGCTCGCTGATGTTTAATGCCGCCACATAGGTTTTGATTTGCTCTATCATCGGCATAAAGTCATGATAAAAAGCCTTAATCATTGCGGTCATCTGGGTGTGCGTATCATTGTTTGTCATTGTCTTTCTCCGTGTTTGGGTTATTAAATTCTACAAGGACAATAAAACATAGATACACGCCAGATTCTGACGTTAATAGAACGAAAGTGCATAAATTAAAACAGCCTCTCTTCAAGAAAGGCTGTTTTGCTATAAAAGGTGGTTATTCTTTAGAAAATCTTACTGATTAAGAAGTGCCAACAGGCTACCATTGCTGGTTCATTATGTTCTAAGCCATGGATTGTATAATCTCTGGCATTGCCTATATATGAACCTCCGCTCCAGTCTTTATATACTCCGCCATTAGCCACAGCGCCTATTTGTTTGCCTCCACGCCATTCTTCATGAATTTCATCGTTTTCAACGAAACCCAATTGTCTGCCGCCACGCCATTCCTCGTGTATTTCACCATTTTCATAAAAACCTATGACTTTACCACCAGTCCAATCTTCATGAATTTCTCCATCTACATAGTAATATTCCATATTGTTTTCCTTTCATTAAATGTTACCCAAAAACATTTAAGCATTACAATGCGTCAAATTATGACGGATTATCAATAGGAGTGCCTATATTTTTGATAATTTCCTGTATCTTTTTGATATTTTCAATACACTCTTTTACTTCGCTTACTTTTTTCTCTAAAATAATTAATTTATCTTTATTTTCATTTTTCTTCACCCATCCTGCGCCTGATGGAATACTTTGCTGAAATTTATGTTTCATTTCTTGTAGAGCCTTAAGTTCTTCACTATATTTGTGGTATTCTCTTAATCTTAACCGATGATTTTCTGGGATAGTGTAAAAATGTTGTTTAACTACAATTTGAGGTTCGTTTCTAAACATTATGTAAATACCAAAATGAATTTTACATCTTTCGGAGCATGAACATTTAAAATATGTGTCTTGAAAACATATATGCGGTGTTCTTCCTTGTCCTGCCCGATACCAATAAACATCATTAAATGTTTCTTTAAATCTTTTGGTCAGCTTGTCTATATAAACATCTTTTTGTAACATATCTTCATTAGATAATTTATAGTATGTATCAAGTTGTGTCACATCTTCAATTGTATTTTTAGCTTCTGCTATATCTTTATTAATCTTCTCTATGTGTTCTTTCCACATATTGACAACGGTATTATTTCCTGAATATTCACTCATTAGCTTTGAAATTACATCAATATCTAAAATGCAAACTTCATTGTTTTCAAACTTTTCTTTTTCTTGTATGTCCATGTATCCTGTTTTGAAATACAGCAATTTCACTTTTTTATCAAAATATTTGCTTTTACATATTTCATTGTATCTCTTTAGCTGTTCACTATGTTCTTTTGAAAATGTCTTATCTTCCAAAATTACGGCATAAGATTCGGTTAAAATTAAAACATCTATATGATTTTCTTGTCGTTTTATTTCCTCAATATCTTCATTTACTCCTAATTTTGTAAGAAACAAATGTGCAAGTTTATATTCTTCATTATTTTTATCTTTATACTCTCTTTTCCCAAAAGACATTAAATAGCAAATAAAAGCATCTTGGGAAAGCTCACTGGTTGCAAATTCAAATATATTAGGTTCAATAGTCATATTCGTTCTCCAATTCCTGAATTATTTTTATTCTATACACCATTTATTAAATTTTGCTATATATTCTTAATACGACAGAATATGGCGCACAATATTTGTAAATTTCAACAGAGGCACAAAATGGCTAATTATGAAAAAATGTATGATTTGTTTGATTTGGCTCTTTGGATGCAAGAGACAAGCGAAGGCTTATCTTTAGAGGACATTGAGCAAAAATATAATGTTTCTCGCAGAACTGCCGAGCGTATGCGTGATGCACTGTTGAACTATTTTCCGCAAATGGAAGAAGTAGCCACCGGTGAGCGCACCAAACGCTGGCGGATTACGCAACGCAGTTTGAACAGTTTTATTTCCTTTTCAGCTGAAGAACTGGCCGTGTTTAAAACCGCCATTGATAACTTAAAACAAAGCAATTTGCAGGAAAAAGCGGACATTCTGACCAGAATTGAAATCAAGTTGCGCAATCTCTTAAAGCCGGAGCAGAAGAACAAAATTGAAGTTGATGCCGATGAATTGATGAAATCCGAAGGGTTGGTCTTGCACCCGGGACCACGAATTGAACTCAATAAAGAGATATTAAATACTTTGCGCCAAGCTATTCTTTCTTGTCATCATATAAAAATGTCTTATTGGACTAAATATACCGGCAAAACTCATACTTACACAGTTATTCCTTACGGTTTCTTATATGGACAGCGTGACCACTATCTGGTTGCCAAGCATAGTGATGGTTATGACAACGGTAAAGCGCACAATTTTTTGCTTCAAAAGATTAAAAGCGTTGAAATACTGCCGGATGTTTTTGATAGTTCGGAATTTGATTTGAATGAATATGCGCTTGAATCTTTTGGGGCGTTTCACGAAGAACCGTTTGATGTGGAATGGCTGTTTAGCGCAGATGTCGCAGAAGAAGCAAAGAACTTTATTTTCCACCCGAAGCAAAAACTTATCAAAAATCCTGATGGAACACTAACTGTTAAATTCAAAGCAGGCGGCAGACGTGAAATGGATTGGTTCTTATATACCTGGGGCGATAATGTAAAGGTTATCAAACCGAAAGACTTCAACAAACGTTAAAGATTATCTCACAAAACCGCCACGTTTCTATGGCGGGTAAGGAGTAATCAGAATTGTCTTAAATGGCTAGTCACAACATGGATATGGTTGTTTTGGATGGTGAGCCGAGGCTTATTTGCATTGCCCCGTGATTGATAAGCAATTCGGCAATCTCTGTTTGGTGTTCATATAATGCGATGCAGAGAGCCGTTTCTCCGTAATGATTTACCCAATTGATGTCTATTCCTTGGTCGATTAAAAACTCTATAATGTATAATTTGGCCGATAGCGGCATATTTTCATTGCGTATCAGCAACATCAGCGCATTTTCGTTTAAGAGGTCGGTTCGGTTCAATTCCGCACCTTTTTCAAGCAAATACTTAATGCCTTTAATGTCACTGGCCCTTTCACAACATATCAAATATAGGGTTTTACGAGTTGATTCAAATGGGCTTTCTATCTTATAATCAGGGTGTTTAGCAAAATATCTTTTAATGGATTCAATCGTCAATAGCGGAACATCTTTCATGTCTCTAATTGTAATATCACGCAATTCGGCACTTTTCGCCAGTTCGTTATATTCATCTAAAAGTTGGTAAGAGCGTTCTATTTTTTTCTTTAATTCAGTATTTTTATTTTTCATAGCATATTCCTTGTAATTGTATTGTTAAATTTCCTTTCAC
>JAFVAR010000005.1 GCA_017480425.1 bacterium | reverse complement strand
ATCGGGACACTCTGCCGGCGAGAAAGGTGACAAAATGTCACGTTTCGAGGAGAGGAAGCAGCTTGGTACAAGCAAGCCAAAGAAAATTGACAATAAAATATGAAATCGGGACGTAGCGCAGCTTGGTAGCGTACCACCTTGGGGTGGTGGGGGTCGCAGGTTCAAATCCTGTCGTTCCGATTTTATTTTAAATTTCCAAATTTGATGGACAAAATTTGAAATTTTTTATCTTAATTGTAAAGTTATTATTATTTAGTTTGATTAATTTGAATTCGTAAAAATATAGCAAATTAAGATAAATATTGTATTTATAAAATGTTAGTGATATTAAATTAGTATAGTGTGTGAAAGGAGATTTTATGAGAGTTTATCCTATTAGTCCTGTTTGTTATTCAAGAGCGTTAAATAACGTGCAAAAAGTAAAGAGCAGTCCATCTTTTAAAGCTGATGGCGGAGCCGCAGTGGGGAGTGCATTGGGTGTAATTGCGGGTATAGCAGCAACGTTTGTGGTTGGTCCTCTGGCAGCAGTGGCTATCGGTACAATAGGCGGAATTGGTGGCGGCATAATTGGTGATAAGCTTACTGATGGTAAACCGTCTGATGAAGCAGAAGATAGACGTGATAAAGACAAACAGGGCGTTTAAGCCAATATTAATGCGTTTCTTCCAATTCATGATTTCTTATATAGAGTTTTGATTCCAGAATTCTTTCGTCGAGATATGTAATAAGTTCTTCCATTTGTTCTTCAAGTTGCTTTGATTTCTTGAAATACGTATGGAAAAATAGTAGTGTTGCTTTGTGCTCATTTAAGTTGTTTTTTAGGTCAACAATTTTTTTGTAGATTACAGGGTCAACTATTTCTTTATTTTCGCAAAGTTCAGTAAAAATATCCCCAAACCACCATTGAACTTCTTCAACGTTTTTGATTTTGAATCCCTTTTTTGATTTTTTAAGATATTTTGATAACTTTGCGTAAACATTCACTATTCTTTGCTTTTTAGCGGGCAGAATTTCTTGGAAATACTTTATTGTTTGTTCATACCCGATATTAATAAGTTTTCTTCTGCTATCTTTATTCAGATTGAAATCTGCAAAGAATATATCTCCGGTATTTATTCTGATACAGTCGTATCTGTCATTATTTCCGTACAATTCTTGTACAAATTCAGTTGCTACATCAGTTACGCAGCTATAAATTGTGTTGATGTATGAAATAGGATTTTTTTCATTTTTATTGTAATCTCCTTCAAGTCGAAATTCGAGAATTCGACTTTTTGAATTCTTTATGTTTTCGGATAATCTCCACATTGGAGATGCTTTTTGTAAATCTCCGTCTACGAGTGAACAATCTTTGTATTCATAAGGAGCCATAAGTCCGGGCATACTGGAAGATACTTTTATGGCTCTTGCAATTTCAAAATCTTCCGTTTCAAATGTAGAAAATTCTTGAGGTTTAAAGTTTTTTAAATCAGTTGTAATTATTACAAGATTTTTTTCTATATCTTTGAATGTAATATTACGTCCTGTTACACCGTCGACTTTGTTTCTTAAAAGCTCATTAAGCCAATCCAGAAAAATTTCGCCTTTGCTTAAGGCAAAACTTTTGTTGAATCCCAGATGAATATCTTTAAACAAGTCAAAGTTAACTTTCATAAAGAAGTTTTCAATTTCGTAGGATTTGTATCCGCAGGCGATAAGAGCTGCAATTATTGCACCTACGGAAGAACCTCCTATTATATCATATTCCACTCCGAGTTCTTCTAATGCTCTTATTGTGCCTATATAAGCCAGCCCTCGGATTGCTCCGCCGCCAAATAAACAAGTATACTTTAAAGGGTTTGTCATCCCTGTTCCCTCATGAATTTCTTCTTATATAATAATTTTATCATAAAACCATAATTTGTAATTTTATGTTAAAATAAAGTTGAGATTAAGGAGATTATAATGGGATTGACTCTTGTAGAGAAAATTATTTCTGAGCATGCAGGAAAAATAGTACATGCGGGTGAACTTGTAATATCAAAGGTTGATGTTACTGCCGTTCAAGACGGTACAGGACCTTTGACAGTCCAAGAGTTTAAAAAACTTGGCAAGTCAAAACTTAATAACCCTGAAAGAACAATCCTGTTCATAGACCATGCATCTCCAAGTCCGAGAAAAGAGCTTTCTAATACGCATATGGTTTTAAGAGATTTTCACAAAGAATACGGGGCGGTTTTGTCCGATATAGGTGCGGGAGTTTGTCATCAAAGACTTGTTGAAACATTTGTTAATCCAGGAGAAATATTGATTGGAGCTGACTCGCACACTTGTACGTCAGGCGCATTGGGTGCTTTTGCGACCGGCATGGGTTCTACTGATATTGCGGTAGGAATGGCGCTTGGAAAAACTTGGCTTAAAGTTCCTGCAACGTTTAAAATTGTTGTAAGCGGTAAATTTAAAGAAGGCATTTGCGCAAAAGACCTTATGCTTTACCTTATAGGTATGATAGGTGCAGACGGAGCAACATACAAAGCATTAGAATTTACAGGTGATACGATTGATAATATGATAATGTCAGAAAGATTTACTTTGGCAAATATGGCGGTTGAGGCCGGTGCAAAATGCGGATTGTTTGTTGCTGACGATAAGACAAAGGCTTTTTTAGAGGAGCGTGGCAGAGGAGATAAGTTCAGGCAAATACTTCCTGATGAAGATGCTGTGTATGAGAGAATTATTGAGATAAATGCCCAAGAGGTTCCTCACACAGTTTCTTGCCCTCATACCGTTGATAATACTCGTAGTGTAGAAGAATTGAAAGATATAAAGGTAAATCAGGTTTATGTGGGAACTTGTACAAACGGCAGAATAGAGGATTTAAGGATAGTAGCCGGAATATTGAAAGACAACAAGGTGCATGAAGACGTAAGAATGCTTATATGTCCGGCATCCAGAGATGTATATAAGCAGGCACTTAAAGAAGGTCTTATAGATATTTTTGTAGATTCAAATGCTTCAGTTTTGCCTCCGGGCTGCGGACCTTGTGTCGGAGTTCATGCAGGAATATTAGGTGACGGAGAAGTGTGTCTTGCAACGCAAAACAGAAACTTTCAGGGAAGAATGGGAAATACTAAAGGGTTTATTTATTTGGCTTCTCCATATGTCGCAGCATATACTGCAATGAGGGGATATATATCAGCTGAATAATAAGGAGGATTTATGAATGTTATAATGATAAAAAAACTTGCTATTATAAGTGCGTTGGCAGGTGCTGTGCTAGGATTCATTACATTGATTCCATTCGTTGGTCTTTTCAGCTTTTTAACAGCATTTGTATTTTTGTCAGCAATAATTTTGGTATATATGAAACGTAATGATTTGATAGGAATTCTGAGCCTTCAAGAGGGAGCTATATACGGGGCAGTAATTGGTATTGTGTCTTTTTCTATATATTTGATTATTTTGGCGCCTATAGCAGCTGTAATAGGGCTTTTATTTAAGGGCTATCCTTTAGCTTTTTTTGGATATTTATTTAACAATATTGGCTCTTTTTTCTTCTCGACGATACCACTTGCAATTTTTACAATATTAATGAGTGCACTGTTTAATGGCTTTGTTGGCATGGTAACAGCTTGGTGTTACCAACTTATAACAGGTATAAAAAAAGAAAATAATCAGAATTCAAGTGTAGATTTTGAAATCAAATAGAGAGGGTAAATAGGAGTAAAGAATCCGGATCCGGTACTTTTACAGTTACACCATCACGAACTTCATAATGGTATCTATCTACAAGTTCACTCCCATCCGCAAGTTTATATGTATCTACAAAATGTCCGTCATCTTCTCCATATTGATTACTATGTGTCCAAGTTCCGTCTTCATTTTGAGTATGAGTTTGTCGAATTACCTTAAGGACATCAACATCCTGTTTTTTTGTTTCACCATCTAGTCTTTCTTTTTGCTCACAAATTGCATCACCTTTATCTGCCTTAGCAGCTTCCGGTTTTGCTAAATTGTTTACACTTGCCGATTTTGGCATACCATTAAAATTTACATTCATAGTTTTGTACTCCTTTCGTGTTTAAACTAATATCTTTATAAACTTACTCCATGTATAAAGGCATAATTTAAAAAAACTTTAGGAGGTAAATAAAAATTGTACGCAGAAATTACTACTACTGCACTTGCGCCAATTGTAACAATTTTTCAATTTGCTTAACAATTGCAAATATATTAAATTATTTTCTTAATATAAATTTACAAATTTAAGAATTTGATTTGTTATAATGTATGTAAAGGGAGAATATTATGACATTTGAATCAAAGATAAGACCGATACAATGGGTTGACGGACATTCCAGAATGATAGACCAGACAGTTATTCCTTATGAATATAAATATGTTGATATCACAACTGGCGACCAAATGTTCCACGCAATAAGAGATATGATAGTTAGAGGTGCTCCTGCTATCGGTATTGCAGGTGCTCAAGGAATAGTTCTTTATGCTAAAGAGGGCAAGGATAAGTATGACAACATAAATGATTTTAAACAATGGTTGCTGGAAAAAGCAGACTATATGTCAACATCACGTCCGACTGCAGTAAACCTTATGTGGGCATGTGGGGAACAAAAAAAGGTTATAATGAATTCAACATCTGATAAAGAAGGGCTTATTAAGGAATTAACCGAAAAAGCAGTCGAAATTGAATTTGATGATATTGAAAGATGTAAAAAAATAGGTGATTACGGAGCGGAAGTTGTTCCAAAAGGTGCGACTATATTAACTCACTGCAACGCAGGTGCTCTTGCAACAGGAGGTTATGGCACAGCTCTCGGGGTTGTACGTTCTGCTTATGCAAACGACAATACTATTCAGGTTTTTGCAGATGAAACAAGACCTCGTCAACAGGGTGCAAGGCTTACAACTTTCGAGCTTGCGATGGATGGAATTCCTGTAACGCTAATTACAGACGGAATGTGTTCATATTTCATGAGTAAGGGTATGATCAACATGGTTGTAGTCGGCGCAGACAGAATTGCCGCAAATGGCGATACTGCAAATAAAATCGGTACATACACAGTAGCAATTGCTGCAAAATATCATAACATACCGTTTTATATTGCAGCACCTCTCTCAACAATAGATACATCTATAAAATCCGGAAAGGAGATTCCGATAGAAGAACGCTCTCATGAAGAAGTTACACATATAAACGGAAAGCGTATTTGTGCGGAAGGTGTAAATATTATAAATCCGGGATTCGATGTTACTCCGCATGAGCTTATCGCAGGTATAATTACCGAAAAAGGTATTTTGAGACCTGATTATAATAAATCAATTGCTGAAGTTTTCAAACAAAGCTAATAAAGGAAAGGAAAAGAATTATGAAAAAGATTTTTGCCACTTTAATGCTTTTATCTGTCATATCAATGGCATCACCGGTTTTTGCAGGAACTCATGGAACAAACGGCACTGTTTCCGGAAGATCTGTCGGAGCAGGACTTTTATCATTATTAATTTGGCCCGGAATAGGTCAAGCCGTCAATGATAACGGTTATGAAAAGAATGTTACTCATGCGGTTCTGGGACTTACAGGAATTTTTAGAATTTGGTCTTGTTATGATGCTGTAGTTGACAGAAAAGGCGGAGTCTGGAAGAACAGAATATAATAAATAGTTTTTACAAATTAATAACACAAAAGCTCTATATTTAATGGAGCTTTTGTGTTATTAGCAAATATTATTTTTACGTGGTTTAATAATACTAGGAGTACAAATTTTTTTTAATGGAGATGAAAAAATGAATTTATCAGTTTCTACAGTAAGTGCAAATCCTCAATTTAAAGGTGCGTTCAGAATAAATTATACAAAGTTAAGTCCTGAAGTTAGACGGGATTTGGAAAATTCTCTGGGGCATCAAGGCTTTCAAATTTTTGATAATTTTGCAGGTAAAGAGAATATAGTATTCTATGTGCTCAGAAAGAGTAAAGATGCAATAGTTGCAAAATTTATACAAGAGCACCATATAAGGGGTTTTCAATTTTTGCCTGACGTAAGTACAAAGTTACGTTTTGATACTCAAAAACCGCATGAGTTAATTAACTATCTGCGAAATGTAAAACCCAAAAGAATAAAAACACAACAACAAATGTTAGAGTATGTTGAACAGAAACAGTATCCTGAACCGGAGGAATTGAAAAAAAGTAAACCTACGGGTGTTGCAAGAGCATTAGTTCAAAAAGAGACTGATTTATCATTAGTTGATGATATTTTGAAAAAATTAAAGTTAACTATTCCGGGAGAAAGGACAGTTAACGAAGACGGAATTATAGTTGTAAAGTCTGAAGACGGTCCGGGACTGTTAAAAATATCACCTATAAATTATGCAGGTAAAAGATATGTTTATGCAAAACCAAATAACAGTTATGAAGATGATGTAAGGTGTACTGTTGATAAAAGTGGTGAAATTAGATACTACAGAACACCTGATGAAATCTTAACTTTTAGAAGGAGTTATTCTCAGCTTATAAAAAGTTATAGAGAAAGTAAGGCTAATACAAGCAATATTTAATAGCCTCAATCATAGATTCAGGGTTTGCAATGTTTTTCCCTGCTATATCAAAAGCTGTTCCATGGCTTGGGGATGTGCGGATGATATCCAGTCCGATTGTCATATTAACAGTTTTTTCTGATGCTGCAGCTTTAATCGGTATTAGTCCTTGGTCATGGTAACAAGCTATATAGCAGTCATAGGAAGATTTATCGCCTCTCAGGTAACTTTGTACTCCGTTTATAAACAAGGCATCTGCAGGCATAGGATTTGTTATGTTAATTCCTCTGTTACGTACGGCTTCTATTGCCGGCAGTATAATTTTTTCCTCTTCGTCTCCAAGCAAGCTGTTTTCTCCGGCATGCGGATTTAGAGAACAAAGAGCAAACGAAGGCTTTTTAATCATAAGTTTATTTTGGAAAAAACTTCTTAATCTTTCAATTTTTTCTATGATTAAAGCTTTTGTAAGTGTTTTAGAAACATCTTTAAGCGGAAGATGTCTTGTCAAAAGCAGTACCCTAAAATCTTTTGCAGCAAAAAGCATTTCTGCTTTTTGTCCGTCGTGAGCAAGGAAATGTTCTAAAACCTCTGTTTGTCCACTAAATTTATGTCCGGCAAGATTCATTGCTTCTTTAGAAGTCGGGGCTGTAACTATAAATTTAGGTCTGATTTGACATGCTTTTTCTAAAAGTCTGAATGCAAAATCTCCTGCTTCTACAGATATTTCTCCGGGGCGGATTTTAGAATCATAGTTGATATCTATAACCTCATAGTTATTATTTAGATTTCCATAAGTATTTATGACCTTAGAATTTGATATTATCACAATATCTTTAGAAGGAATATTAAGCAAATTGAGAGCCTTAATTGTAATTTCAGCGCCAATTCCATTCGGGTCACCGGTTGTTATTGCAATTTTATTGGAATAATCTTTCATTTTTAGTCCTCGTGAAATCCAAAATAATCTAAAATTTCAATTAATGTTTTGCCTTTTCCGAGATTCCCTGATTTTGTCACAATCCATCGGTTGTTCGCATCTGAACAAATAGAAATTGCAGGTGCAACTTCATCAATGAGTTTTAGCTCTTTTGAATCTATTGCATGACAGCATTTGTAGGATGTCTCTCCTCCTAATGTTATAAGAATGGTTTTTATTTGTGACAGAACTTGTCTTGTTAGTTCCGCAAGATAATCCGTAATCATTGTTGCAAGCTTTTCCTTTGTAAGCTCAGCATTAAATGAGTCATCGGAAAATCCGTCAAAATTTGCAATAAGATGTGACGTATGTACACAAACCGTAACACCGCTTTTTAAATTAGATACAATTCGGTTAACGAGTTCTTCGTTAACTCCTGATATGATATCTTTCGTTTCAAGCGGGAT
>JAFVAR010000004.1 GCA_017480425.1 bacterium | reverse complement strand
TCTCTCTCTCTCTCTATGCTTTCAGCCATTATTTCAAATCCTTTTCAAGTGTTAATTGTATAAATCTGTTTTTAATTTTTTTTGTATTTAAAGTTAAACATGACAATAAGAAATCTCCAAATTTTCTTAAAATACGAATATGAAGAGGTTTAAAATTTATTCTTTCTGTGTCTCCGACTATTGATAATTGAACATATTTAACGTTAAAACCTTGTTTAATTTTGTAATTAACCCAAACTGCAAAAAGTCTTTCAGCCATATATGCAACTTCTCGTTGGGTTTCAAAGTGTTTTATATTTGAATAATCTAAATTTGAATGAACTCTAAATAATATAGGAAACAACCATTCCATGTATTCAAAAAATAATTCCTTTTTCATAATGAAAGAATGATACCATATGTTTTTTGTTGATTTGTAATAGTTGTCGATTGTTTCGCTATATTCCGGATATAAATTTTTTACAATTTTGGAAGTTAATAACATTGTCTCTCTGTTAACATTTGGTACAATTCTTGTGAAGTTTTCAAGAACGCTGTCTTCCGTTATAAACGGCTTCATGCAAATTATATCAGGATTGTTATTTAAAAGTTCTAAGTAATACTTTTCACTAATATGGGCTTCCTGTAAATATTTTGTGTTAATTTTTTGATAATATTTATTTCCGTACGGTAAAAATACATTATCATAGAACTCATTGTTGGTCATAAAATGCCTTCTATAATGCATAAATCCTATATAGGCAGGATTGTCAAGCTTTTCATAATTTTTCCAAGCCCAATACATAGAGGTGGTTTCATTAAAATAACGATTTAATCCAGATATATTGTCTCCGGTATTATCCCCAATCATATTGTGCAGCATCCACATATAGTCCTGTTTACCCATTTTTCCGTCTTTTGACGTTTCTGTTGCCAAATCTCTGCCAACATGAATAGGACAAAATATATTATTACTTAAAATTATCGACGGTTTGTGATAACTTATCAGGATTTTTAAGCTGTTTTTTGAAGTTTTATTACTGACAAACATGTTTACATTATACACCTAAATATATTCATTTAGAATTATTTGATATTTAAGCAATTTCATCAAACTTAGAAACAGAAACTTGTCTGAATTGGCTTTCGAAAAAATCCAAAACACCGGTAGCTTTTCTCGTGCGATTATACTGAACTCCCCTTGGTGTGTCTATTCGGCGGTATGTATTATATCTTACGATATCACCAAGTGCTTCTATTTCTTTACCCATTCCGCCTAATGCACTTCTGTTTGTTAAATTGTTTGAAATATACCATGTATCTTCTTTTGTGGAATAGAGCATGGAATATTTTCCGAAACAATGAACATCTCGCCTTGCACCAAATATTGAATACGGGATTTTATTGTCATCAAGAATCTTTTTTATCTTATTTAAGTGTTTTACATTATATTTAGAAGCATCCTTAATTTGATGTCCGCCAAGAATAATGGCATGGAGGTTTTTGCTTGTTAAATCAACGCTTTCCAGTATTCTGTGTTCGATTTGTTTTATATCAAATCCTTTCAAATTAAGTTTTTTTGCTTCGCCATGCTTTGCAGTACAAATATGAAACAATGTCGATTTTTTGCCGTCAACCAGACCAATCGCAATGCAGTCCTGAATTCCGGTGGTATACAAATTCTTTCCGTTTTTTCTTGAGAAAGGCTGCCATGGGTAACCGACTTGATGTTTTTTAGGGTTAAGATTTTTTGTTTTTTCTAAAAATTCAGAATAATTTATAAATTTTATTTTTGATTGAAATCCTGTACTGTCGCTATTTATAAACATACACACCTCCGACTTTAATTATCATTATACTAAAAAATAATGTTAAGATAGTTAAAAGTACTTGCAATTATTTAATAATAGTATATAATAAACGTGTGTTAAGAGGAAAGGAGATTAATATGAACAAAGAAGAACTAATTTCAGAAATTTCTAAGAAGACTAAAGTATCTAAAAAGGATGCTTCATTGATTTTATCTGCAACTATTGACTCAATCCAATCTTCAGTTAAGAAAGGACACAAAGTTACTTTAGTTGGTTTCGGTACTTTCTCTTCTAAGAAGAGAGCTGCTAGAAACGGTCGTAACCCACAAACTGGTAAAGCAATCAAGATTGCTGCAAAGACTGTTCCTACATTCTCAGCAGGTAAATCATTCAAATCACTTCTTAGCAAGTAAGGTTTAAAGTTGATTTTAAAAGTCCGATGATTTTATGGTCATCGGACTTTTTGTTTTATTGTGTGAGTTTTTTTGTGTTAAAATCAACTTGTGAAAAAATATTTTAAAATATTTTTAATATTTATATATTTTGCATTTTCTTTATTATCGTTAAAAGAGAGTACTGTTTGCAGTGCTGCAATAATTCCTAATGTACCGTCTCTTAATTATATTCAATCGGTTAAAGCTCCGATAACATTGGAATTAAATGATGACAATACCTATTATGTAATACAAAGCTCTCCATCAACATTTTCAAAAATACAGAATAAAAATTCTGAGGACTTTTCTATTTTTGGTGAAGATGCTCTGACGGAAGAAAATGTTCTAAAATATTTTATATTCAATCAGCATTTATTAAATCATAACAGCACCACTCATAAAGTATCTCCAAATCTAGAGGGTGCAATATATACAAGAGCTCCTTAGCATTTGCTTTTTAGTTAAAAGCTATTTAAAAAAGGAGAATATAATGGATAATAATGACAAAAAAGACGAGTCCAAGTTAGCAGAACCTGACTCAGGATTTTTAAGTACACTCATATTTATGATAGTTGCAACTCTTGTCATGATAGCTATATCATATTTTATGAACTAGAAAAAACGGCGGTTAATTCCGCCGTTTTTTTATTTAACTAAAATACTTTCTTATCACTGCCTCAATTTTTTTTGAAGAAGTTCCGTCTCCATAAGGATTTTTTGCTTTTAATCTTGTTTCGGATTTCGAGCGGGACAGAATCTTTTCACTTTCGCTTATTATTGTGTTGTAGTCTGCTCCGACTAATTTGGAAACACCTGCTTCAATTCCTTCTTTGCGTTCTGTTTCATATCTCATAACAAGCGTAGGGCAGGCAAACGACGGTGCTTCCTCTTGTATTCCTCCCGAATCTGTCAAAATAAGCTTTGCATTTTTCATAAGGTATACAAGATATGGATAGTCCAACGGTTCAAGAAGCGAAACATTCTTAAGATGCTGCATTCTTGAATGAATTTTGTTATGTACATTTGGATTTGGATGTACCGGAATAACAAATGTGTGATCGTTGTATTTATTTGCCAAATCGGTAATCGCATTTATTATTCTGTCTATTCTTTCACCATGGTTTTCTCGCCTGTGAGCAGTTATGAGAACTAATTTATCATCAATTTTTATATTGTTTTTTTCAAAAAATCTTTTTGATTGTTCAATAATATCTTTTGATAAGCAGAACAATGCATCTATTACAGTATTCCCGACTACATAAATTTTATTCTTATCTATATTTTCTTTTATTAACGCATCTTTATTAATTTCCGTAGGTGCAAAATGCAAGTCGGCAACTCTGGATGTCATTTGCCGCATAACTTCTTCAGGAAAAGGCTCAAATATATCATAAGACCTAAGTCCTGCTTCAACGTGGAATACCGGAATCTTGTTGTAAAAACTTGTTAATGCACCGCATAATACAGTCATTGTATCGCCTTGAACAATCGTAGCATCAATTTTTTCGTTTTTATAAACTTTATTAAGTGAAGTTAATATTCTTGCCTGAACCTCTGAAAGCGATTGATTTTCTCTCATACAATCAAGGTTGTAATCTGCTCTAAGTCCGAAATATGAAAGAGTTTGATTCGATAACTCTTTTTGCTGTTCGGTATTGCATATTATAACCTTGTAATTTTCAGGATACTTTCTAAGCTCCAAAATTACCGGTGCAAGTTTTATAATTTCCGGACGTGTCCCAAAAATAAAAGCTATAGTCTTCATATTTCTAATTATACAATAAAATAAATTTTTGATATAATTTGTATAATAAAAGGAGAGTAATATGCGCCAGAAACCAGCAGAGCAAGACCCGATAATAAGAAGAACAAATTTTAATCCGGTCGAATCAAATTTCACGAAAGAACAAGCTTTTGAAGAGGCCTCCAGATGTTTAAATTGTAAAAATCCTCAATGTGTTAAAGGTTGTCCGGTTAATATCCAAATACCTGATTTTATAAAGGCGTTAAAAGAAGGTGAATTAGAAAAAGCCGGAGATATTATAAGGCAAACAAGTATGCTTCCGTCAGTTTGCGGGCGAGTTTGTCCTCAAGAGAGGCAATGTGAGGGAAAGTGCATTCTTGGTATAAAAAGTGAACCTGTGGCAATTGGTGCTCTTGAAAGGTATGTTGGAGATAACACTTTTCCAAAAACTTGTGATATTAAACCAAGCGGGAAAAAAGTTGCAGTGGTAGGCTCAGGATGTGCAGGAATTACAGCTGCGTCAGATTTAAGGAAGGCAGGACATGAAGTTACTATATTTGAAGCTCTGCATAAGTTTGGCGGCGTCTTAAGATATGGAATCCCTCCGTTTAGACTTCCGAGAACAGTTTTGGACAGAGAAATCGATTCTCTTAAAAAAATGGGAGTTAAATTTGAAAAGAATGTTGTTGTAGGTAAGTCAATAACCTTAAAACAACTTGAAGAGGATGGGTTTGATGCAATATTTATTTGCTCAGGAGCGGGACTTCCCAAAATGATGAATATTCCGGGTGAAAATTTAAACGGAGTATTTTCTGCAAACGAATTTTTGACAAGAGTTAACTTAATGCAGGCAAATGATGAAAATGCTGCAACACCGTTAAAGGTCGGCAAATCAGTTGCTGTAATAGGCGGCGGAAATGTGGCCATGGATGCAGCAAGAACTGCTGTAAGAGTAGGTTTTGAAAAGGTTTATATTGTGTACAGAAGGACAGAAAAAGAGCTTCCTGCACGCCTTGAAGAAATTCGCCATGCAAAAGAAGAAGGAGTTATTTTCGAATTTCTTAAAGCGCCTAAACAAATTTATGACAAAGACGGCTATGTAAACGGGATGCAGTTTGAGGTTATGGAACTTGGTGAGCCTGATGAATCAGGTCGTCGTTCTCTTGTCGGAACGGGTAACTTTGTTGACTATGAAGTAGATACTGTTGTTGTAGCTCTTGGAACAGGCCCAAATCCGATAATTCAAAAATCAGCTTCGGGCGAGGGATTAGACTTTGAGACAGACCGGAAAGGCTATTTTATTGTAGATTCGGAAACGAGAGGAACCTCTATAAAAAGAATATATGCAGGCGGAGATGTGGCACCGGTTGGAGAATCTAATGCAATAAATGCAATGGGTGCCGGCAAAAAAGCGGCAAAAGCAATCAATGAATATTTGAGTGTGATGTAGTGTTTGTGTATATTTTATAATATTTACAAATAGTTTAATCCATGATATATTTTGATTAAGAAGAGCTAATAAAGAGGGCAATTTAGCATGCTAATAGAAAAATATTTAGAAGTAGTTGTAAAACAGAGAGGCTCTGATTTACACATATCGGCAGGTTTACCTCCGGTTGTCCGTATTGACGGTAATTTGCAAAGAATGGATGTGCCGGCATTAAAGCCTGAAGAAGTCGAATTACTTCTTTTCCCGATGTTAAATAAAGAACAAAGACGTAAACTTGAGCAAGATTGGGAATTGGACTTTTCATACGGTATCCAAGGATTAAGCCGTTTTAGGGTAAACATATATAAAGACAGAGGAAATTATGCGGCTGCATTCCGTGTAATTGCTTCACAAGTCCCTTCATTTAAAGAATTAGGTTTGTCTGATACAGTAAGAAAAATTTCAGAAAAACCGAGAGGATTGGTATTGGTTACAGGTCCTACAGGTTCAGGTAAATCAACTACTCTTGCCGCAATGATAAATTATATAAACGAAACACGTTCAGAACACATTTTGACAATTGAAGACCCAATCGAATTTATTCACCCGTCAAAGCGTTCAATTATTCACCAGAGAGAATTGGGTCAAGACACAAGAAGTTTCGCAAATGCACTAAAATCGGCATTGCGTGAAGACCCTGATATTATTCTTGTAGGTGAAATGAGAGATCTGGATACAATCAGATTGGCATTAACAGCAGCAGAAACCGGTCACTTGGTATTTGGTACTTTGCACACATCTTCTGCGGCACAAACAATTGATCGTATAATAGACGTTTTCCCTGAAGGTCAGCAGCAACAGGTAAGAGTTCAATTATCAAACTCTCTTGTTGCGGTATTTTCTCAAACATTGCTTCCGCTTCTTCAAGCAGACGGAACTAAAAAAGGTCGTGTTATGGCACAAGAAGTTATGTTGGTAATTCCTGCAATTGCAAACTTGATTCGTGAATCAAAAGCTGCGCAGATTTATTCTACAATGCAGACAAATTCAGGTTTTGGTATGCAAACGTTAGAAATGGCACTCAGAGATTTGTACTTAAAGAAAAAAGTCACTTTGGAGGATGCTCTTTCAAGAGCAGGCAGACCGGAAGAATTTAAACGTGGATTGCAGAATAGTTAGTTACATAAATCAAGAAGGCAGTTGATAAATTAACTGCCTTCTTTTTTATCTTACTATTAACACACATAATTTAAGAATTTTCGTTATCGTCCATATATTTGTAATCAAGCATACTGCCTTCATACTTATCAATGCTGTCACCGTAGAATAGTGACATGTTGTTTATCAAACGGTTTCTGTCTGCAATTTTTTGTTTTTCAGCCATTGAGTTTACACCGTATTGGCTGATTTCCTGACTTGTTACTTTTCCGTCATGATTTGTGTCAATATCATCAAAATGAGAAAGTACTGTTTCTTGCAGAGAATTTGTCATACCTGTTGCACCGCTGAGTGCTATGATTTGTTCTCTTGTCAGCCCCTGAGTTGCAATGTTATTCATAAAATTTTGAATTTCATCGGCAGAAATTACTCCGTCACGGTTGGAGTCTACATTGTTGAAATTTGTGCTCAGATATGATGCAAATGTGGCGCCATAAGCGGTATTTGTGACGTTTGTGTTTGTAAGAGCTTTGTTCAAATTATCAAGCGTTAAACCATCACTATATTGGCTTGATAAAAGGGAAAAAGAGTTACTTAATCCAGAGCTTATTCCAGAGAATAATGAAGAGCCGTCAAGTCGTTTACCCATAGTGTCTCCTAATTTTAGTTTACCTGCTTACAGTTTAATTATCTTTTAAAAAAAGTCAAACCTTCAAATGTATGAAATTTCAAAATCAAACAGCTTAAAAGTTCAATTTAAATGTGTTATAATAAAATTAGAGGGTAATCCGACTATGTTTAAGCGTAAATGTAAAATAACTTTTATAACACACGGTGCAACTGTTCATTCTTTGGATGGTATAATGAGTGATTCAGAAAAGTATCCGAAATTAAATGATTTTGGAGAAGAAGAAATTAAAAAAGTATGTGAATACCTTGAAACAAGAGCTGTTGCATATGATAAGATATATACAAGTTCATCAACAAGATGTACTCAGTCCGCTCAAATAATTGCAAAATTATTCAAAAATAAATTTATTACAATAAATTTACCGCCAAGAAAACTGGGAGAATGGAGCGGGCATTCTTATACTGATATTTATGATACATATGGTGCAAAGGCAATTCTTCAGACCCCTGATGGTGGTGAGGCATTAAAAGATTTTAATAAAAGGGTTAAAAGCGTAATTCAAGATTTGGTAAAAGAAAACAGAGGTAATCGTATTATAATTGTGACAACTCCTGATGTAGTCCAATCTGCAGTTGCTCAGACTCTGGGCTTAAAAGGAGAAAACCAGTTTAAAGTTCTTATTAAGACAGGTTCTTTAACCCAAATAAGCTATTTTGAAGACAACTGGTCAAGTCTAATATATTCGGATTATATGCCGCTCTGAGTTTAGTTACAAAAGTCTACCTTTAATGTACTACTCTCATATAATTTATGTAGTACTAATATTGTAAATTAAATTTTTATCTTGACAATCCCCAAAACCATGTGACCGCATGGTTTACGCCGCATGGGTAGACCATATGGTCTATATCCTTGTATCTAGCTCATATCTTGAAAAATAAATCATTCTATTGATGCAAATATCCTCTAACAGAAGGTAATATGAATAGTATAAAAAGAGGAATTTATAATTAGGGGAGAAGAGAGAGTATGAGACGTGAGTTTAAAAAACAATCAAGGGTTTTGCTAATTGATGATAACTATGAACATTTAGCAGGTATTAGAGAACTTTTAACATTAGAGGGTACTTTTGATGTAGTTGGAATAGCAACAAATTTAACTGTAGGATTGAATCTGGTTAAAAAATACCAACCTGACATTGTTCTTTTGGACATGAATATGCCTGACAGAGATGGTTTACAAGGTATTATTGAAATATCTAAATTAGGATTGGATACAAAAGTGTTAGCACTTTCCGGATATGATGATGCAGATTTGATTTTTAGGGCAATGAAGGTCGGGGCAAGGGGATATGTGTTAAAAACTATGGCTTCAGCTCAGCTTATTTATGCTATTGAAGAAGTTTTGAATGGAAAAATTTATTTACCGCTCGCTCTTTCTTCAAGATTTTTTGAATACTTTCAACAAACATTCAGAGATGAAACTTCAAGAAAAGAAAACGAAAATGAAGAAAACCTTCTTGATGCGCTGACTCAAAGAGAAGAAGAAGTTTTAGAACTGTTAACTCAAGGAATTACTTATAAAGGTGTTGCAAATAAGTTGTTTATTTCTGAGACAACAGTTAAAACACACGTAAATAACATTTTTCAAAAGCTTCAAGTTAATGACAGAACACAAGCTGTATTGTATGCAATTAACAATGGCTTTTTAACTAAAAAAGTAAAACTTGCAGTATAGTATCGGTGATAAATGAAAAAAATTGTAAGACAGCAGAACTATTTAAAAGAACTTATTGATGCACAAGAAAATCAGCCTTTATCAAAAGTTGCGCTAAGGTGTATAATACGCTCGTGTCTTGAACCGCTACTTGATGAGCCGGAAGAATCTGTTGTATTGCACAGAATAATTAATAAGTCAGGTCTGCAGGGGCTTCTTAAGAGACTGGAGTATTCAGCAGTAGAGTCTTATGATTTTTCTGATGAGAGTGAACATTTAAAAGAAAAGGTTTGGGCAAACACAGAATTTCTTGCTGTTTTGACTCATAGATTCGTAGCAATTACAATATGGGACGGTAAAACAGACAATCCGAATTACGTCAGATACTATACAATTTATAATTCAAAATTGCAAAATGAAGCCTTGGATATTATTGCAAGAAATACGGATGTTGATATAAAAGATTTTCAAGAACGCTTCAAGCCCGACAGGCGTGATAACGTGCTGATGAATTCTTCTATACGAAAGCTTATTATGAATCTTGATGAGGCGGCAAAAGATGCAGTTCTTGGTTTTGCGCAAGTACAATATGAAAAAGAAGAATTTTCTGCGGATCAAAACATACGAGAAATTGCTCATGAAGTACGTAATCAATTATCAATATGTGATTTGTATTCCGAAATAATGAAAAAACACTGTTTAAAGCTTGGTATAAAAGAAGAATCAATAATTAATGCTGCTGAAAATATTTCAAGGGCGGTAAAAATGGCGGGAAATTCTTTGATTGCACTAAAATCAAAAGAAAAACCTGTTATTAAGTCGTATAAATTAAAAGAATTAATTTCAAATGCCTGCGATTTGACAAAAGTATATTATGAAGGTAAGAATGTTGAATGTATTTTAGAAAATGATTTGGATGTAAAAGTTCCGGTTGATGAAAACAAATTATCTGCAGTTATAATTAACCTGATAAAAAATGCGTCCGAAGCTTTTTTGCAGAAGGAATCTGATGCACCTCAAAATGGTAAGTATATTAAATTAAAAACAGAAGAAGATGAAGATTTTATTCTGATTAAAGTGTCAAACAATGCAGGAAAAATAGAAGAACCGAATAAAATCTTTAAAGAAGGTTACACAACAAAAGAGAATGGTACAGGCTTGGGGCTTGCAATATGCAAGAAAAATATTGAGGAAATGTACGGAAAATTGTTGCTTGAACATAACGAAAATGATTATGTTGAATTTGCAATAAAACTGGCAAAAGTTTAACTCAAAAATTGGGAGGAACTCAATAGGATGGTAGATTTAATAAGCGATAGAACGATAAATATTACGCAGTTGAGTATGGATGGTTTGATGGACAGGCAGCATGCAATTGCATCAAATATTGCAAACGTAATGACCCCGGGATTTCAGAGAAAAGAAGTTGCGTTTGAAAGTCAACTTGCAGAGATTGTCGAAAAGGAAGATTTAAAGGATTATATAAAAGGGCAAAACAGTATAGAATACAGACCGCCAATGCTGGATGTTTTTACAGGTGAAATTCACAAGTACAGAACTCCTACGTTACAGGAAAAAGCGTATTTGCAATCTAATGTTTATGAAGATTATAGACCGCAAGTTGTAACAGATATATATAGCGGACCGGATTCGACCGGAAATAATGTGGAACTTGAACGTGAAATGATGGATATGTCTAAAACAGGTACTAAATTTTTAGTGCTTTCAAATCTTGAAAGGAGACAATTCCAAGGACTGTCAGAAGTTATAAGAGGGCAGTAAATAAAGTAAAGAGGTAACCTATGAGTTTTAATGTTTTTGATATAGCAGGTTCGGGAATGACTGCACAAAGAATTAAAATGGATACGATTGCATCCAATATTGCAAATGTAAACACAACACGCAGAGCAGATGGTTCTAAAGGAGTTTACATAAAAAAAGATGTAACCTTTAGAACAATATATGAAGATTCTCTAAACAGAGGGTACACAAATTTTTCAAGTAACAGCCCGGATGCTCAGTTTGACCCGTCAACAGGGAGAATGCTTATTAACACAAACATTGCGCTTAATAACGGATTATTAACAGGCGGTGTTCAAGTAGATGAAATTTATGAATCGCAAAATGGTGTTAAAACTGTATACGATCCATCGCATCCCGATGCTGATGAAGACGGATACGTAGATTTGCCGAATGTTAATGTTGTTGAAGAGATGGTCGGGATGATATCCGCATCAAAAGCTTATGAAGCCAATGCAACAGTTGCGGAAAACGTTAAGACAATGATGCAAAGCGCAATGAATATATAATTTGGAGTAGTAACTAATGGAAATTTCAACAGGAATAGCAGAGTATAATACAACTTATAACTTGAACGCAGTAGACGATTATAATAAATTCTTGAAGAATAATATGTCATTTCAATTTGATGATGATATAAAAACGGATTTTGAAGTTGCTCTTGATAATGCTGCAAAAAGTAATCCGATCAAGGACAAGAATGATCCGACAGGATTAGGAAACTTTGCCGGTATGATTGGAGCGTCCGTAACAAATAGCCTTAATGCGGTTAACGCAGCAAAAATAGAAGCAAACAGAATGCAAGAAGATATCGCTATGGGCGGTCCTACAAGTATTCATGATGCAATGATAGCGGCTGAAAAAGCAACTTTGAGTATGGAAATGGCAATTCAAGTCCGGAATAGAATCCTTTCCGCATACACTGATATTACAAATATGGGAATCTAGGCATTATATCTTTGCTATACAACTGTTTTCAAGTATTCAATGATATCTGCGGACTCATACATCTGTACGTTTCTTTCTCTGTCTATCAAGAACGGTACCTGTCGTTTTCCTCCGGACTGAATAAGTGCATCTTCTGCCTTCTTTTCAGCAATATCTATTTTGTTGTACTTAACTCCTTTTTCTTCAAGAAAAGACATTACTTTTTTGCAGTAAGGGCATGTTTCTAATATGTATAAATCAAACATTTTGACCTCCTTTTTATACATTATATTTTTTACAAAAAATATTACATTACCCTTCAAGGCTATGATAGGTTAAGTTTATTGTTTTGTTTTAAATAGTCTTTAGTTTGAGTACTTGATACATCCGGTGTTCTCGGAAGGTAAACTACATCGCAGTATTCCTTAAGAAAATCAAACTTTCCTTCCCAATCATCTCCCATTACAAAAATATCTGCCTGATATTTTTGTACATCTGAGGTCTTTTGCTCCCAATTTTCTTCCGGAATTACCAAATCTACATATCTGCACGCTTCCAGAATAGTTTTTCTTTGTTCATATGTGTAGTAAGATTTTTTATTCTTTAGTTGATTAAATTCGTCGCTGGATAGTCCGACAATTAAGTAATCACCTAGGGCTCTTGCTCTCTTTAAAAGATTTATGTGACCATAATGCAGTACGTCAAAAGTTCCATATGTGATAACTCGTTTCATTATAATATCCTCTTTATTTTTATATATTGTTATGCCTTTGCCCTATCTCCCTTGAGATAAGATTCTATAAATCCGTCAATATCTCCGTCCATAACGGCATCAACATTTCCCATTTCAAAACCTGTTCTGTGGTCTTTTACCATTTTATACGGATGAAATACATATGAACGAATTTGCGAACCAAAGTTTATATCAAAACTTTCACCCTTTAACTCGGCAAGTTTTTTTTCGTGTTCTTGCTGTCTTAACTCCAAAAGCTTTGAAGCCAGCATTTGCATTGCATTTTCCTTATTCTGTAGTTGAGAACGTTCTTGCTGGCATTTTATAACAATTCCTGTCGGTTTGTGTACAATTCTTACCGCAGTTTCTACCTTATTAACATTTTGTCCTCCTGCTCCTCCCGAACGCATTGTGTCTACTTCAATATCATCCGGAGGTATTATGATTGTTTTTTCGTAATCAGGAATAATAGGAGAAACTTCGCATGAGGCAAAGCTTGTCTGACGCTTGCCATTTGCGTTAAAAGGAGAAATTCTGACAAGCCTGTGAACCCCTTTTTCTGCTTTAGCATACCCGTAAGCAAATTTGCCTGTAATTTTTATGGTTGCGGATTTAATGCCGGCTTCTTCTCCGTCTGATTTATCAACAAGCTCTGTTTTCCAGCCTTTTCTCTCAGCCCATCTCATATACATTCTTAAAAGCATACTTGCCCAGTCCTGAGCATCTGTTCCGCCTGCACCTGAGTTAATTGTTAAAAAAGCATCGGCTTCATCATACTCTCCTGATAACATCTGCTGAATATCAAATTTATCCAATTGTTTTTCTAATTCAGCAAGTGCTGTTTCACTTTCTTTAATGAGTTCCTCATCAGCAATTTCGTACGCCGTATCTGCATCATCGATTACAGAATCCCAGTACTCAATCATTCCAAGCTTGTCTTTTATGTCCTTAACTTGCTGTCCAAGTTCGCTTGCAAGTTGTTGATTCCCCCAAATTTCAGGAGTTTGTAGTTTCTCTTCTAATGCTGCAAGCTCTGATTTTAACCCATCAGAGTCAAAGACACTCCTTATTTTTATTAACTCGTTGTTTTATTTCATTTATATTCATAGCTTCTCTACCAATTCTACAACTTTTTTGTGTATATTTTCAATAGTATCGGAAGAATCTATAACTTTTACTCTCTGCGGTTCTTCTGATGCAATTTTAAGATAACCGTTTCTCACACGATTAAAAAATTCAATCCCTGCTGATTCCATCCGGTCTTTTTCTTTGCCTACCCTGCTCATAGAGGTTTCTATATCTACATCAAATACTATTGTTAAATCAGGTTTTGTACTTCCGGTTGCGATATCATTAAGATATTTAATTTTTTCAATATCTAAACCTCGGCCAAACCCTTGATAAGCAACTGTTGAATCAGTATGTCTGTCGCAAAGTATAATTTTACCCTCTTTCAAGGCGGGATTAATAACACAATCAATATGCTGTGCTCTATCTGCAAGGAACAGAAACGATTCGCAGTTAGAAGAAACTTCTCCGTCATAGTTTAATAGAATTTCTCTAAGTTTCTCTCCAAGTCCTCTGCTTCCGGGTTCTCTTGTTAAAATAGTATCTAAACCTTTATTTTTGAGATAATTATTTAAGAGTTCTATTTGCGTTGTTTTGCCGCATCCGTCTGCCCCTTCAAATGTTATAAAAAGTCCTCTTTTCATATTTGCTCCTAATAAATATTACCATACATCCAATAAGTTCTTAAGACTTTTTTTACATAATTTTTTGTTTCAGGATACGGAATCTGTTCAACAAATTCATCAGCATCCTTGTATGTGATTTTTGTAAACCAGCTTGATACAGAACCTGCACCTCCGTTATACGCAGATATTGCATACAAATCTCTGTTAAATAACATTCTTCTGAGACCGGCATAATATGTACTTCCTGCTGCAATGTTTTCGGATTCTCCGCTCAAACCTTTCGGAAAGTTAGGATTACTCTTAACTTCACTCATTGTAGCCGGCATTAGTTGCATTAATCCGGATGCTCCTACATAACTTCTGGCATAAGGGTTAAAGTGGCTTTCTTCTTTTATTATTGACTGCAAAATAACAGGGTTATTTGTCCCCTTGTATTTATCAACAATGTTATAATAATGCAGTGGATATACCAGCCTCCATCTTAAGTCATCAAAAGCCGGTTTTACATCAAGTTCTTCCATTGCGTTTCTTGCAAGGACAGATGATATTGTGTAATTCCCTTTTTCATAGGCAATCCAACTTTGAATAAATTTATCATTCTTGCAAAGTTCTTCTACTAAATCGTAATCTTTTAAGTAAGCCAGTTTTACAACAAGATTGTTATCAAGAGATTTTTTATAGGGAAAAACTACCGGCTTTGGTGTTAATTCTAAATACGGAAGAAATCCATCATCCTTGTATAAGTTATAATGTGCTCTGAATGCATAATAACTGTCAGGGAAATTTGTCAGAACTTTGTTAAAATACTCATTCGCTCTTTCATAGAATTTCTTCTTGTACGCAATTTTTGCCATATAATAAGTTACGGCAGAACTCGATTTTGCAGTTGAAAATTTACTTATGTGCAAAAAGCCCAATCTCTGGGCATCATCATATTTTTTATCTAAATATTTAGACAAAAATACATTGTATAAAGCATCTGCGGAAAATTGCCCGTCAGGATACTTTTCATATAATGATTTAAAGCATGCCTCTTTGTTTGAACCTGTCTGTATTTCCGTACAGTTGAGGTATGTAATGTAATCTGCTCCTGTTGATTTGTAATTCTTGGCAAGCAGAGATTCTATGCCTTCTTTCCTCGTGGAGAAAGTTGAAATATAGCTATATATAACTTCATATACGTCAGCAGGTTCGGTGTTCATTGCATGGTCTTTTAAACCAAAACCAGCATAATAATTTCCTTTTTCGTTATTGCCAAGCTTGTATTCTGTTTTTGCAAAATCAGACCAGCTTTCCGTAAGTGTGGTTTTATTAAGAAATTCTTTTGCTTTTTCATATTCTCCGTTTGCGTAGTAGGATTTTGCAATTAATAAATTATCATAATTTGTGAGTTTAAGGTTTAATGTTTTAATTTCATCGATGGAATTGATTGCAAATCTTCCGTCGGATGCTTTTTCAAGGTAATTTTTAAAGTAGTTAAGTGCTTTTTCTTTTGATTGCTTTTTTCTCTTTTCATTACTAAAATCTTTATTTTTTTCAATCATACCAAGATAGTAATTTGCTGCAATTGCATATACACTTGACGGGTATTTTTTTATAATTTTTTCAAATGTTCTCTGGGCATGTTCATCATTTGTTTCATAAAGCAGAACAGCCATGTTGTAGTGACTGATAGGCACAATAGCTGATTTAGATTTTGAATGGACAATTTTTTTATATTTTTTTATAGCAAGTTCTCTTTGTGCATTATTTGTTGCACAACGTGCCTGTCTGAACAATGCAGGCAGTTTTAGCGAAGAAGATGATGGTACTTTCCCAAATTGCACATAAGCAGACTCAAAATTACTTTCTTTGTATACTTTCAATGCGTCTGAGTATTGAACAACGCTTTTTGCCTCCGAATGATAGTAGTTGTACACAAAATAAATTACAGTAATCAGTGACAAAACAATGACTAAATATATATCAAATTTTCTTCGTCTTCTCATTCAACTTAATCCCAAATCTTAATTATCCTAATTGAATAAAGGAAGGTAATAGAACATTCCTGTTTATATTCTAATATAGATTTATGCAAAATCCAAATCCTGTATTAAAAAATTACATTTTTTCACCTGAAATTCGTGTTATAAAAGAAAAATCTGAATGTACAAATCCAAATAAACCCTCTAATAATGTATACTTGGAAGAAATGTTGCTCTTTTTATATGCGACAAAAACTAAATAAATTTTACAGTATTTTATACTTTAGTTATAGACTTTTTTCATAATATATCCTCCATTCTAATGATTTTTTTTTGCAATAATACTGCTATTCTTAATTTGTAAAGTAATCCAAACAAGGAAAGGAATGATATGTCAAAGATAAGCAAAATCGACCTTAATTTAGGTCAAAAGATTGTTAATCCTTTTAAGACTGCACGCAGTTCTGTGACTAACCCTTTCAAGTATTCTAACTTTGAAGGTAACACACTGCAATTCGCTGATGTATTTGAAGGATTTGAACCGAAAAAAGTTAGCAAGTTAAAAATGATTACTTCATCTGTAATGGGAAGCATCACAAAATTGCATAACAGCATTACAGAACCAATTATCCATTTTGTAAACAGAATTAAGGGCGGAATTTCCAGTGCTTGGGATTACGCAAAAAATACTAATGTAACTGAATATGGTACGTTTAAACCTCTAACTGACTGCATCGGAAGTGCAACAGAGTGTATAAGCAATATTATGAATACTGACATTGTTGATATCGGCAAAGGAATAAGCCACGTTATGAATACAGATATTGTAGATATCGGCAGAGGAATTAACAGCTCTATTGCAGGAGTAGGCAGCAGTATTACTCATTCTATAGGTAAAGGTGTTTCCGAGAGCATTTCAATTTTAAATACAGATATTACAGACATTGGCAAAGGTCTTTCAGGCAAATGGAGTTCTTTAATCGGTAAAATTCATACAAACAGAATTACTAAAGATACTTCTGTTTCAGAATTAAAGGCTATGTGGGAATCTGAAATAGCTTCAACAGGGAAAGAGGTGGCTTAATGAACAGAAACGTTGCTGAAATTATTGATGCGCTTGCTGCACACGAAGATCATTCATCTATTGAAGTTTTAGAAGAATTGGGAACAAACTCTCCTGATAATGAAGTTAGAGAGTATACTTCACGTGCTTTGGTCAGAAAGAATGTACATGATTCTTTAAAAGTTGTAATTATTAATCAAGGAAAAGGTATTAATGACTTGTCTCCTGCAGTTGCGATGAGTACAATCAATGAAATTCTTTCTTTGAAAGATAAAACAGAAGTAATAAAGATTTTGGATGATACAATTAACATGCATTCTGATGAAATCGTTAAGGAAAATGCTCGTTCAGTAAAATCTTTGTTAGCTCTTAGCTAGTTAAAATAATAATTTTAAGAACAAGAGGCGAAAATGTTTAGTTTTCTCCTCTTGTTTTTTATTAAAATTTTTCAAAGAACAATTTGAAGTAGCCTTGCGGATGGTCACATACCGGACATTTGCACGGAGCTTCTTTTCCTATATGAGTATGACCGCATTTTGTGCAAATCCATTGTGCAATCTCAGGTTTTTTGAGCAATGATTCACATTCCAATTCTTCTGATAATACTCCAAACCTGTACGAATGACGTTTTTCAATTTCCGCTATGTGAGAAAAAAGTTTGGATATTTCATCAAAACCCTCAGCTTTTGCCGTTTGTGAGGCGTATTTATACACGTTTTCCCATTCGTCTTTTTCAGCTTCTGATGCTGATAGCAAATTTTCGTATGTGCATCCGTAAAAAAATGGGTATGTTGCATTTGGTACATATCGACCGTTTGGAATTTGTTTGTAAAAAAGTTTGGCATGCTCTGCTTCATTTTTTGCAGTTTCTTCAAAAATGTCACTTATTTGTATAAAACCTTCATTTTTTGCAGCTTTTGCGTAAAATGTATATTTATTTCTTGCCATTGACTCACCGGTAAAAGCATTAATTAAACATTGTAAAGTCTCTGAATTTTCAAATTTCATAATAACTCCTTTTATAAGGAGTTTATATCCGTTTATAATATGAAATAATCTCCGGTTGGGCAATTTTTGATGGTAGGGGTAAATAATGGAGGTGTTTTTTTCTGAGGAAAAGAACCAAAAGACTTTTCAAATAATGTCGAGAGGTATTTGTAAAGGTTACAGAATAATATTATTCCAAGTCTAGCTCTTCGGCAAAGTCTTGGCATCACAGCAATCTGTTTGGAGTTCAAGTTAACATGTCAATTCGATTCAAATTTGGGAAATATTTTTATCTTTGTAATATAATAAAAAGAGAAAACCAAGAGGGGTGTCCGAGCGGTTGATGGTGCGATCTTGGAAGGGTCGTGTAGGGGCAACTCTACCGTGGGTTCGAATCCCATCCCCTCTGAATCGGGCTGTGGTTTGACGAATGCAAACCACAGCCCGATTGTTTTTGGAATTGTATTTTTTTTGAGTAGTTTGATTATTTCAGTTAGATTGATTATTTCGCTGTAATTTAGTAAGAATGCCCATTGTGTCGGTCGGAAGTTTTACCTTTTAACAGGACATTTGGTCGGAAAGAAATAAGCGTGGTGTCATGCTGAACTTGTTTCAGCATCTTACAAGAGTGGCGTGTCTACTACATTTTGGCAAGACCCTGAAATAAATTCAGGGTGACAGTTCGGTCGGAAATCGTCTGAGTCAAATTACCTCAAAAGTCCATTTTCGGGCATCAAAATTCCCTGAAAAAACTTTTAAAGGGTAAATATTCAGCTCAGATACCTACAAAATATAAATCACACCAAAGGACAAAAATAAGTAATTTGAAAATATGAAGGGTTTGGTTTTAATAGAACTATTAAATTTAAAAGGTGTGTCATTGAGGCACACCTGCATTCTTGTTATTTATATTAATAATTAGTATCAAATTTGTGCACTTTTCTATACTGTTCGGTTTCTTTTCTTGCCTCATCTGCGTCATCCAAGGTGAACTCATATATTATACCACCAAGTCCAGTAATTCCTCCTAATATACCTAATATTAAAGATACACCACCACTTTCAGGTGCGGCTGCCAGGCCTGCCGCCATCATAAAACACCCAATGTCCACTGACGCATCTGCTTTTGTTTTATCTCTGTCTATCTCTGCACATTCCAAATCTCTTTGTTTACAGATTTCTCTTCCAGAAAGTTTTTTGTCTCCATTGACGTCAATCTTATCGAAGACAGATTTGTTTTTGGCATCTTCTCTTTTCATTCCTACATAATATTCTCCGGTTAAATTTTTTAACGGACCACCTTTTACTGCTGTTTGTTCTGTTGTTTTCATAAATAATCTCCTTTTTATATATGTACACTTTATATTGCATATATATATTAAGTATTTAAATAGAAAAATATTGCCAACAGTTTTTCTATTCTATTCTATT
>JAFVAR010000003.1 GCA_017480425.1 bacterium | reverse complement strand
TTTATCTTTCACAGCATATTCCTTGTAATTGTATTGTTAAATTCCTTTCACAAGAATATTTATTGAATAAATTGGCACGATATTGGTTCTGATAATTTGAAAGATAAATATTTGTGTAGCAGATTCCTGCTCGATTGTTTCAAAATAAATTTCATCACAAGTGCTACCGCCCAATCGGTAGCATTTTTGTTATAGGCCCCCACGAAAAGCCCCTCCGTCCGACCAAATTTCCATTTTTCCTTTGATTTTGTTATCCGTTAATCTGACCTTCGGATTTTATACGAGTCATTTTTTGTCAATATTATTTTCTCCATAAATTGCAGATTTAAATTTTGCGTAAATTACCCTCAATCTGTTATCCTTAATTCATCAGGAAATTACTTGGATTTAACTTGGTTCTCTATTTTAATTCCGAAGGAGAAAAATGTATTAAAATAGATATATTTTATTTCTATTTTAATTATATTATAGCCGTTTAAAATTGCCTTGTAAGCCAGATTTCATAAGGTGTTTGAAAATTTAATAGCGGATATACGTGCCATGATTTTGGTATATGGATGCCAACATAACGGATATAAATGCCGCCCAAAGCGGATATACGTGCCTAATGTGCTCCAAACAGCGGATATACATACCAAGAGCGGATATAGATGCCAAAGGCCAATCTCACCTGATAAATAATTATAGAAATTTATAAAGGAAATAATATGAGCAAAAGTAAAGCAGAACTGTCTGTTACAGAAAGACTAATATTACAATTAGTTATCTATCGCACTAAAAATCCCAAGCATCTTACATTTTTCGGAGACAATGAATACATTGCCAAATGTGTTGATGTTAAGCCCGACACGGTTAGAAAATACATCAAAGAGTTAGAAGAACTTGGATACTTGAATGAAGTCAAAGACGATAAAGGACGCCGCCATTTAACCTATACTGGTAAAGAATTTGCACCGATTATTGCCGATATGCGTGATTTTGATAAGAATATGCTAAAGCAGGAACGAGACAATTACTTGCGTGATTTGAATTATTGCAAGCATGAGCTTGAACTAACGCAAATCCGTAATGACACGCTAGATAAAGAAAACTCATCATTACGCTTAAAATTGCTCCATACCGAAACAAGGCTTATGCAATTAGAAAACTTCTTGTTATCACATGGCGCAACCAAAGAACAAATTGAGGCAATGGTTAAGCAAGCGCAGCAAGTGCCAGAGGCAGCTTAATTAACTAAAAATCATCAATATCATCTCCAGAAGCACCGTTGAAATACATATCTTCAAATTCCTTGTCAGCTTTCTTCTGGCTATCCTGTATTGTTTGTTTTGGCTCGGAACTGCTATTCCCGAACATCATCCAAACCACAATCCCGATGATTATTAAAACTACTACGGCCATTTATTACACCTCAAATATAAATTTCGGATAACATTTACTCTCCTACAATAGGGTTCCTGTTATTTTTGCATTTGTTAGCTTACAATAATCTAGCATATCTTTAGTTGAAGCTCCTCTATCTTTCATTAGATAGAAGGTATTATCATCCAAAATTGCGTAATGCCAATTAGAGTTCATTCTATCTTCCAGAGGTAATTCATTGGTTTTCTTAATCCAATCTAAAGCCCCTTTTTGTTTTTGGACCACATTTTCTTGGCTTACATCTTTTTGAGCCTTTGTTTCAACCATATAAATATCATTTCCTATTTTAACCATAAAATCAGGATAGTATGATGAGAGCATACCATCAGTGCGAATATATTTCAAGTGTGCAAATAAATGATAGTTTTCGTTTATTTTTAGAAGCCTTTCAACTTGACTGTCCGCATCTGCGTATTCCATGAAATTCTTTTCAAATTCCCCTTTGTTTGATGGGTAAGCCGTCTTTGCATAGATTGATTTTACGATTTCCAAAGAAAAATTCTCCCGCATTTTAAGATTTTGAATTTCAGAGAAATATTTTTTAGATACTTCCGCATCTTCAATATCTATATTGTTTTGCAATTCATAGATAGACTTACTGACTTGTTTCATAATATGTTGCACAATAGCTCCTTTAAGCAACATCAATATTCGCCAATTATTACCTTCCATAGGGTTAAAGCTCTGCTTGAACAGCTTATTTCTAATATAATTGTCAATAAGAGCCACCAAAGAGCTCTGATTTATTTGCATTGTCGGAAACTCTTTGCTTGAATGAGATGATAATCTGCCAATATTGGAAGTAATAGCTATAATCATTTTAGCTAAAAAATCGTTATAGCTTTGAGCTTTAAATATATCACTATGAACCTTGTATTCACCAAATCTTGTTTTTACAGTTATTTCCTGAGCCACAAATATTTCCCCGGTTTGGCGCTCAACCATAGATTTTAATTGGGACAAACTCCAAGGTAATTCTTCAAAATCATCTGTTTTTAAGTCCTTTGGAGATAATATTTCTTCACGGTCTTTAATAATTGATGGGATATAAAAATCGTAATCCTTATAATTTTCTTTCAATCCTACAGTTATAATATCACCCAATATACTTTCTCTATTTGGCTTCTTAACCTCTTCAAAGAACATACTTTTATCCAAATCTTCATAAAACTGAATAAATGCCGGATGTTCAACAATATGTAATATGTCGTAATACCCGTTTGGTTCTTGTTTCAAATCTAGCATTTTATGACGATTTTCTGCTTTAATTTCATCGTAATCCGGTTCACGCCACATCAATCTTAATCCACGGCCAATAACTTGTTCCAATAATATCGGAGCTTGGGATGACCGTAATGGAACAATCACGCACACGTTACTCACATCAAATCCTTCACGTAACATTAAAACTGATACAACAACCTTGGGTGATGTTTTTTTATCAATGTTAAACAAACTTTGTTTAATTTGCTTCCATTCTTCCGGTTTTACCGAACCTTTCTTATCCGAATCAATCTGAAGCACATCTCCGTCAGACAATCCCTCTTGCAATAAAAAATCCCTGACCAACGGAGAAACCTTGGTATCTTCGCAGATAACCAGCATTTTAGGATGCTTATCGGGATTTATTCTGACAAATTCATCTTCTAATAACCTTAAACGAGATAATCCTGCTCGTAGCATCAATCTTTGCCCATCAGAGAGTTCTATAACTTCTTTACCGTCACGAACAGCCTTAAATTCCAAATCTTCATCCGCAAGAGAGGCTATTTCTTTGCGCTTATCAATAGCTATTGTTTTAACCAAACCTGCATGAATTGCCTGATTTAACGAGTAATCTATGACTATATGTGGAAAATAGTGTTTAGTTCTTTTTTGCCCGGAGCCTGTAATATCATAAGGTGTTGCCGAAAAGTCTACCTGAATAAAATCTGCGACTTTGCCCTCTGAAATGTAGTTTAGTGACTTTTGCCATTCAACCTCCGATACTATTCCGGCAGTCTTATTTTCATGAATATGATGCGCTTCATCATTAAATACACAAATATTCTCCAGCCCTCTTAAATAATCAAGCTCTCCGCCTCGCAAATATTGGTTATCCAAGGTTTCTAAGCTGTGGCCGGTAGTTGTACCAGGTGTTATTGGCAACAAATCGCTGATTACTCGGCTCGGGTCTTTTAGTGGAGATACATCGGTTGTTTCTTCTTCATCTTCCACACCTGCTAATAAGTGCCAATTAGTGATTGCGATAATACCTTCTCCGGTTATTTTCTTGCCGATTTCTTCTTTTTTTACCACATTATTTTGCACAAAACTAAATACCGCTTCACGATACGCATCCGGAATAAACACACTTTCATTCTGTTTTAAATCAGATGTCTCAAAATGTCTTGTTCCGCTTTCATCTTCTTTTCCGAGAAAAGAATCTAATAATCTTTCGTAAACAATCAATCCTGGAGCCACAAACAAGAAATTCTTGGTAAAAGTGCAGCTATCTTTGTTTTCGTTATATTTTGCATTAAGATATTGCCATAAAAAGATGGCATTCATAACCCACGTCTTACCGGTTCCTGTCGCCATTTTGATACAATACTTAGGATGAGCAAATTTATCGGCCCGAATGGTGTTTAAGAACTGGTCATCCATAATACTTTCACTTGCTTGCTGATACATGTCAAACACCGAGGTTGTTTTCAGTATCTCATGGCAATAGATTGTGTTTAAGATGGCTTGTTTTTGTCCTTCATGAAAGTTAATTCTTCTTTCATCACAAAAAGCCGGAGAAAACCAAAAGCGCAGCAAATCTTGTGTGATTGTGCTTACTTTCTGCATAAAAGTTCCTTGTTCCCATTCAGCGTTAACAATCTCAGTCAATTGTTTTGCAAATTGTAAAGGAATATCACGAGTTCCGGTATTTAATGCTGTAGCCATATTATATCTCCTTTACAACCACACTTTCAAAACCAAAGACATCAACAGCCTTAACGCATATTTTGCGTTTTCGACCATTTATCTTAGGAACATCAATTTTTGCTGTAAACGTAACTCTATAAGGGTCATCATCATTGAAAGTATTCTCTCTATAATCTTGCCATTTGCTACGGAAAGTCATACCATCATAATCAGGGTCAACACTCCAATATTCAATCAATGCTAATGGTTCACGAGCTATAACAGCTTGTAGTGCTTCTTTGTTCTTTTCATCTAAAGGCAAAGCATCCGGTGAAAGTAATACATAATTATCCAATTCAACTGTAATTTCTTCTACATCACAACTGATTGTTTTAACTAAAGGTTCTTTAATGGTTAAATATTGCAATGAAGCAAAACGAACTTTACCGTTTTCAATCAATTTCTTGTAACTGCTGTTTTTGCTTAATTGTGATAGTAAATCAGGTGGAATAACCAATACTTCAACCTGATTAGGATTAAATTGTTTGATAATTTCGGCAATATCAAACACAAAATTCCATCCCAAAACAATAACCTTGTTCCAACCGCCTAAAAAGCTCTCTTTCAGCTCTTGAGCCTTTTTTAAGGTTGATAATCCGGTTAATTTGTTCGGACTATCCACATAAACCAAAGTACGACTATCTTTGAGTTGTCCCAAGTTCTTTGGCATATCATCATCAAAGAATGGTGTTGCACCATATAAGTTTAGCACAACTTGCGATAAATCTCCCACACGCTTAAATTCTTTGGTGTTCGCAAAGGTTTCTTTTTGATAATCACCAACTGCTTGATAAAGGAATGGTTTGGCTTCTTGGTCTATCAAACGCTTGCGCATAATCATGTTGGCTGGTTTTCCAAGGTCTGACATAATCCACCTGCGACCTAATTTCTCCGCCACAGCTCCGGTTGTACCGCTACCGGCATAAAAGTCCGCCACAATAGAATTTTCATTAGATGATGCTTTGATTATGCGTTCTAATAAAGCTTCTGGTTTTTGAGTAGCATAGCCCACTCGTTCAAAGGAAGAAGTTGCTAAAATACCTATATCTGTCCAATAATCTTTTACATTAACAATTGTATATGTTCCTTTTTCATCAGTATAATATGTTTGAGCAGGATTCTTTCCTGACCATGGCATCATATATGATTTTTCTTTCTGAATGTTAAAGATAAAATCATCATTTTTGCTGTAGAAAAATAAAGTATCATGCTTTTTAGCATATCCTTTATCACCAACACCTCCCGACTTATAACACCAAATTACTTCATTTTTAAAATTATCTTTACCGAAAATCTCATCCATAAGAATTTTCACGTAATGACCGACATGCCAATCAACATGTATATAAATTGAACCTTTATCAGATAATAATTCTCGCATTAAATATAGTCTAGGGTAAAGATTCTTCAGATAGCTAACTGTCCCATCTTTCCAAGTGTCAGAATACGCAAACTGCTCCAATACTGTTGGTTTAAGGTCTATATCTCCCCCCGGAAGAGTTATCTTTGTGCGGTAATCAGCCTTAGAGTCGTATGGCGGGTCAATATAAATCAAGTCTATCTGACCTCTCATAGAAGGTAAACCTGTTGCCTTATCTCCGGTCAATAATGCTTGCATAACCATCAAATTATCGCCATAGCAAAGCCGATTAAACCAATTCTGCCCGTTTATATCTTGATATTTTCCTGTAAATAAATTGCTTTCTTTACGCACAGGGAGAACATATTCATTGGTTTGCAATGTTATCTTATTATTGCTTTCCAATCGTTCAAATATCTTTTCAACTTCTTTTTTACCTTCAGCAACAATCTTCGGTAATAATTCTATAAGAGATTCCGGCATCTACAAAACCCTCCCATTTTGTAGAGGGTTTTATGGGAAATTCAAATTTAGTTGGATAGAAGTGTTAAAAATCTTGAATTTCAAAGGATATCTGTTAATAATAGTTTCATGTTTTAATGTTATAAAAGGCTAAATTTGATACTG
>JAFVAR010000052.1 GCA_017480425.1 bacterium | reverse complement strand
GTTCGCTGCGTTATCTGATGCATGGTTGATTTTATAACCCGTTGTTAATCTCTCTATCGCCTTATCCAAAGCATTGGTTGATTTCGTAAGGTTTTTCTGCACTATTAATGATTGGAGGTTTGTATTTATACTTACCATTTACACACCTCCGGGGTAAATATACCATTTACCGCTATCTCACACTCGTCTGTTTTAAAGCATGCACTATTCAAACAAGACATTCTTTCCTTGCTAAAGGTAAATATACAATTATTTTGTGCGCTTAATTGCATTGTTAATCAACCTTATATCTGCATCCTTACATGTGTTTAATTCCACAAATATAAAAATTTATAACAGTTTTTATAATAAATTTAACATTTCTTTACAAATCGTTTTAATTATTTACCAAAGTATGACTACCAAATATTTTTTTGATAAAATGTCTTTGAGGGCTTGGTTATGAATAAAAAATTATATGTATCGTTATTATGTTTAGTCATGCTGACTGCGTTACAAACAGCAGAAGCGAAAATGACGAAAGAGGCGCATGCTCTGTATCAAGAAGCAAGCAGCTATGAATACAAAGGAGATTATAATACCGCAATAAGCATAATTAAAAAAGCACTGGAGTTAAACGGTGATGATGCAATGTTGTATACAAAAATTGCAGGTTTATACGCAGATATAAATAATAACGAAGAAGCCATTAATGCATACAAGAAAGCTCTTAAAATCAGACCGAATGATGCTTTTATATATATAAGCATCGGTAATATTTTACAAAATATGGGGGATTATGAGAATGCCTACAACTCATTCCAACAAGCTCAGCAAATATACCCCCAATACAAATACAATTATCTGAATTTAGCAAATGTTGAGTATTTCAGAAAAAATTATGACAGTGCAATTCAAAATTATACAACGTTTTTGAGTTCATATCCTGAACATCTGGAAGCGAATGAAAATCTTGCAAATGTTTATTATGCATCGGGTAAAGCTGATAAGGCATGTGAATTATATTCAATGTTATATAAAAAATATCCTTCAGCCTTTAAAGACTACACAAAGTACGGCATGGCGCTATTTGAAACAAAGCAATTTCCTGCTGCAATAGAGATGTTTAATAAAGCACTTGAGGATAACCCGGATGATGAAGCAATTCTCGCAAAGCTTGCGGTTGCATATCAAAATGCAGGTGAAAATGACAAAGCTCTTGAGAAATTTCAAAAAGTATTTGAATTAAACCCGAAATTAACTGCTTTAAAGTTTGATTACGCAAATTTGCTGGGCAATATGGGAGAACTTGATAAAGCAATTGAAACATACAAAGAGTATATAAAAGAATTTCCAAATGATGCGGATGCATATAAAAACTTGGGAATTGTATACAAAAAGCAAAACAATTTGGATTTAGCTTTATTTAATCTTGAAAAATCATATTCGCAAAATCCGGCAGATAATGATACAAAAAAAGAATTGGCACTTTGTTATCACCAAAAACAAGATTACATAAAAGCTCTTAAATATTATAATTTAGCTCTTATGAATGAACCAGAAAGCTATGAACTGCTTGCAAACAAGGCTTTGACTATGCATGCAATGGGAAACTACGTTGCATCTATTGAGCTGTATAAGATTTTATTGGATAAACAACCAAATGAAAGACTGGCTCAAAATCTGACTGCTGCTACAATTGCTTACGGATACAGTCTGCTTGATAAAAAAGACTATGGTCAAGCTATTGTTTATTTTGAAGATGCAATGGATATGAATGACAAAGAAGCTTCTGCATATTTCGGATATGCAAAAGCAAATGAAATGATGGGATGTACAAACATTGCTCTTGAAAATTATAAAAGAGCAACAGAATTGGAACCTGCTAATTTAGAATATAAAGCGGCTTTACTGGCATTTACAAATACAAATAAAACAGTGGGAAATACTTCTTCAGAGCCGCAAAAACCGGCTGAAAATCTCTCTTTTGAATCATTAATATCGAGCGGAGATAAAGCGTATAAAGCAGAAAAGTATGATGAAGCAATTGATTATTATACAAAAGCAGTTGTTTATAATCCAAACGATTTAAACACGCTGTTAAAAATTGCTAATTTGTATAAACTTAAAGGAAATAATACAAAAGCAATAAGCTTTTATGATAAAGTTTTAACTCTTGATAAAGATAATGCCGATGCATGTTTTAATAAAGGACTTGTTTTAGCGGCACAAAAAAATTATGACGATGCAATAAAATGTTTTGAAAATGTTATACAATTGTCTCCGGATTATCCTTATGCATACTACTCTCTGGGTATGTCTTATGAGCAAAAAGGTGATATTACAAAAGCTATAGAATATTATTATTTGTATTTGGGTGTTGAAAGTGATGAAGTTATGCAAAATACAATAAAACAGAAAATTAAAAAGCTGGATGGCTAGGAGGGGTTGTGAAAACGCTTTTTAAAGGACTGTTTCTGTTGGTATTTTGTGCTTTGATTCTTTCGGCATGTATATATGAAAGAGGTTTAATATTATTTAATACAGAGCCTATAACAAAGCAAAATGCCACTCAAGACAGTAAAGTATTTAGGGAAGGTTCAAGAGTATATTATTTATTTTTAGCTCCTGAAAAAATGGACTGCGATTTTATTCGTGTTCAAATATTTAAAATGACAGAAAATGCACCCTGGGGTGGGAACGATGTGGTAAGAACAAAAGATTACCGATTGATGAAAAATGAAAGGTACTACCACACCGATTATTTTGTGCTGCATGAGTCAGGCAGATATGTAATGCAAGTATTTTCTCATAAAGATTTTCAGCACCCTTTGGCGCTTAATGATTTTTATGTAAAATAAAAAAGACCTCTTAAGAGGTCTTTTTATTTAGCTTTTAAACTATTTTGCTAATTTGTTAATAGCAAGAACAAGTCTTGATTTTTTTCTTGCAGCGGTATTCCTGTGCAAAATACCTTTAGAAACAGCTTTGTCGCATAGTTGATAAACTTTTGATACAGCTGCATTCAAAGCATCTTTATCATCACCTTCAGCTAAGGCCAAAGCCTTTTTTAAAGCAGTTTTGATAGATGTCTTGAAAGCTACGTTTCTTTGTCTGTTAGCTTCCGCAACAAGAATTCTTTTCTTTGCTGACTTAATGTTTGCCATTTGTATTTCTTCCTTTCATATTTTGCAAATTTTTCAGGGTAATGACTCCTAAAATATTGCAAATCACTTGAGGATAGTGAGTACTTACATTTTATTAGCAAAAAATCTCTTTGTAAAGTACTTTTTAAGATTTCTTAATTTCTGTAAGCGTCGGGTCGAGCAAACGTCTGCCAATATTGTCAAAATTAATTGCATAGAGAGTTTTATTGCCGTATTTTATCATTTTTTCAACTACACCGTTCCCGAATTTTGCATGGTAAACGGAATCTCCTTGTTGTATAGGATCGCTTGTAACCATATCTTCTTCCGGAATGTCAGCTTCATAGACAGGTACTATAGGAGTTGAAGCATCTCGTTTTTCTAAAATTTCAGAATTAATAATTTGCTCTTCCTGATTGTCATAATAAGAAATTTCTTCTATAGTGTCAGAGCTGTTATCTTGAGGAATTTCTTCCAACGCAGTATCTGAATCCGGTATTTCTACTAATGAATCATTATTTTCATTATTATTTAATTCATCAATAAAATCCAAATCGGAGTCAGTTATTTCTTCGTCTTTACGAGTTGTAAATACTTTATCAACATCTTTTACAATACGGTTTTCTGCGTCATCAGACATTTCTTCTTCATAAGAATCCTCAATGTCTACTATAATATCATTTGCATCAATTTCTTCAGAATCAAGCTCTACAATCTCATCAAAGGCAGAATCGTCATCGCCTGCTGGTATAACGTCCTGTTCATTTTCTGCAATTTCTTCAGGCTTCGGTTCCTGACTTTCCGCAATATTACTTTCATCAGTTTCGGGAGGATTAACATTTTCAATATCTAAATCGAAACCATCATCAAGAACTATTGATGTTTCTTCCGGCTCATTAATTACTTCTTCGTTATCCTCTATAGAGAAACTTTCATCCCTGATAAATTCATCTTCAGGGTTTAATTCGTCAGTTATAACGCTATCGCCTTCTTCATCAAAATCAGAATCATCCTTAAAAGTCAGCTCTTCAACATCTTGTTCCTGAATTGTCTCAGGCTCGGTTTCTAATTCTGACAACAATACATCTTCTGTGTCATTATTCTCAAAATTATCGATGTTTTCTTTCGTCTCTTCTTCAAAAGGTTCCGGGTCTGTCTCCGGTAATCCATCTGTATTAATCGATGATACATTATCGTCGGTGACTTCATTACCTGTATTATAACCGGTTTCTGCGTCTTGGTTCTGCAAAATTTCTTCTTTTTGTAGTTCCGTATCAAGTTCGTCTTCGTCTACAGGCTCTGTTTTATTTTGCTCAGCATTACTGTTCTCTTCAGAATCGCCGAACATATCTATGTGTTCAGGTTCTTCAAGTGTTTCGGCAACAGATTCCATGACATTTTCAGAATGTTCATCAATGCTTGCAATTAATTCAGAAGTGTGTACCGTTGTCTCAAACGGAATATTTTCTTGTGTGTCATCAAGATCAACTTCTTCTGATATTTCATCGGAAATTTTGTTTGAATTATCAGGTTCACTTTCCAATTCAGCATGTAATGATTCGGATTCTTCTTCAAACGATTCGTTAAGACTTTGTTCATCTCCGCTATTAGTTTGTTCACTATCTTTTTCGTCTGTTGACTCATCGTCAAAGCCCAAATCTTTTTCTAAAAGGGGAATGTCATTTATCTCAACAAGCTGTGAAACAAGCGGAATGTAATTCGTTGCTTCTCCGGCAATTAAAAAGCTGTTTTCTTGCATTGTATTTAAAAATGCCGAATAAATTTCAAAGGTATTATTGTTTATTTTTGAAGGTTCTACTATAAAATTATCAAAAATATTTTTAATATCATTCAAGTATTTAAAGTTTGAATGTGCAATGAATGTCGTTGCAATTTTTTCATTAGAAAAAATATGTTTAATACATTTTTTGGAAATAGAGTTTGACATTTCAATGAAAACTTGAACGTTGTCATCTTCAATCGAATCATAGATAAATTTTATAAATCTGTTTTGAAATGCTGCGTCAAGCTTTGATAAATCAAAATTTGCATTGCCAGATTTTATAATTTCTTTTAATCTGAAAGATTCTTTTGCATTTTCTGCAAAATATCCCATTTTTTCAAGTTTTATAAGTTTATTTTTTAATGCTAACAGTTTGAAAACGTGTGAGTTATCAACCATATCTGCTACAACAGTCGTTAGAGTTTTGAGCGGAACAAACGGAACTGTTTTTGAGTACTCAGATAAATCTTTGAATATTTCAACAATTAATGCCTTACTGTCAGGTGTCGCATCATTCAGACAATCTTCATATATAAACTGAAGCGAATTTGTGTCCAAAGGAAGCTTGAAATCTTTTCCCGGAATAAATTTTGGAAAGTTGTATATTCCGGACATATCAATAGTAATTAAATTTTTATCCAGATTTTTAAATTGTTTTGATAAATTCTCTATTACTATGTTATTACATTTAACACTATCAGTACAGATAAGCATCTTCTTATCAAAAGCGGCAGCATCAATTGTTATGTTTAAATCTTGTTCAAATGATTTGCCGACAATTATCGGGTTTTCTACAGGAATTGAATTACAAAGTATTTCAGAGGTAAAATTATCAATTTCTGCATCCTCGGACGGACTTGTCATGTCATAATTCGCCAGCATTCCGTCAACCAGCAAAAACAGTATTTTAGCATAAGCAACCAAATAATCTTCTTGTTTTAGTTGTATAACTTGCGCAATATAACTTTTATTTTCTCCTCTGATTTTTACAAAAGAAGAAAGGCATATAGTTGAATCTGCCGTAAATTTAATAAAACCGTCTCTTACTTCAATAACATCCATAGAAATCCTCAATAAAATAATAACATGAACATGCCTTTTTAAATACAAAATGTTACAACTTTTAACGTAATTTGAATTCTTCAGTATACTTTATATTTTGGAGCGTTGGTGTTATGATTTTATGTATGATGAGAGAATTTATTTTAGAAAACGGAATTAAAACTTGTATAAAACAAAATGAAAATACGCCGAGAGTGGCTCTAACACTGAATATCTCTATTAATGAACCGGAAACGTTCGCAGGTGAATATTCTCTTATGAATCGGTTATTATTGAAGGGTACGAAAAAATATTCATCTGAAGAGATTGCTAATATACTTGATGAAAATGCAATAGAGCTATATACAGAAATGAAATCAGACTATATAAGGTACAGGTTTGTATGTTTGAATGAGGATTTTCAAAAAGCTTTAAGCATGTTGACGGATATAGTGTTAAACTCTACTTTTGATGAGTTTGATAAAGAAAAAGTGAAGATGAAAGGTGAGCTTATGGCAGAACTTGATTCTGCAAAAGTTAAAGCATCCGACATGTTTACAAAAACTATATATAAAAATCATTATTACGGCCATACTTATACTTCTATTATTGAAGAAGTTGATAACGTAAAAAAAGAAGATGTTGTAAGTGCATATAAGCGAATTCTTGAAACCGGACGAAAAACAATTGCTCTTGTTGGTGATGTAGATGTGGAAGACAGGCTAAATGAAACTTTAGGACAACTTCCCCGTTCTACAGAAAATACTTCAGTTGTAACTGTTCCAAGTATTGAAAAGCGGGAATACGCTGAAATCATAAAAGAAGATGCAAATCAGGCTCAAATTTTTCAGGGGTGGATTGTACCGACATTGGGAAGTGAGGATTATCCGGCTATAATGCTTTTGAATATTATTCTGGGTGCAAGCGGCTTGAGTTCTCGTTTGTTTTTGGAACTTAGAGAGAAGAAAGGTCTTGCCTACACAGTAAGAACATCATATGAGACTCTTGAAAAATCAGCAGTATTCAGTATCTATATAGGAACGGAACCTTCTAATATACAAACTTCAATAGATGGTTTTAAGGTCGAAATTGATAAGATAAAAGAAGTTCCTATAAGTGAAGAAGAGTTGCATAATGCAAAAAATAATCTTTTGGGAAAACTCCAGTTTTTGAGTGAAACAAATTCTCAACAGGCTAATATAATGGCATATTATTCAATAATGGGCCGTCCGTTTAGTTATAGGCAACGTTTGGTTGAAAAAATAAAAAACGTAACAGTCTCAGAAATTCAAAATTGTGCGAAAAAATATTTCACGGATAAATATGCTCTTACAATTTTAAAACCATAAGGAGAACTTTTTGGAATTAAGGGGTAAATCAAGGGGTAAATTAAGGGGTAACATAAAATCTGACGTGTTTGTAATAGGTTGCATTCACGGTGACGAACCGCAAGGAAAATTCTTAATCGAGCAATATCTGGAAATAAAATCGGATACAAATATTTTGTTTATTCCATGTTTGAATGAATATGGTTTTAAAAACAATATAAGAACTAATAAAAACGGGGTTGATATTAACCGCAATTTCCCGACTAAAAATTGGGTAAAGTCGGAGAAAAATGAGTTTTACGGAGGAGATTCTCCGGCAAGCGAAGAAGAAACCAGATTTATAATGGATATAGTTAATAAAAATTCTCCCAGATTGATTTTAACTCTTCATGCTCCGTTTAAAGTCGTTAATTATGATGGTGATGCAAACGATATTTCAAAAAAAATTTCTGAAATAATAGGATATCCTGTCGAAGAATCAATAGGGTATCCCACACCTGGGAGTTTCGGTACTTGGGCCGGATTAGAAAAAAAAATTCCAACTGTTACATTGGAACTTGATGAAAAAATAAATGTTCAAGAACTTATTAAGCCGGTATTTAAAATATTTGCTCTGTTAGAAAACTATTAAGGTGAAACAATGGAAGATATTAAAAAGATTGTAGATGAATGTAATTTAAAGCATATTGCAATAATTATGGATGGAAACAGACGCTGGGCAAAAGAGAAAAATTTGCCGTCCGCATTTGGTCATAAAAAAGGAGTTGATGCTTTAAAAACTATAATGCGCGCCTTTGATGACTTTGGGATAAAATATCTTACTGTTTACGCCTTTTCTACAGAAAATTGGAATCGAAAACCTGAAGAAGTAAATTTCCTAATGGACTTATTAGGACAAACTCTTAAAAATGAATTGCAAGAAATGAACGATAATAATGTTGTAATATCATTTATTGGCGATACTTTAAAATTGTCTGATAAACTTCAAGAAATATTAGAAAATGCAGTTCAAACAACTAAAAATAATACTGGAGTTCATCTTCAAATAGCATTTAATTACGGTTCAAGAACCGAAATAACAAGAGCTGTTCAGAATATCATTGATGAAAATATAAAAGAAGTTACAGAAGATATAATCTCAAGTCATCTTTATACCAATAATATTCCGGACCCTGATTTATTAATAAGAACGGGCGGAGAGATGCGTGTTTCAAACTATCTTTTATGGCAGATTGCATACTCTGAATTTGTTGTAACAGACGAATTTTGGCCGGATTTTAACAGGGAAAGCCTGATAAAATGTATTATGGAGTACAAATCAAGAAACAGAAGATTCGGTAAATAATAATTATTCCATATTAATATTATATAAATATTTTAAGAAAATCGAAAAATTTGTAATATACTGAAACTTGTAAAATATTATTATGGAGAAAGAGAATGACAAATTCAGTTTTAGAAAAAAGTTTAATTCATCCCTCAGCAGTAATCCACCCGTCAGCAGAAATAGCTGAAGGTGTAGTAATAGGGCCTAATGTTGTTATTGGTGAAGGTGTTAAAATAGGTAAAAATACGAGAATAATTGCAAATGCATATATTGAATTTGCAGAAATCGGTGAAGGATGTACAATATCACCATTTTCTACAATCGGTTCAGAACCTCAAGACTTAGGTTATAAAGGTGAACCTACAAAAGTAGTTATAGGTAATGAAACTATAGTAAAAGAAAATGTTACAATCCACAGAGGCGCTGCTTGCGGGGACTATACAACAAGAATAGGTAATAAATGCTTATTGATGGTCGGTTCTCATGTTGCACACAATTGTGTACTTGAAGATCAAGTTATACTAGCAAATCTTGTTACTCTGGGCGGACATGTTCATGTGGGATTTGGTGCATTTGTCGGCGGAATGAGTGTATTTCATCAAAATATCAGAATTGGTGATATGGCAATAATAAGCGGTTTCTCTGCTTCTCGTCAAGATATATTACCGTATTCAAAAGGAGAAGGCAGACCTCCTGTTCCTAGAGGACTAAATGTTATAGCAATGAAGAGGAGAGGTATTTCTCAAGAAATAAGAACTGCTACAAATGAAGCGTTCAAGTTGTTAATTTCCGATGAGTATAATACTTCTCAAGCTATAGAAAAGATTAAAGCTGAAATTCCTATGAATGAATATATAGAAAAAATGATTAATTTTATACAAACTTCTAAAAGGGGAGTTCTGCTGAAATCACATAAAGCAGGATACCAGTCCTTAGATGAATAAAAATATGCAATAAATTAAACAAGAAAAAGCTCCCTTAACAAGAGAGCTTTTATTGTATAAATTACAATTAATAGTATATTCGAAGTATATCTATTATTAAGTTTTGTAAATTGGTCTTTTGGCTCAAATCTATTGATGTACATGGTATTTTGAAGGGGTTTTATCAGTATTATAAAACAAAAAAGTTGACATTATTTTCTTATGTGCAATAATATAGTTACACACTTTAAGTGTAGCCGAAACACTAAATAGTAAACTAATAACCCCAAAAATCATATAAACTCCTAGATAATAAACACTAAAAAGACCATTAGGATGCAGAAAACAAACCCACTCGAAACACACACCGAGTGGTTTTTTTTATGCAATAATGATTTTATGTTATCAATAATTTTAGGTGTAGGTACCAGAATAGTATCAAATTCCTTTTTAAATACATTTCAAAAAATGTTGACGACAAAAGGAAATAATCCTTCGGTAATAAATTTTTATACTTATGTAGGCCTAACTCTTGTTGGTCTCTGCCTTCTTCCTTTAATAAACATTAATTTAAATTCTGTATTGCTTATTAATACATTAATTATGGGGTTATTAGGGGCACTTGGAAATTATTACATAATTAAGGCTCTTTCTGTAGGTGAACTTTCTGCTCTCGCTCCGATAAACTCATATAAACCGATAATTGCGCTAATTATTGGTTTTTTGTGTCTTCATGAAATCCCAAGTATTTTTTCTATTGTCGGAATAATTTTTATTATTGTCGGAACATACCATATTTGTGGTTCAAGAAATATTGTGAATAAAACGGCTATAATGTATAGAGTATTAGCTCTCATATTTTCCGGAACAGAAGCGGTATTTATAAAAAAAATAATAAACATGACAGATGTCGTTTCAACTTTATTTTTATGGGCGGCATCAGGTGCATTATTTTCATTACTATTTACAGTAAAAAAGCGCAATTTAAAAATAACATCATTAAAGAATCAGTTATTTTTAATTTTATCCGTTGCACTAATGCAATATTCAACAAATTTTGTCTTTTCTAAGATGAATGTTGCGTATGCACTTGCCTTATTCCAGCTTTCTACAATTTTAAGCGTATTTTTAGGCGTTAATATATTTAATGAAAAAGAACTAAAAAGAAAGCTTACGGCATCGGTGATTATGATTATTGGAGCGGTAATAATTATTCTTGCGTAAAGATTACTAGTCACTGAAAGTCTTAAATGTTTTTTCAACGTTATCTTTAATAACTTTCTGAACCGCATCCATTTCGGTTTTAAGAGCAAGCTGCTCTGTATCAAGTTGTTTCAGTCTAAGTTCAAGTGTTCTGTCTTCTTTTTGAATTAAAGATGTTTTTGCGTTAATATCAGCGATAGTTTTTTCGTAAACTTCTTTTTTGTACAAATATTGATTCATTGCATCTTGATATGCAGCTTCATCGGTGACAGTTTCAACATTTAAGTTGTATACAATACTGTCATCGTCAAATTTAACTGACTTAAATCTCCCGTTACCGTCACTTTCAAGAAGAGCATGATTTGTAGCTTCTATTTTTGTATTTATATATGAAGCATTATAATATGCAAGTTTTTCTTGAAGGTCAATCGGTTTATTAGGATCATAAGGTTGTCCCACACTGTTCCATAGGTCAGCATTAGTTGTATAATAAGTTTTTCCGTTAAGTTCAAACGTATAAATACCGCTGCCGTTGTATTGTAAATTGCCATTGCTGTCAAAGCTTACATATTGATTTATAGATGAATCCGGGCAATCTCGCAGAATCTGAGCCAAGTCTGCAACTTGGTCAATTTCATCATTAACGATAAGCTCGCTTAATTCTTTTAACTTTGAATTTCCGACAAATGCAGGAGAATTATAGGCCATTGAATAATCTTTGTTATCGGAAGCATTTCCTATGTATTGTATCACGTTGTCAGCACCGCTATCGTCTGTTATAAAGGTCCAATTTACACTTCCGTCTTCTTGTTGATTTGACAATCCGTATATATTATCCAGTTTAAGATTCCCATCGTCATCAAGGTAATTGTTTGATGCTAAATAGTTTTTCAGATTTTCATCATTATCAACCATTTCCTGTGTAATATGAGAGTAATTTTGCTCCTGAATGTTTGCAAGGAAAAAGTGCCACGTATTTGTTGACTCATCTAAGTAGCCATAGACATTACCATTTTTGGGAAGTCCGTTTTCATCAAGTGCTAAATTTTTAGCTGTAGCAAAATCTTTTAGCTGGTCATTAGTTTCAGTAATTTTATTGTAGTGAATAGTTGTTTCATCATCTTCGGAAGGTAATTTATATGTAACAGTAACGCCGTCGCTGCCATAAGTTATATTTGCGGTATTATTATTGTATTTTATTTCCTTAAGTACGTCACCTACTTGAACTTGCGGATCTTGAAGCATTTTCTTTGCTCCGGTAAATATATCTGCATAGTAGTAGTGCTTAACCACATAGTTGTAGTCAGAATTTTTATCGGATAGCTGGTGCCACTCTTCTAAAACTGAGTTATTATCTCCGTCCGAGTATGAATATTGAAGTTCTGTGTAATCGGTTGTTTTTGGGGCATTCGGAACTTCCATCGCAAGCAGACGGTTAAATAAGTTAGCACTTTGATTTGCCAGTGCGGTACGTGCCTGGTTTATTTGCTGACCTTCCCATTCTGTATTGGTTTTTCGTGCGGTTAATGCCAAATATCTTGCTTGTGATGCTGCCATTCCCATAGCTGCGCTCTCCTATGTTTTTTTTTTATTTATTAATTTTTTTTTTGATAAAGTCAACATGTAAAACGACATAAAATATTAATAACTTTAACTGATACAACAAAAATCCTCCGTATAGATGGGAAGGAAACAATTTATTTTGTTACAAATTGCTACTATCGAAGATTTAGTGTATTATAGATTTATGGTAAAACACGTTATAGCTTATATTCATACGCATTGGGACAGAGAGTGGTATAGAGAGTTCGAAATATTTAGAATGCGCCTTTTGAGGGTGTTTGATAATGTTTTGGACTTGCTATCCAGAAATAAGATTCCGTCTTTTTATTTTGACGGACAAGTTTGTGCTTTGGAAGATTATTTAAAAATGCGTCCGGATAAAAGAGAACTTATAGAAACGTTAATACGTCATAAAAGATTGTTTGTAGGTCCTTTTTACTGTCTGGTGGATGAATTCTTAACTGACAAAAAAGCTTTTGAAAAAAATCTGGAAATTGGTCTAAAATTTGCCCAAGACTTAGGATGTGAAGATTTTATAGGGTATTTAGCAGATACTTTTGGTCACAGTCAAAATATACAGGAAATTTTGATGGACTTTGGAATTGACAAATGTATTGTTTGGCGAGGCTGCAATGATTCGATTCCTGCGGAGTTCAAATGGAACGGTATTAATACTGTTAATCTTGTAAGAGGCTATTTCCATGATGCTTTTTCTATGGATACTGATGTGGAAACTAAAGCTGCAGCGATAAAGCACGACTTGGATTTAATAGCGGAAAAATCCGGCGATATTCTTCTTTACCCGATAGGTGCAGACCATCTTGGCGTAGAAACAAACCTTATTGAACAGATTTCAGAAATCAATGAGTTATTAAAAGATGAATACGAAATTTTATTAGGAACTCCGTTTGATTATTTCAACGCAATTGAAGAACGTTTTGAGAATTTTGAATGGAATGATGAACTTAGAGACAATACTAAAACATTTACTCTTCAAGGATGCTACTCATCAAGATTGGATTTAAAGAAAGAAAATGTTGAATCCTCATATATGCTGGATTTAGCGGATAGATTTGTTAAGTATCACAATGAACAGGAAAATTATGCAGCCTTGATTGAATACGGATACAAGATGCTTTTACAAAATCAAGCTCATGATAGCATTTGCGGGTGTTCGACAGATGATGTACACAGAGAAAATCTAATCAGATATAAAAAAATAAAACAAGTTGCATGTGGAATAATTGATGAACTTAAATTCAAGTATGATTATGATGAAAGGAAAATAGTTAATCTTTCAGACAAAACATTTACCGGATATATAGAATTTGAATCTGCTGAAAACATGCCTGAATTCAGATTTTTAAGTTCAAGCAAGGGATTCCCTTCAAACCTCCTTGCTGATACTCAAAGAATCCCGATAACAGAAGACTATACTACTATAAATAGGTATCTTGCTCAGGCAGAAGATGTACTTCCTCAAGATGAAGGGTACTTAACTCCAATTCTTGAAACCAATACAACGTTAAGAGTATCAGAAAGCTTTATAGAAAACTCTGAGATTTGTTTGCAAATAATTGATAAAAGTGTACTTATTAACGGAACAAAATTCTTAATTACAGATTATGTTGATTTAGGTGACAGTTATAATAATGCTCCGGATAAAAATGATGCAGGATGTCAATTTGAGGTCGTAAGAACAAAAGTTGTAATGAATACTCCGCAAAGAGCTATTCTAAAAATTAATTTTGAAGGCAAGTGGGATGCGATTTCAATGTATGTCACACTTGACAGCAACGCTCATTACTTAAAATTAAATTTTGAATGGGAAAACTCAAGAAGAGACCACATGCTATGTACAAAATTTATTTTAAAAGAACCGATAAAAGAAGTATTCTCTGAAGATTTGAATTCAATAATAAAACGTACTTTTGAACCGAATTATAATATCAGGGAAAATTTACCTGAAAAACGGGGCGTTGAGGTTAAAACAAATACTGCTCCTATGCAAAGAGGTTTGTTTATTGATGAAGAAGTCAATAATATAGGAATTGTAACAAAAGGATTAACCCAGTATGAAGTATATGAAAATAACCTGCTCATACCTATATTAAGAGCAACAGGACAAATTTCCAATCCGACTAATCCTGCAAGAACAACTCCTGCGGGTCCTCCTATAGAAGTAAAAGACCTGCAAATGCTTGGTGCTAACACTGCTGAGATGTATGTGTTCTTTGGCAGTCAAAGCACATTTGAGAATACCTTGAATCAAGTGTATAACTATATGATAGCTTAAGCTTTGAATTCGTTTTGAGTTAGTGTCAACTTATCATAGAAACTTTTAACAGCTTTACCGTAGTTAATTTTGTGCTTTGGATGGCCATTATAGTTTTGAGCTGCTATTCTCATATCGCCATTTGATTTTTTTAGTTGATAGCGCAGCATCAACGTGCCAAATCTTATATTAAATTCAGGGTCTTTATTGCTTTTGATATACTCCCAAATTTTTTGTGCTTCACCGGCTTTTAAATTTTTACTGCAGTCAGGATTAAACCCATGAGATTTTAGTAAATCTCGCATTTCTTTGCCATATTTAGGAATATTATTTTTATCTGTAGTATATTTTGCACTGGAGATTGTATTACCACTGCCACCCATTACATCAACAACACAAACTGATGTTATTTGCATATAACCTTTTCCGTTACCTCCTGTAACCGGATTATTTTTTCCGTCAGCAGTCTGGTTTAAACCTTTAAATCCGACTTCTCTTTGAGTGATTGCAATAATAAATTTAGGATCAACGCCGTATTCCTCACCTACTTTACATACTGTACTGATATAATTTTCAAACTCTTTTAATAAGTTATTTTCAGTTTTTGTTCTTTCATTAGCGGGTTTTTTCCTAATATTCGGAATTTCAGAAAAATAACTTAATGCTCTACCGCTGGAATCTACTCCTCTATTTATTACGTAATCTTCTATAGATGCTCTGTTGTACGTAAAATCGACATTTACGCCATTTGCATCTTTTTTAATAACATGCACAGTTCTATTATTGGCTGTAGATGCTGTATTTGGAGTACTTATAGATTTTATAGATTTGTTAATGTAATTATTTATTCCGTTAATATCTTTTATATTTGCATATGAACCGACATTTGCTCCGACTTGTTTTGCTCTTTCAGCAAGAGGTCTGCATATATATTTCTTTACTGTTTCTATATCAAGCCCCCATTCATTGTCAATTGCGGATGCAAGTGTTTCACTCGGACTTAATCTGTTGAATTCTTTTAGGACATCTACAACGTTTTCGGAATTTATTTTAGACAAGCGTTCTAATGTTCTTTGGTTAACACTGGCACCGTCGATTTGAGCTTTGATTTGTTGAGCAAGTACTTTTGAATATACTTCCAGTAATAGCTGTTTCTTTTCTTCCAAGCCTACATTTTTAAAACGATTATCATACTTTTCATAAGCAGTGCTTATTTCTTTATCTGAAAGTTTACCGTCAGTTGTCTTTCCTGACATATCGGCTTTATAAAATCCGTCAAGAAATGTTTTTAATTCGTTTGAATCCAAAACTTTATCTTTATTCACATCAAATATACTTGCGCTTTTACGCAATGATTCCGATAATGTGTTTAGTTTTACTTCTGTTTCACCTTTAATATCACTTAACAAACTTCTGAAAAATTCTTGACAATTTACTCCAAAATTCATATTAAATCCTTTCTACGATTTTATACAATTTTAATTCCACCACGTTCTTTTTGTTTTGTTGCAATAGTATCAGCTTTTTGTTCAATTATAATATTAGAATATTTCATTTTAGGATTCTTTTTTGTACCTGCATTAAATTTAGTATTTGGTTTTCCTGCTTTTGGATAGTTTATCATTGCATAAAGTTGTTTTGGTGCAATTGCTTCGTTATCCCCTATTTTTGAATAATATTTTTTACAAATTTTTACATATTCTACCATATAATCAAGTTGGCGAGTTCTGGAGAGTTGTTTAAATTCGGTCATTGATAATTTTTTTAGTCCTGCTTTCTTGAGATATTCTTTATCTTCGCATTCTTGCATACCAACTGCAGAAAATTGAAAAATACCGTGAAAAAGATTATCTTTTGAAGTTGATTTTGTATTAAATTGGGATTCATTTGCAAAAATTCCCATAATTTCGTCAACAATCTGATCTTCTTTGTGAGGGAATCTGTTATCACGCTCTCCGTTTAATTTTGTAACATTAAGGGCTGATGCAACGTCATAAAGTTTTCTTACGAACTTTGTAAATTCTCCGTTTTTGTTTGATATTTTCCATTTTGCAGCCCAAGAATCTGCAATGGCTTTTACTGTTTTTTCACTCGGTACGTATTTTGTGCTTGCTGTTTTTGCAGTTTTGCTTGTATTTGTAGATGCTTCAACAGGTTCGCCACCGGAGCATTCATTAATTGGAAAAACTGTATTAATAAATTTTGGTATTGTATTAATTTTTCCTTGCTCAGGTATGTTTTCGCCGGTTCCAAAGTTTACTCCTGTAACTGCCATATAAAAACTCCGTATTACTTATCTTCTAATTATATTTACGGCACATTTAAAAAAAACTTTAGTATTTTTTATTTAATTTTTACAAAACTTAACAAAATGACGCCGAATATATTTTCGGCGTCATTTTATGATATTTGTAGTAAATTATTCTTGATTATTTTCGTCTTCCAAAATCGGATATACATAATGCTCACCGCAATTCGGACAAATAACCTCTTGCTGCTTTCCGCCTTCCAATTTTGCAACTTCAAATAAAGTTCTACAGCTTGATTGTGTACATCTTATTGCCCAAGTAGGTCTTATTAATTTTGCCATAATTATATCTCCTATTACTCTTTTACTAGAACGGTTTTGTCTGACTTAGTTTTGCTCTGAGTTCTCTAAATCTTGCAATGTCTTCCTGTTGTTTTGGATTTTCTCTAAACAATGCTTGAGAAGTAGGATGCACCATAAGAACGTAGTCCATATGAATTTCTAAAAAGTCATATCTCTTTGGAGGCTGGTTGGAATTTTTAGGATAAATTTCAACATTTGTTACCGCTAAAAATCTGCGTTCTTTATCATTTAATAAATCGGTTAATTCACGATTTGTATCGGTATATTTTGATACATGTACAGTTCCCTTTATATCGTGATCAACCGTTAGAATAATTACCTCTATAGGTATAGTATCAATATTTTTTGCCATAATTATCCTCTCTACATAAATAAATTTTATACTAATTTAACCCTTATGTCCAGTAGGGGGACAAATACAGATATTAATGAGTGCGTTTTTTTACTCTGACACCTTCAACTTCATGGACATCTTCTGTTACAATAAATGCTTTTGGATCAATCGAGTGAACCAAATCCTTAAGTTTTGCAATTTCAAATTTATTTACAACACAATATGTAATAATTTTTTCTTGTCTGGAATATCCGCCCAAGGCTCTCAAATAAGTGACACTAATATCCAATTCTTTCATAATCGCATCACCGAGTTCTCTGTGATAATCCGAAACGATTCGTACTGATTTTGATTTATCAAGGCCTTCAAGTACGGCATCTATTACTTTTGAAGCTATATAATAAGTCAGAATTGAATATAATGCTCTATCCCAACCAAGAAGAAATCCTGCTCCCGTATATATGAAAAGATTTATAAACATTAACAATTCACCGACCGAAATAATCTTCAATTTTTTGGAAATAGTTATTGAAACCATTTCTGTTCCGTCAAGTGAGGCATTATTTCTAAGAATTAAACCGACACCGAATCCGAGTATTATACCGCCGAATACTGCCGATAGAATTAAATCTTCGGTAACTTTAAACCCGTTTAATATATTTGTGGCTATTGCCAGCATAGCGTTTGCAAAAACTGTTTGAATTACAAATTTATACCCCAGTTTTCTCAATGCCAATAATATAAACGGTATATTTATGCAGAATATCAGTAAACCCAAGTTCCACTTGGTAATGTAATGGAGCATCATAGAAAGACCTATAACACCACCGTCAATAATGTTATTAGGTAAGAGAAATGTCTCTAGGGCAGCAGCTGTGATAAAAGCTCCAAGTGTTATAAAAAATGCACGTGAAAGATATTCTCTTACAATTTGACCTTTTGTTTTTTTTACAATTTCATGTTTCTTTTTGTGAAATAACATATTATTGGGATTTTCCTCTTAAAATGTCAAATATATTAATATGTCTGGAACGCTGTTCGTCTACAGGTTTAATACCCAAAATTGATTCTAAATCCGTTTTAAGAGTCATTAAATCTTCATATTTTTTCAGCATGCCATCCATACAAACCGAAACATCACCTGTCTCTTCCGATACAACCAAACAAGCAGCATCAGAAACTTCCGACATTCCTATTGCGGCTCTGTGACGAGTACCGTACTTCCAACTTAATTTCGGATCTTCTGTTAGCGGAAGCAGGACACCGGCAGAATGAATTTTATTCCCGTCAATAACCATAGCACCGTCATGGAGCGGAGTATTCGGGTGAAATATTGTTAAAATAAGCTCTGTTGAAATTATTGCATCTATTTTTGTTCCGACATCAGAATAAAGAGCAGCATTCATGTCTTTTTGAAAAACAATAAGTGCACCTGTCTTCGTCTTTGTTAAATATTTAACAGATTCAATTATTTCTTTAATTATATCTACATCTTCTTCTCTGTGTTCATTAATTCCGCCTGATGAGAAAAAAGTTTTTCTTATAAAGCCGGGCTGCCCAAGATATCCCAAAAATCTTCTGAGTTCCGGTTGAAATATAACGATAAGACTCAGTGATATCAGTGCTACCAGTGAACGTAGAAATACACCTAGTATCCTTAAATCTATTATTATTAAAATTTCACTGAACAACCATAAAAATACAAGAAAAAACAAACCTTTTACAAGTTTTTCCGATTGAGTATTTTGAATAAATTTTTTATAAAATACAAAAAGCGTTATAACAATAATACCGATTTCAACAAAATTAACCCAGTTCAATGAACCTTGAAGCGGTGCTATTAAGCTTTGCAGAATCGTAATAAAGTAGTCAGTCATTTACTTTCTCAACCTATCGGGAATATTATCTTTAGCAATTAAATCTTCTAAACTTTCTCTATATACTATCATATCAGATTGTGAATTATTTACAAGTACCATAGCAGGTCTTTCAGCTTTATTGTAATTTGAAGCCATAGAATAATTGTATGCTCCGGTATTATATATACACACAACGTCATTCGGATAAAGTTCCGGCAGTTCAATATCATTTATAATAATATCACCGCTTTCACAAAATCGGCCTGCTAAAGTAACTTTTTCTATGCTTCTGCCATTTGTATTATTAACTACCTCTGCGGTATATTCCGCCTGATACATACTCGGACGGGGATTATCAGCCATTCCGCCATCCAGTGCAACATATTTTTTGTTAGGAAGTATTTTGGAACTTCCTACTTTATATAATGTAACTCCGGCTGTTGAAATTATGCTTCGACCGGGTTCAATGTATACTACAGGTTTACTTTTGCATCTGTTAAGAACAGTATGAATTGATTTCGCAAAATCTGATATTGAAGGAGGTTGGTCTGAATTTGTGTATTTTACTCCGAGCCCTCCGCCAATATTTAGTTCATTTAAATTCAAAGAAAACTTATTATTAATTCTGTTTAATTCATCGATCAGAATCTGAACTTCATCGGAATACGATTGAAGTTCAAATATCTGAGAACCAATATGAGCATGGATTCCCTTCAAGTCGATATTTTTATATTTATCAAGTATAAGTTCTACTATTTTATCAATTTGTGAAATATCAAATCCGAATTTCGAATCTGACTGCCCTGTCTTAATATAATCGTGAGTATGACATTCAATTCCTGGGGTCACTCTCAGAAGTATTTTAACATTTTTTTCTTTTTGTAAAGCTAATTTATTCAATAATTCTGCTTCATAAAAATTGTCTACAGAAAACCTGCCGACATTTAAATCCAAAGCTAATTCTATTTCCCTTTGAGTTTTGTTGTTGCCGTTAAATAATACTTTTGACATATCTGCTCCGGCTTTATATACGGTATAGATTTCTCCGGCTGAAACAGTATCAAATCCGAAACCCTCACTATCAAGAATTCTTGCAATTGCAGATGTGCATAATGCTTTTGATGCGTACATCATTTTAACATTAGGATAATCATTGAATGCTGATTTATACTCGTGACAAACTCTTCGCAATGTTTCTTCGTCAATAACATACAATGGTGTAGAATATTTTTGTGCAAGCTCATATAAATTGCATCCGCCTATATATAAGCAATCCTTTCTTTCTGTGGTAACTGGTTTAATAAATTGGTTTACGCTCATAAAAATCCTCTCTTTCACATACTATCAAAAAAATAACATTTGCACACCTAACACCTAATTACCAATCTAAAATTTTTATTTGGCGTATGTTTATGATAGTATATACCTGCTGTTATATTATAGGAAGGAGATTTATAAATGGCACAACGAATAGGTGTTGATGTTGGCGGAACCAACGTAAAGATAGCATTGGTAAGTGATAAAGGAAAAATTATCTATTCAAATTCTATTCCGACAAGAGCGGAAATGGGGTATGAATATACTGTAAACAGTATGAAGGATGCAATAAGAGATTTACTCAAGGAAACAAAAATGAAAGCTACTGATATAGAAGGTATGGGTTTTGGCTTTCCTGGGCAAATTGACTGTAAAAAAGGTGTAGTAAGGCTTGCTCCGAATATTCCGGGTTGGGTTAATGTTCCAATTGCAAGTATAATGGAAAAAGAATTTGGAATTCCTACCCGTGTAGATAATGATGTAAGGACAGCTGCCCTAGGAGAATTAAACTACGGTGCAGGTGTAGGGTGTGAAAACCTTGTGTGTATTACAGTGGGTACAGGTATAGGCTCAGGTTTGGTAATTAACGGAAAACTTGTTCGCGGAGCAAATAATGCAGCAGGTGAACTTGGACATATAAAGTTAAATATGGCAGGTGGTCCGCTTTGCGGTTGCGGTGACAGAGGATGCTTGGAAGCTTATGCTTCCGGTCCGAGTATTGTAGCAATGGCTGAAGAATATATTAGAGGAGGAAAATCAACGAAGTACAGAGAACTTGCTAATCCTGACATTACACCGTATATAGTAGCAGTTGCCGCAAAAGAAGGTGATCCTGTTGCGAGACAGATATTCAGAGTAATGGGTGAATATATCGGAATGGGTTTAACAAGCGTAGTAAACCTTCTTAATCCTGAAAAAATCATTATAGGCGGTGGAGTCGCTGAAGCAGGTGAGATATTGTTTGACCCGATAAGAGAAACAATTGCAAAACGAGCAATGACAATACAAAGGGAAGTTGAGATTGTTCCTGCACAGCTGGGTAATACAGCAGGTGTAATAGGTGCAAGTTTACTTATAAAAGCATAAATCTGTGTATAATAAGATAAAAAAAGGATGGCATTTAGCCATCCTTTTTTTATGAAAATAACATTTATAAAATTTCCATAACAGGTTCTGTTTGTTTAACTTCCGGAATCTCATTAACAGCAGGAGTTTCTGTTGAAATTGGTGTTGGCTTAACTTCTGCTTTTTTTGTTTCCGCAGCCGGCGTATTTGCATTTTTAACTTTTGCAATAGCAGGGTCAGGGTTTTTCTTTTGTCTGTTATATTCAAGCATAATCTGGCTGACAAAGCGCTTTGTTTCCGCATATGGCGGAACAGTTCCGTACTTTTTGACATTACCCGGACCTGCATTGTATGCGGCGAGAGCAAGTTCTGTAGAACCAAACATTTTATACATCATTTTGTAGTATGTTAATCCTGCCTTAATATTTTCACTTAAGTAATACGGGTTGTATCCCATATGTTTTGCTGTCGACGGTAGGAGTTGGAATACTCCGACTGCACCGTGAGAACTTTTTAACTCGTGTTTAAATCCGGATTCTTTTTTTGCAATGCTTAGTGCTAATGCCGGATCAACATTCATTTCAATAGAGTGTTTAACAATTGTTTCCTTTACAATATTTTCCGGAGCTGGTGCAGCTTGTACCCTTACGCACAGTGTGGCTAACAATGCAATAGTTACTAAGACTGTTTTTCTAATCATTGAAATCCTCGTATTATTTTGTAAATTGGTTCCTGTATACCATTCTCAAAAATCCTCCCTACGGTTTCACTTTGTTCTCGTTTGGTTACTCTAAAAAGATGTCTTTCCTAAATTCTTTTAACCTTGACTAAAGAACTTGTTAGGTGACTGTCTTTCTATTTTTCCGCACTCCGGTTTGGATAAATAACTATACAGAAAGTATGTCATGAGTAAGTTAACACAAAAAGAAAAATTTTTCAACCCTTTTGTTGTATTTTTTACACTTATTGTATAAAAATAACCTATTTTATGCTTTTTAGATTACGGGTCAAAACTCTGTGATAGCTTTTGATAAAGTCTTCTTTCGTGACATATAAATTTATAGTTTTATCAAGTTTCATAATTGTTAAAATTACAAAAATATCGGATGGAATATTAAAAAGGCTTATGTTATTAAACTTACGTATGTTTTCAAAGAAATCTATTGTACAATCTTTAACTGTACTCATATCCAGCCCGATATTGAAATTTTTGCATTGATTTATTATATCGGACAAGCGTTTTATATCACTGTTTTGTATTTTGGGTGAGAGCGGTGTAATTATACAATATTTGTCTGAAATGCTAATTTCCATAATAAATATTCTATTCTATAGCAAGAAATATATTAACTATACCAAATTATCAAATAATTCCAACTAAAGAATGAAGTAAAAAGCGCATAAGTGTAATGTTATGTAAATAAAATATTCATATTTATTGTAATAAAAATTTGTTATTGTTAATATGATACTGTGCGTATTATGGCGTTTTTGTAACGTATATTGTAACAAAATGTTAAGTACATGCTTTTTAAATAGCAAAAAAAAGTTATTCTAAGACTTTTTATATATAGGTACCAATGGGGTTCGTATGATTAAGGAAGTCAGTTTTACAGATTCAAGAATTAATTTTCGGGAGAAGCCTGAAAAGAAGCAAAACGAAGAATCAACGATTCTTCCTAACACTCTTGGAACTCGTGTTAACCAAAAGTACGATAAAACAATGAGTGCAATCATAGAATACCCGGTAAAAGGATTAAGAGGAGATGTAAATTCTGATTTTTATGAATTTCTTTCAATGGGGATAATTCCATATTTGGCAGGTAGTGCAATGTTTATGGGACTATTTAATCTTGTAAACAAACATTTATCTCCAAAATCAAGAATTTTTGCGGGTGACAAAGGTAAAAAAATGGCACTTGGAGTAGTGCTTTACGGGGTTGCTAAAACTCTTGCAAATGATTTAGTAACACGACCAGTAGCGTGGTCAACCGGTGTCGATATAGAACTTCCTTACAGAAATGTTTATTATCCGCTGCCGACAAAACCCGGGGCAGAAGCTGATATATTTCCGCAACATCAGCAGCGGAAAGTATTTGACAGCAGAGAGTTTTTTAGGAAAGATTTACTTGCAAAAGATGAAAATTATGGTGTTAAGTATTACGACAATGTTGCTAAAAAGCTTGGGTTAGGCGATAATTTGAATGATTCCGTAACAGAGACAACCCCGATTATACAAAGTATAATTTCAGCAACAAAAACCGCGAAAAGTCTTTCATCATATGCTTGGGCGGCTGCAGGTGTCGGACTTGCAATGCAAAGTTCGTGGAGCGACTTCTTCAATGCAGTGTCACAAAGAAAGCGTCATATTTCAAGACCCGGCGAGGGATTAGGTGCAAAAATTTCCGGCAAAATGAAAAATTTTGGTAATAATTTTGTAGATATTTCAAAAGCATTTGGTAAAGCCTTCCTAAAAGGTTGTAAAACTCTGTGGACAGGAGAAAAAGGGACCAGCGGATATATGAAACATGCCGGTAAAGCCTGGATAGTATTTTCAACAGTTCTGACAGCAGGCAGTGTTGCAAATGTTATTTATAAAGCAAAACATATGGGTAAACTGGCAAATAAAAATATAATAGACAAGAATCAAGAAAGTACGGTAATCTAAGATGGCAATTAATCCTGTACAACCGAATATAGATAGTAAAAAGCCTAATGTGACATACAGAGATGCTCAAGGTGCTATAAAAACGCAAAGTTACATAAAACCGCTTCCTGCAGAAGGTCATTTGGTTCATGATACCTTGACATCAATTCCAAAATATTGGGTTAAGGATATTGCTTATGATATTAAAGCAGTAAAGGATGGGTTTGGTGGAAATGCAAATGACCATCAGACCGGAAGGTTAAATGATGTAGGATTAAAACTTGGCGGTATAGGAATCGCAGCATATTTAGCATCAAGAACGACAGACCCTAAAGCAAGAGTAATGGAATATGTAGGTTTAGGAACTTTCCTTGCTGCAATGTCACTATATCCGAAAATTGCAATTAATACCCCTTCAAGAGCAGTACACGGATTTGATATAGGAAAAGAATATATAGACGATCAAGGACGTAAGAAATCGGTATTCCAAGACAGTAATTATATTCCTTTTGATATGTACAGAGGAGAATACCTTGATGAAGACTTAGATGTTATTGGTGATCGAATGGGAATTCCTCGTGATATACAAAACAGGCATGATTTAATAAAAGAACAAATGAGGAAAATTGCGACACAAAATAATACTTTGTGGATGTTGACGGCAGGTTTTGCAACACCTGTTCTTACCGCACTTACATGTTGCGGATTGGAAAAACTTGTATCACCGACATTAGAACTTGTAAGAAATGCGGGAAATAATTCAAAAATATCAAAAATGCTTGCTAAAACGACTGAAATGTCTGAACAAGTTAGCGATGTCGCAGAAAACAAATTAAGTAAAAAAATTGAGACGTTACTGTCTAATTTTAAAGGAAAAGAACTTCCAAAAGAAGAAATGGATAAAGTTATAGCTGTTCTTACAGAAAATGTGGATGAAAATATATCAAGAGGAATCAGGGATGATTTAGCAAAATTATTCAGAAGCGGAAATGGAGGATTTGCATATTCAGAATCAACTGCCCAAGATATTATAAGTACAATAAAATCAAATATAGGCTGTAGGAATAAAACCGCATTGGAGAGAACTTTTGTTCCGACAGAAAGCGAGCTAAAGTCAGTATTAAACAGAGTTACAAATCATTCCGGAGAAATTACTTCAGATGAAATTCAAACTTTAAAAAATGAATTGCGAACTCTGTTTGAAGAAAAAATAAATAAAGAAACTTCAATATCTAACAAAGATTATTTAAGAGGAGAGGGCGAAAGAATTATAGACAGTATATCTCTCAACTTAAAGAAGAAACCTGCAAATATACTGAGTGAGCAAGCGATTAAAGAAACTGTTGATTTTGCGAAAATTTTAGGCGAATTTAAACAAAATTCTAAAATTCTTAAAAAATGTAAATCTACAAAATTTGAAGCGACACAGGAGTCTGTACTTGCCCGTTCATATGAAAAATTTGAAAATACACTTTTCGATGTTCTTGATATTAAATACAAAGATTTAAAATTGATGAGAGAATCAGAAGATGCTGCAAAGAAAATTCTGGAAGAAAAAATGGAAGTTCTTGCAAAAGACAGCACAAAATATTCAAAGGCTGTTAATAAACTTACAAAAGTTATTGAAGAGATGGAAATAAAATTGCATGGTAAATCAGAAGACGCATCTCATATTAAGGATTTAATAACTGCAATAGAAAACAATTATAATAAGACTGCAAAAAGATTGAATAATGCAGGAGGAGGAAAATTCTCTAATACTATTCACAGACTTGTTTCACAAGACGTAAGCGAGTTGGCTAATTCAGTTGATACGAGAGAAAATTTATTTAAGATTCTTGACGTAACAATGGAGCAAAATACAAATCTTAAAGGAATAGATTATGTAAAAGAACAAGCGAAAGGTGTAGGTTCTTCCAAACGTTATGATGTAACAAGAATTATTGAAAGATATCAAGGTGTTAAAGATTCATTCAACCGAATCCTGCATACAATGGATAACTATAGAATTGCAGAAACTCTTACAGATGAACAAAAATTTATGAGAAATACAGAATATGGCAAAAAAATAACACAGCTTGGCAGAGATGCTCTTTTAGGTGCCGATACTTCTCAGCATACTGCAAAACTCGGAACAGTAAATAATCCTGAGTTATATAAAGATATTATGAATACAGTATGGGACGGTAATGTTTCTCAAGAAATGAAAGAGGCTATGGGTACTACAGAAAATCTTTCAAACGGAAATACTCTTGCAAGATTCCAATCTTACATAAACAGATTTAAACAAGTAATGGGAAATAACGATATTGACTTTAATAAACCAAATCATAAAGTTGGCGGTGAAAACAAATTTACTCAGGATTCTGTGACAAGAATGTCAAAATTTAATTTAGTCGGTCAAACTCCTATAGATTTTGCAAAAAAAGCAGCTGAAAGAAGATACGGAAATCAAACATGGCTGAGAAAAGCTTCCGTTATAGGCGGTTCAATTTTAGGAATTGCGCTGTTATCTCAGTTCTTTTTCGGCAAAATTACAAATTCACACAATATTAAAAAAGTACAGAAGCAGGTGAGCGATGATGCAAATAAGTAAAATTCAACCCATTAATTTTAAATCATCAAATTATCAGGTATCAGTTAGCAAAGATGAACAAAAAACTGTTAAGAATAATTCTGAATTATCGGCAAAATACCTTGATAACTTAGCGATGATAAATACACCTGCTGTAAAAAAGGTTGATAAAAATGCTAACAAGAATTTTCAATATAAAAATAATCTTCGCTCAATGATACAAAATAATGAATCAGTTATGATGGCAATAGTTCCAAGAACTTTTACTGCCGAAGATTTGAATGGCGATGATAAAATTACATTATGTACAGGAGAAAAAAACGGTACATTTTTGAGTGCGATTTCAAGACTTGATGAATTAAAAGCTGACGGAATAAATACATTGCACATACTTCCTATTCATCCGACAGGAAAGAAAAACGCAATGGGTACCGCAGGCTCCTTGTATTCTCCTGCAAAGTTTGTAGAAGATAACGGAGATTTAGCAATAGATCCGATGTTAATAGATAAAAACGACCCGAGGAGTGCAAATGAACAATTTAGGGCATTTATAGATGAATGTCATAAACGAGACATAAAGGTAATGCTTGACTTGCCAAGTTGTGCCTCTGTTGATTTGTTTGAAGCCGAGCCTGAACTTATGGCATTCGGCAGGAACGGAGAAGATAAAACTCCGCAGGGATGGGCAGACATAAGAATGTTTGAACCGTGGGCAGATGAAACTCACAGAGAATTAAATCCAAAATTATATGAGATGCATAAACAATATGTAGATGCCTGCATTGACTTAGGTCTTGACGGTATAAGAGCTGATGTGGCAAGAGCGAAACCTACTGAATTTTGGGATAAACTTATTACATATTCACATACAAAAGACCCTGAATTTGGCTGGCTTGGGGAAAGCTATACTTATGAATGTGCATCTCCTCAAGTAAATATGATGTATGATAGACCGGAAGATCTCTTAAGAGCCGGATTTGATGATTATTACGGACAATACCATATTTTTCATGATTGGAAGAATGCGAAAGAATTTAATGATTATGTGAAAATGAATTTGGATATGTCTCACAGATTGCCGGCAGGTAAGAGTCTGATAGGTTCATTTTTAACTCACGATGACAGTTCTTCCATGATTCATGGCGGAGAAAATTTCTGTAAATTAACGACGGTTTTACAATCAACAATTCCTATGTGTAATCCGTATTTTGTTGACGGATTCCAGTCCGGTGATTACTACGATTATAAGTACAGAGGTACAAAAAACGAAGAAACCTTTACAAATAATGATGTAATGGATGAACACCGATACAGACTTGCAATCTTTAATCTTTCGAGAAAACCCGGAGGGGATCACCCTGATATAGAAAGAGTTCTGAAGGGGTGTTTAAAGATGCGTTCAGAGAATTTGGATGTTCTTGCAGACAGAAACAGCAGTTTTATTGAACTTCACAAAAGAGAAGATAAAAAAGATCAGATTATTACATATGCAAGGCATAATAACGGAAGAACTATTCTCGTTGTTGCCAATAAAAATCCAAACAGACGTGTAACAGGCATTATTGAGATTCCTGGATTAAAGAAAAACCAAAAACTTGTAAATATGGTTCCTGAATATGGAGAAAAAAGTGAATTTCAACCTTATCAGAACGAATTGAGGGTAAATTTGGCTCCTGCTGATGCTTATGTGTTTGAAATTGATACTCCTAATATTGAAAAAGACAGAAAAGGACACGTCTTTAAGCAAAAAGTTACTGATTGATTGTTTTTATAACCTTTGCAGGATTTCCGACAGCGATACTATTTTTAGGAATGTCTTTAGTAATAACTGCTCCTGCTCCTATTACGCATCCATCACCAATTGTTACTCCCGGTAAAATTATTACACTTCCTCCAAGCCAGCAATTTTTGCCTATGTTTACAGGCTTTGCGCACTCCACACCGGTATTTCTGGTTTTGTAATCTATAGGATGAAATGGAGTATATATTTGTACATTTGGTCCAAGTAGTGTGTTATCGCCAATGGTTACTCTTGCGCTATCCAATATTACGCAATTTGCATTCAAATACACATTATTGCCGAATGTTGTATTTATTCCGTAATCACAGAAAAACGGAGGAGTTACAAAACAATTTACACCTATGTTTCCTAAAATATCTTTTAATAACAATTTTCGTTCAATATCGTCTTCTTCATTATTAAATTTAAGAAGCCTATTTCTTTGTGCATTTCTTAACTCCGGTAAATTTTCTTTTTCAGGATAGTGCCAATTTCCGGATATCATTTTATCGTATTCGCTCATAATAATATATTATATCAAAAAGGCGCTTATATTGATAAAGCGCCTTCAAATCTTATATATTGAGCTTGTCAATTAACATTTTTGTCCGCTCAACATGTCTCCTATTTTATTTGTATCCCCAGAAACGCCGGTTGCATTAAATATAGAAACCGGTTGTACTTGTGCCAAAAAGGCTGCGGTTCCTTGATTATGAGATTGCTCTTTGATTATCTCTTTAGGGCTTTTTGCGCCAATTGCTGCTATTGAATCGTGTGCCATAATCGGCTCCTTTCTGATAATATCGTCGTTCCTATTAACTACATATATAAAGTATTTTTTTTTTGACGAATTTCATAAAAGGAAAAAATGTTTACAAAACTTTACATTTTATATAAAACAATCAGAAATAATTAGCTTAAACAGTAAAATTAATTACTAAATAATTTCAACCTTTCATTAAAGCATGATTCGTTAAGAACGCAGTCTTTTTTCAAGTATCTTGAAATTTTGCCCCTGTCTTTAAACAGTAAAACATATGGCAGTCCCGGGTATATATGAAAACTTTTGTTAAATGCCTTTGTACTCTTATCGGCAATATTCATTCTGATAAAGTTAAATTTATTATTTTTGCCCTCCATTTTATCAAAAGCTTGAAGCATGTCATTATAATCATCAGCCCAATCAGCGTATATTAATAATGCCATAGGCTTCGTTTGCTCCAGCCCTTCTTCATAAGTTAAGGCAGAAGCTTTATCTCCTCCGTATACAAGAGCAGATAATAAAAATAAAAGTGTTACAAATTTTTTCATACATATATCCTTTAATTGATTATGGGGCTATATTTCAAGCCCCATACAAATTTAACAATTATGCTTCCGAATTGGATAGAACATCCATTTCCTCAGCAGAAGCATATGCGGAATGGCATCCGCAATCACAGTATATAACTTCACCGGTTGTTCCGCTTGACAAATCAGATGCTAAATATAAGCCTGCTTTACCAACATCCTCCAAAGAAACATTTTTCTTTAATGGTGCTCTCATAACTGCGGCTTTTAACATTTTTGAGAATCCGCTTATACCCATTGAAGCAAGTGTTTTAACAGGGCCTGAAGATAAACAGTTAACTCTTATACCTTTAGGACCGAGATCGACAGCCAAAAATCTCATAGCAGACTCCAATGCTGCCTTTGCAACACCCATTACGTTATAACTCGGAACGGATAGAACAGAGCCTAAGTATGTCATTGCAAAAATAGAACTTCCTTCATTCATAATAGGTTCAGCATTGCGGCAGATTGTAACAAGCGAGTATGCACTTACACCAAGCGCAATATCCCAACCTTCTTTTGATGTGTCTACAAATCTTCCCATTAAATCTTCTTTTGGAGCAAAAGCAACAGCGTGAATTACAAAATCAAGTTTTCCGTATATTTTTTCACATTCCTTGAATACAGCTTTCACTTCATCCTCTTTTGTAACATCACAACTCATAATTAACTTGGAATTCATACTTTCAGCAATAGGACGAACCCTTTTTTCCATAGGTTCGCCTGCATATGTAAATGCAATATCTGCTCCCGCTTCAAACAATTGTTTTGCAATTCCGTATGCTATACCATGCGTATTAGATACCCCAAATATAATCCCTTTTTTACCTTTCATTAAATCCATATGTAAAACTCCTCTTTACTATCTAACCAACTTAGAATATCAAAAAGATATGATAAAATCAACTTGACTTTTATTGATATTCTTTTCAAAAATGCAATAACATGATATTATAAACATATAAAGAAGAGAGGTTAAAAAGTGAAAAAAAGAGGATTTACTTTAGCGGAAGTTCTGATAACATTAGGTATAATTGGTGTAGTTGCAGCACTTACAGCTCCGGCACTTATACAGGATGCTTCTAATGCTTCAATCGGACCATCATTGGAAAAAGTAGTAGCTACTATCGAACTTACAAATCAACGCATTTTATATGATAATAACACTCCGGATTTACAAATTATTTATGCAGGTAATGCAAATGCCGGCAACCAATATCTGGGAAATCTGGCAACCCGTATAAGAGGCGCAGCAGTCGCTCCGGGCAATAATATAAGTTTCAGCACACCACCAAGATACTGGGATATGAATAATATGAGAGCAGAAGATTATGACAACAGAAACAAACTAATCCTTTCAAACAATACTGCAATACTAATTTCAGATGAGAGAGGAAACCAGGTTAATTTTAGGAATTTTGATGCGAACAACTACCCTAACCAATTTGGTTCTTATAGAGGACCGCTTACAACTTTAATGGTTGATATAAACGGAGTAAATAACGGACCGAACGTATTTGGAAGAGACTTGTTCTCACTCACTGTTGATAGAGGCGGTGCTGTGATTGCAGACGGAAGTGCTGTTTTTAACCGGCTTTTTGCACCACCTGGCGGTGATATATCTTTATCAGCCGGAGCCGGTAATAATGCCGATAGCTCAGGTTCAGTATATACTTGCAATGAAAATTCTGTGAGATCCGGACTTGGATGTGCAGGTTCAATACTCGATAATAACAGACAAGTTATATATAAATAAAACAGTATAAGTATAACAGAATATAAAAAGAAACAATGTACACTTTCAGTTCATTGTTTCTTTTTATAAAAAAAAAGAGCCCGCAGGCTCTTGGAATTAAGAATAGCTGGAAGTATGAAAAAGATTTAATGATTATATTAAAAATAAAATCTTATTATTTTTGAATTGGTTAGTCGGCTAATTTTAAATTGTATTTTTTACAATTGTTGATTTTTTTATACCTCTATTATAGAATATTGCTAATGTGTAACCGGGTCGGAATTAAAAACCTTACCGGTAAGTATAAATTAAGGAGACAAATAATGACATCAAAAACATTTTTATTTACGTCCGAATCCGTGACGGAAGGACACCCCGACAAAGTATGCGACCAAATTTCAGACGCAATTTTAGATGAATTTTTAACAAAAGATCCGTCTTCAAGAGTTGCGGCAGAAACAACTGCAACTACAGGTATGGTATTGGTTTGCGGAGAAATTACATCAAACTGTTATGTTGATATCCCGCAAGTTGTAAGAAATACAATTAAAAATATAGGTTATACAGGAACCGCGTCAGGTGGCTTCGATGCTGATACCTGTGCAGTACTAACAAGTATAGATGAGCAGTCCGTTGATATTGCAGGCGGAGTTAATAAGGCATTTGAAACAAGAAGTGAAAATGCAGATACATCTTCTAAAGAAACTTCTGATATAGGAGCAGGAGATCAGGGTATAATGTTCGGATATGCTTGTAATGAAACCCCCGAACTTATGCCGTTACCGATTAGTTTAGCTCATAAACTTTCCTATAGACTTGCACAGGTAAGAAAAGAAGGTCTTTTAAGTTACTTAAGACCGGACGGTAAATCACAAGTTACTGTTGAATATGTTGACGGAAAGCCTTCAAGAATACACACAGTTCTTCTTTCTACCCAACACTGTGCAGAAATTAACGGAATAAGCGACAACTCAAAAGTTCAAGCAATAATTAATAATGATTTAAAAAGATTAGTAATTGATTACGTATTTGAGACAGAATCAATAAAACCTGATTCAGAAACGAAAATTTTGATAAATCCGTCAGGAAGGTTTGTCGTTGGAGGCCCTCAAGGCGATACAGGACTTACCGGCCGCAAGATTATTGTTGATACGTATGGCGGATATTCTCGTCATGGCGGTGGCGCATTCTCAGGCAAGGATCCTACGAAAGTTGACCGTTCAGCGGCTTATGCGGCAAGATATGTTGCAAAAAATATAGTTGCAGCAGGGTTGGCTGATAAATGCGAAATAGAACTTGCGTACGCTATTGGTGTTGCAGAGCCTGTTTCAATTTTTGTTGATACATTCGGAACGGGAAAAATCTCAGATGATGAAATTTCCGGAATTGTAAGAAAGAATTTTGATTTGAGACCTGCTGCAATAATTTCAAACTTTGATTTAAGAAATCTGCCGGCTAAAAATGGCGGAAAATTTTATCAAAAACTTGCCGCTTATGGGCATGTCGGCAGAACAGACATAGATATACCGTGGGAACATTTGGATAAGGTTGAATCAATAAAAAAGTTTGCAAATAGTTCTTGCGCATTGTGCTAAGAATTATAAAGTATAGTAATAAAGGGGTATAGAAAAATCTATACCTCTTTTTTATAAGAAAAATGGTTATCATACTTATATATGAAAAATTTGTTACAATCTTGATTATTTAGTATTTGTATACTAGAATACCGATATTATAAATGAGAATAAGAGGGAATTTTATATATGAAAAAAGCTTTGATGATAGTATCAGTTTTAATTGTTGCGGTCATTTCAACTGCTTGTATAAATAATATTGCAGTACAGGAACTTAATAATAAGGCTGCAGAGTTCATGCAAAAGGGTGACTATGAATCTGCAATGAACAGGCTACAAGCTAGTTTAGACTTAGATGCTACTATGTATCAAACATATTATAATTTGGGGGTTGCCGCTATAAGTGCTAAAAAATATGACAAAGCTATTCAGGCACTTGAAGACGGAATAAAAATTAAACCTGACTTTGCAGATTTTTATTATTCATTGGGTGTTGCACAAATATCTATGGCTGATGAAATTCTTGAGCCGGAAGAAGATGCTCAAAGTGAAGATACGGTTGAAGAAACTCCTAAGAAAACAGAGCCTGCAGATGAAGATATCGCAAAGGCAAAAGAATTAAAACAGTTAGCAATAGATAATTTAAACAAATATATTGAAATGGCTGCTGATATAAAAGATAGAGATTCTATTGACGAGATGATAAAACAATCCGAAGAATTTATATCAGGCGAGAAGAAGGAAGAAGTTAAGGAATAATGTTTACATCTCCTTCTCAAATATTGTGTACTGTATGTGGAGTTCGTATATATTATTATGGCATAATGCTGGCAATTGCTATTGCAGTCGGTACATTAGTGTCTGATTTTGTAGCATCAAAATATTACAAATTAAAAAAAGATACAATTATAGATATGGCTCCGTATTGTATTATATTTGGAATCTTAGGAGCACGATTATACTATTGCCTAATGGATTTTGCATTTTATTTAAAATTTCCGACGGAAATACTTGCTATCCGACATGGCGGAATCTCGATACATGGCGCCATTATAGGCGGTTTACTGGGAGTTTATATATTTTCTAAACGGCATAAAATATCATTCCCCAAGCTTTGTGATATATCAGCGGTAGGATTGGCACTAGCTCAAGCTATAGGAAGATGGGGAAACTTTTTTAATTCGGAGGCGTACGGAACTCCCACAAATTTGCCTTGGAAATTATATATTGCACCTGAATTTAGGCATATTCCTTATTTGGAGAATGAATTCTTCCATCCGGCTTTTTTGTACGAAAGTATACTTGATATAATAATATTTGCGATATTGTTCTTTATTATGAAATCTCAAAAGCTGAAAAAAGAAGGTAATCTTGCACTTATTTATTTGATAATGTATTCGGTTGCAAGAATATTTGTGGAGCATTATAGAATCGATAGTGTAACTTATATATTTGGGCTGCCTGTTGCAATATTTGTCTCAATAAGTATAATAATTCTAGCGGTTTTATTGTTGATAAGGAATAGTAAATAATGAAAAAGTTTTTGACTGTTATTGCAATATGGGGATTATTTTCTACTATGTCTGCAATGGCAGAAGTTCAAAAAATTGCAGTAGTAGACGTTAATAAAATTGTATCGTCGTCTTCAGCAGTTAAATCAATGAAAAAGGTACAGCAAGCAAAACAAAAAGAATTGGAAGCGTTTATACAAACTGCAAAAGCGGATGTAAAAAAACAAAAAACCGTAAAAGAACAAAAAGAATCTGTTTTGAGATATGAAAATCAGCTTACACAAAAAAGAGCGGAAAATATAAAAGAGTACGCAGAAAGTATAAAAGAAGCTGATAAAATTATAACAGAGCAAATCAGCAAAAAGGCTTCAGAGATGGGGTATACGCTCGTCTTGCCCAAATCTGCAGTTCTGTATGGCGGAGATGATATTACTGATACAATTATTAAATATATAAAGTAAAAGATATGAAAGCAATTTTATACTACGGACCCGGAAATATTAAATACGAAGACACAATGATAAAACCTTTGGAAAAAGGCGAGATTCTTGTAAAAGTTGAAGCTGCACTAACGTGCGGAACTGATGTGAAAACTTTTAGACGTGGTCATCCTGTGTTGATAAAACATATTCCGTCAGGGTTCGGGCACGAATTTGCAGGTACTGTTGCTCAAATTTCTGATGGTGTAAGCAATGTAAAAGTTGGAGACAGAGTTGTCTGTGCTAATTCCGCACCATGCGGCGAATGTTTCTACTGTAAAAGAGGTCAGTACAATTTATGTGAACATTTGGACTTGCTAAATGGAGCATATGCAGAATATATAGTTGTTCCTGAACGTATAGTCAAGAAAAATACACTATTATTGCCTCCAAATTTACCATTTGAAAAAGCGGCATTCTGCGAGCCTCTTGCAAATGTTGTTCATGGTATTGAACGAACAGAAATTAAGCCGGGACAATCAGTTGGTGTAATCGGAATCGGACCAATCGGCTTGATGTTTGTAAGGCTTGCTAAGCTAAAAGGTGCAAGAGTAATAGCTGCAGGAAGAAATCCTGAAAAAATAAGGCTTGCTTCTGAATTCGGTTACGCTGATGAGGTTATTGATTTGAAAAAATATCCGAATCCGGAAAAGATCTTTAAAGATTTTTCAGATGAAAAGCGAGGTTTGGATGTTGTAGTGGAGTGTGTTGGACTTCCCGAAATATGGGAACTTGCAGTTTCGTGTGTACGTCCCGGCGGAACAGTACACTTTTTTGGCGGATGTAAATCCGGTTCAAAAGTAAGTTTTGATACTACAAAAATGCATTATGGCGACATAAAACTGATGAGCGTATTTCATCATACTCCTAAATATTTCAGACAAGCTCTTGATTTAATTGCATCCGGAGATGTTGAAGTCCAAAAACTTATAACAGCAGAGCTTCCTCTTGAAAAAGTTGAATACGCAATGCAAGAACATATCGCTGGAAATGCAATAAAATTTTTAATTAAACCTTAGGCGACTTTTTTGGATATAAATTATAGAAACTTAACACTTGCCTTATTTATTTAGTTCATGTATTATTGAAAAGCAGACTATATATTAAAAGGGGATTTTAGGTATGAGCGGACACTCAAAATGGTCAACAATAAAACATAAAAAGGCAAAAACAGATTCTTTAAGAGCTGCTGAATTTCAAAAATTCTCAAGAGAAATTATCGTAGCAGCAAAATTAGGCGGGCCTGATCCTGCCGGTAATTTCCGTTTAAGAACGGCTATAGAAAAAGCGAAATCTGCAGGTTTGCCGAATGATAATATAAAAAGAGCTATTGAAAAAGGTTCAGGTGCCGGTAATAGTGAAAATTATGATGAAATGACGTATGAAGGATATGCTGCAGGAGGTGTTGCCGTTGTTATAGAAGCAATGACAGACAATAAAAACAGAACCGCAGGTGACATCAGAAGCTATTTTACAAAGTTTAACGGTAATCTGGGTGAAACCGGCTGTGTGGGTTGGATGTTTGATAAAAAAGGATGCATTACGTTTAATAAAGATAACGTTAATTATGATGCACTTTTTGAAGCTGCAATTAACTTAGATGCTGATGATATAGCAGAAGAAGATGACGAATATAAAGTTTACACATCTGTCCCTAATTTGCAGCCCGTAGCGGAAGGTCTTGAAAAAGACGGCTTTAAATCAAAAAGTGCAGAATTTACAAGAATCCCGCAAAATACTATTGAAGTTACGGATGAAAAGACTGCGGTAAATATTATGCGACTTCTCGGAAGACTTGAAGAACACGACGATGTACAAAATGTCTATGCTAACTTTGATATAGACGATGACCTAATGGCAAAAATAGAAGAACAGATATAGAATTGAGTAAAACCCGACAACAAGGAGGAAATTATTATGATGAACATGATGAATATGATGAAACAAGCACAAAATATTCAAAAAGGACTAAAAGATGCTCAAGATGAGCTTAATAATATGGATGTATCCGGTGAAGCTGCAAACGGAGCTGTAAAAGTTATTTGTGATGGTAAAGGCTTATTCAAATCAATAAAGCTTTCAGCAGAGGCTATTAATCCTGAAAATCCTTCTTCTGTGTCGGAAGATACAATCGAGATGCTGGAAGATATAATAACTGCTGCAATAAACCAAACCTCCGGTAAGGCGCAAAAAATCATGGAAGAAAAAATGAAATCCGTAACAGGTGGAATTTCAATTCCGGGATTATTCTAAAATTAGTTAAATATAAAAAGAAAGGATGGTTATAAGTTTTATATTTATAGCCATAAGAGTTTTATAATGATTTATCCAAAGTCGATAGCGACACTGATAGAACAATTTCAAAAGTTCCCTTCCGTAGGACCAAAGTCTGCGCAGAGAATGGCTTTTCAGGTTTTAAAAATGCCTATCACGGAAGTTGAAAAGTTTTCAAATGCTATATTAGAAGCAAAGAAAAACGCAAAAACATGTGAAATATGCTACAATATTTCATCTCAATCTCCGTGCGAAATCTGTTCATCAACAAACCGAAATCGTTCAGTAATTTGTGTTGTCGCAGAGACAAAGGACTTAATTGCAATTGAAAAAACAAATGAATACAGAGGACTTTATCACGTACTACAGGGACTAATTTCTCCTATTGACGGTATTGGCGCTGAAGATATAAGAATCAAAGAGCTCTTATCAAGATTAACTGACGAAACTGTTCAAGAGGTAATATTGGCGTTATCACCTTCAGTTGAAGGTGAGGCTACAAGCTTATATCTCACAAAGTTAATAAAGCCGTTCGGAATAAAAATTTCAAGAATAGCCTTTGGATTACCGGTGGGTGCGGATTTAGAGTATGCAGATGAAGTTACACTTGCAAGAGCTATTGAAGGACGAAGAGAATTATAAAGTTTTAAAGTTGCCTTTGGCTAAAAAATAACTATAATATAATTATGAAAAAGTTTATTGTTTGTTTAATATTAATGAGTTTTATGTCTCCTTCGTATGCGTTTTTTTGGCATAAGAAAGATAAAGCTTTGGAAAAAGAACTCCAAGGTAAAGGTTATGCGGGAACTCTTCCAAGTATAGGACAAAAAGAAGAAAAAACTAAAACAAAAGTTTCTGAACCAAAGTTTGAAATTCAACCCGGATTTGATAATCCGAGTGAATTAAAGCCGATTCCAAGGGATAATCCGGCTTTTGTTAATATTATTCAAAAAAAGGATAAAGTTTCTGAGTATACAACAGATGCAAACAATATGATTCCTATGCTGGAAAAACTGTTTGATTGCATTGACGATAATGAATCATTGCAATTATTTGTGTCAAAGGCAAATCTTGTCACTATGAATATTGATTACATGATGAGCAAATACGATGGTAAACCGGAATCTTATTATGAGTCATTTAAAAAACTGACAGAAGTTAACAGATATGTAAAGTCAATTGCTACTCTAAGGAGAGAAGCTGTGACTTATCAAAGATACCTTGCCTATACAGAAAGCGGTTCAATTTATAATCCTGAAAACATAAGTCAACAGTTAGAATATCTGAAAGAAGAAATAACTTCTGCTATATTACTGCTTAAAGAAGAAGGATAAATGTATAATAAAAAGAGATTGAATTTCTCCAATCTCATATATAAGTACATATCCCAATCAACAACAATTTTACACTTTCACCTATTTAAGATTATTTTAATTAATTCTCTTAAATATCCATGAGAAATAAATCTAAGCTCTCTTTATATATTCCTCACAAGTTTGTATAGATACATTATAGAATAATTAAATAAAAAACTCACTATTTTGTATAAAAATATTTACAAATGTTTACAATAATAATTCAAAAATTTTCTGGTTAGAAGTGCAACATCCGGAAAATTAAATAAAAAAGAAAGGCAAGGTTTAAATTTACCTTGCCCCTTTTTAGAATAAATATATATTTCAGGCTATAAATTATAACAAGTTCAATGCAATACTTGGAGTTTGGTTTGCTGTTGCAAGTAGTGTTGCTGATGCTTGTTGTAATATTTGTGCTTTCAAGAAGTTCGATGATTCTTGTGCTACGTCTGCGTCTCTTAATGTTGATAGAGATGATGTGATGTTTTCAGATTGTACTGCAATTGATTCTATTGCTGATTCAATTCTGTTTTGTGCAGCACCTAATGTTGTTACTCTTGAAGAAATTTTGTCGATTACGTCATCAATTTTTACAAGCATATCAGCTGCATCTACTCTGTCATCCGGATCAGTTTCAGGATCTAAGTTTGCACAGAATTTTGCAATATCAGCTCTGTCGATTTCAAAACCTGCATCTTTAAATAGATCTGCGATTTTACCGCTCTTGAATAATTTACCTTCAAGAGAAATCTGACTTCTTCCGCCATCTGAATCAAGGCCTACTTGAATAGCAATGTTTTTGTTTTCAAGAGTACCATCCATCAAGTTTTGTCCGCTGAATTCGCAGTTTAATGCAATACGGTCAATTTCATCAAGTCTTGCATTAATTTCTTCTTGAATCGCCTTTAATGATTGTTCTCCGTATGTTCCGTTTGCAGCTTGCTCTGTCAAATCTCTGATACGTTGTACGTGTGTTGAAACAAGTGCATAGTGATCTTCAAGAGTTGATAACATATCAGCGCCTGTTGCTGCGTTATCTGCTGCTACATCTAATGAGCCTAATTTTGCTTCCCAGCTTCTTGCAATTGAATAACCTGCTGCGTTATCTGCTGCGTGGTTAATTTTGTAACCTGTGGTCATTCTTTCAATTGCTTGATTTAATGAAGTGGTTGCTTTGTTCAAATTTGATTGAACGATTTGTGATGATAAGTTTGTGTTAATAGTAATTGCCATTTGTTACTCCTTTCTGGCTATCCTACGTTATACATCCTTGCATAACTCTATATTTCACAAATTCCACATTTAACATTTTCAATAACAAAATCGTTTCATATTGTTACATTTCTTTACAATAAAAGCCTCAAAATATTGTTAGTGCTATACTTTTAGTATTAGGAGCAGAGATGGGAAAAATAGTTATTGATAATAATCGATGCAAATCATGTTATATTTGCACGACCACATGTCCCAAAGGACTTATTCAAAAAAGCGAGAAGACTAACAGGCTTGGTGATTATATGGTCGAATTTAATGACCCCAATGGAGAATGTATTGGGTGTGCAATGTGCGCCAAACGTTGTCCTGATGTAGCAATTACAGAGGTCTGGAAGTAGCTAAAATCGGGAAAAGCTTGCTTTTCAACCCAGTCCTCTCTTTGTTGAGAGGAGGAGGAAAAATATGAAAGATTGTGAAAAAGTATTAATAAAAGGAAATTATGCAATTGCACAAGCTGCGGTAAATGCGGGTTGTCAGTGCTATTTCGGGTATCCGATTACACCTCAAACCGAAATCGGTGAATATTTAAGCGGCAAAATGCAAGAACTTGGACGGGGATATGTATGTGCAGAAAGTGAATTGGCTGCTATAAATATGGTCATGGGTGCAGTTTCTACAGGAGTTAAAGCTATGACTTCGTCTTCTTCCTGTGCTGTTGCACTAATGCAAGAAGCCCTGTCATATGCAGCATCCGATGAACTTCCGGTTGTACTTGTTAACGTTATGAGAACCGGTCCGGGACTCGGCTACATCTATCCTGCACAAGGAGACTATAATCAAGCTGTATATGGCGGTGGAAACGGAGATTATAAAGTAATTGTACTGGCTCCTTCAACTGTACAAGAGTGTATTGATTTAACATACAGAGCATTTTATCTTGCTCAAAAATACAGAAATCCAACCATTTTGCTTGCTGACGGATTATTAGGACAAATGATGGAGCCTGCAAGTTTTGGAAAGTATCCATATCCTGAAATTGATACCTCTGCTTGGGCATTATCCGGAGCAAAAGGCAGAGATGCAAGAGCAATATACTCATGTGCAAGAGATGAAAAAGCTCAAATTCAACATATTAAAGATTTATTCAAGAAATTTGAAGTAATTAAGGAAAATGAAACATCATTTGAAGAAATTAACACGGAAGATGCAGATATAATCTTGACAGCGTTTGGTTCAATGGCAAGAAACATTAAAGCTGCAATAAAAGTATTAAGAAAAAACGGAATTAAGGCCGGTTACTTCAGGCCAATTACACTTAGTCCTTTCCCTTCACAAAGAATTAATGAGCTTGCAAAGCAAGGAAAAGATTTTATAGTTGTTGAAATGAATATGGGGCAAATGTATAAAGACGTAAAATATGCAATTAACGGACAATCTGATATTGCGCTTGTTAACAGACCTTGCGGAGAATGGTTAAGCGTTGAAGAAATAGTTGATTCAGTGAAAAAGGTTATGGAGAAAAATTATGCAACAAGTCTTTAGTATTCCAAAATCATTTAAAGAAGGTTTTAAATTTACTTTTTGTCCCGGCTGCGATCACGGGATTGCGATGAGGCTTGTTGCAGAAGTAATTGATGAATTAGGTATAAGAGAAAATATAATTTCTTCTACTGCAATAGGATGCTCAGTTTTTATATATGATTTTTTAAACATAGATTGTGTAGAGGCTCCTCACGGAAGAGCATTAGCTTCAGCCACAGGAGTAAAAAGGGCCCAGCCTGATAAGGTTGTATTTACTTATTCCGGAGACGGTGATTTTGCGTCAATCGGACTTGCAGAGTCAATGAATGTTGCCCTAAGAGGAGAGAGTATAACATCGTTTATGTTAAACAATACAACCTATGGAATGACAGGCGGGCAGTTAGGACCGACAACAACTATGGGACAAAAAACAACAACATCGCCAATGGGACGTAATCGTGAATATTACGGCTATCCGATAAAAATGGCAGAACATATGGCTTTGTGTGACGGAACTGCTTTCTCTGCTCGTGTTGCATTAGATTCAGTACCTCACATAAATCAAGCAAAAGCAGCGATTAAGAGAGCGTTTGAAGTTCAACTTGAAGGACTTGGTTTCGGATTTGTAGAAATTCTTTCATCCTGTCCGACAAATTGGCATATGACACCTGAGCAGGCACACGAAAGAATAAAAACTGAAATGACAGAAATATTCCCGCTTGGGATATTCAAAGATGTTAAAAATAATAACTAATTACAACGAAAGGTTATAAATGGAAAAGAATTTTATATTAGCAGGTTTTGGAGGGCAAGGAATTTTACTTGCAGGTACTATATTAGCCAATGCATTTATGCTTGACGGTAAAAATGTTACCTGGTATCCATGCTATGGTGCTGAAATGAGAGGCGGAACCGTTAATTGTGAAGTAGTTGTATCCGATACTGAAGTTAGTTCAGTTCACAAACAAGACACAGATTTTGCTCTTGTATTGAACCAGCAATCATTTGACAGATTTGTACAAAGAGTAAAAACTGGTGGAGCTATTATTGCAAATTCAACTCTGGTCGCAGAAAAACGTTTAAGGGATGATATTAGTTATTTCTTTGCGCCAATGACTAAAATTGCTAATGAACTCGGATCCAGCAAAATTACAAACGTCGTATCACTTGGGGTTTTGTCTTCAGTGTGTAAAATATTGTCCAAAGATGCATTAAAAAACGGAATTGAAAAAGTTCTCGGAACAAAGAAAAAAGAACTTATACCGTTGAACTTTAAAGCGCTTGAAGCAGGCTCTGAAGCTATTGTAAATGTATAATACTATAAAGAGCGATTTTTAAGAATCTAAAAACCGCTCTTCCTACACAACTTCGACTACGTTTGCTAATCAATTAACCAATAATACGTACCAAAAATTAAACTTCCGGAACTTCTGTTTCATCGTCATCCTGATCTTCTTTCTTAATAGTTTCGACGACGTTCTTTGCCATTTCTTTTGCAATTTCTTTTCTTGTAGATTCCGGACAATTTTGAAGCAAACTTATTGCAGTTCTCAGCGTACCGTCCAGGTCATACCATCTCCCGTGCTTTGAATCATCTAAAACATCTTCTGTTGCTGAAACTATATCCTCAACAGATTCATACTCAGAATTCGAAAGTTGATGTTCTGTAATTATTTTAATTAAATTCAGTGCAACTTTTATTTGTGTTTCATCATCTGATTCTTCAAGGGTTTTCATAGCTGAGGACAAAACGGGATCCTTGTCATACCAGCGTCTTGCATTTGTTGAAAACTCTTCCTTCATATAAACCTCCAGTTATAATCTAATTACAGGTTTATTATACAATATTAATCATATTTTGTAAAATAATCTATGCACTTTTTTCAACGCTATTGAGAATTGCTCTTTTTCTTAATGCAATTGGTAATATTACTTTCTCTATCTCCTCCTTTATGACATGTTCTGAAATGTCATTAATTTTTTTACATTCTGTCTCAGAAATTTTTTTATTTTCTAATTTTGATATAACTAAATCCAAATCATCATCTGTTGCGCATGGTTTTTTTAAAACAATATTATCAACATAATCTCTGTTCATAACAGTTGCACAATTCCCGTTTAATACTATTTCTGTTTTTAAATAAGCAAATCCATCAAAAATATTTTTAATTAAAATCTCATTACCTTTTATATCTTTAATTTTATAACATAATAGTTCATTTTTTTGATTTCTGCGGCAAACTTCTACTGTCTGATTTCTATCTCTATAACCTAAAATCTTACCTGAAATATCATATTTATAAAATTGTTCGCTAATTATTTCTCTGTTTTTGTATATTTTTCTTGATATAATTCTGTCTAATTCATCATAAATATATATTACTGCGCATTCAATATCTTTTTCTTTTTTACTTATGAATACTAAATTATTGCTATCGTATCTATAATTGTTTTCATATAAAGTTTCACCATTGTTGCGAAATACTTTTTTAGAAGTAAGTTTATTTTCAGAAAATTCTTTTTCAACACGGATTTTACCATTCTTATATACTGTTTCTTTTGAAACTGATGCACCTTTATACGTTAAACTTTTTTCAAGCTCACCATTTTCATCAAAATATTCTACTTGCTCAACAAGACCATTATCATTTCTTTTTATTAATACATTATTCTTAGCACAAGAAGTTTTTATATCTTGCTCTTGAATTTCTTCACCTATCTTATATTGTTTTAGTTCTGTCGGAATTATGATGCACAAATCTGTGACCATTCTGCGTCCTTTCTAAAATATATACCCATCTTGTATATATATAAAGTATATATATTTTAGACAATTTCACAATTTTTTAAAATTGTTACAAAACTACACATTTAATTTGTAACCGCCACCGTAGATGGTTTCTATATATTGTTTACAATCAGATATTTTGTTTATTTTTGAACGTAAATGTCTTATGTGAACTCGTATAGTTTCAACATTATCATCAGGCTCATATCCCCAAATTTCTTTTAGCAATTTGGCACCTGAAACCATATTGCCATGATTTTGAAACAATAAATTAAATATATCATACTCTATCGGTGTAAGTTTTTGTATTTTATCATTTATTTGAACACTATACGTTTCCGGTAAGAGAGTTATTTCCTTATATGTTAAAAGTTCTCTAACTGCAATCGATTTTGGAATTTGTTTTGTCCTTTTTAATAATGCTCTTACTCTAACTATTAGTTCATCTATTTCAAATGGTTTTGTTAAATAATCATCAACTCCGATATTAAATCCGTTTACTTTATCGTTTAGCTCAGATAGAGCAGTAAGCATTATAATGGGAGTTTCTGCTATTTCAGAACATTGCCTTATTCTTTGTGCAACGGTGTATCCATCTACCTCCGGCATCATAACGTCAAGTACTACAAGAGACGGAGTTTCTTGCTTTGCTTTGGCAAACCCTTCAATGCCGTTAAAAGCTTGGATAACTTCATAACCTTGCAGTTCCAAGTTTATTTTTATCAGTTCATTTATTGATGTATCATCATCTACGACCAAAATTTTAGTCATTTACCAAAATTCCTTCCAAATTATTCGTGTTTGCCTCATTAGCTTTTTCGTTGAAATCGTCATCCGGTAATTCTTCTAACAGCTTTTCTGGAATTTGCTTGTTAGAATTTATACCTAATTCTTTCAATGCTTCAACTTGGGAATATAGACTCGGTTTATTCTTATTCCCTCTCCTAAATCTGTTAACTGTTTTATTTAATTGAGAAGATACGCCTTCAAAACGTTTTTGTACGTCCAACAAATCATCACAAAACTGTACAAACGTTTCATATAAATTAGTTCCGGCGCTAACAATTCTGTTTACATTTTCATTTTGTTTTTGTTGTGCAAATAGTTGGTTAACAAGCCTTATAGTAGCCAATAGAGAGGCTGTACCAACTATAATTATGTTTGATTTATATGCAGAATTTATTAAATCAGAATCTTCATACAAAAGTGTTAAAGATGTTTCAATAGGCATGTACATTAATACAAAATCCGGCTGAGATAAATCACCGGCATTTTGGTAATTTTTATTTGCTAAGTCTGTTATTCTGCGTTTTACTTCCGTTTTAAACTCTTTTAGCGTTTCAGGATTATCTATATAATCCAAATAACTTGTTAATGTGACCTTTGAATCAATAATCAAATGTCTGTCATTAGGAAGATTTATAACTACATCAGGACGAACAATATGCTCTTCATTATCTTTAAGATTTGATGAAGTTGTAACAAATTGCTTTGTATAATGAATACCTTCTTGCATTCCGCAATATTGCAATATTGTATCAAGAAGATTTTCACCGTATGAACCTTTCGTATTTTGATTTTTAGTAAGTGCTTCTACTAAATTACGTGCCTCTTGCTCTATTACCTTGTTATTTTTTTCTAAGTTCGATATTTGTTCTACAATTTTTGTTGTGTTTTCAACTCCTGCTAAATTAAATTTTTCGACTTTTGCCTTAAATTCACCCAATTCTTTTGTTAGCGGAAGAATTTTTTCTTCAAGCGTTTCCCTGTTTTGCTTTCTCAAGTCTTCCTGCTCATTTTTTATTGTTTCATTTGCCAGCTGAACAAAATCACGCTTGATTAATTCTTGCAATTTTTCTGAAGATTCTATTTTTGCACGTGCTTTTATTAACTCCTCCGTGAGCTTTCTGTCTTTATTAGAAAAAATTATGTAGCATATTAGAGCTGCTGATATAAAACCAAAAACAAAAGATATAAATAAATGTTTCACTTAATTATCTCCTGTTATTAAATTTAGCTAACAGTCTTAGAATTTCCAGATACAACCAAACTAAAGTTACCATTAATCCAAAAGCACCATACCATTCCATATCCTTAGGTAACATATTTTGAGATGCTCTTTCAATAAAATCAAAATCCACAATCAAATTTAATGCTGCAATTACACATATTACTGCGCTAACTGCAAGCCCGGCATTCGATGATGAATTTAACAAAGGAACATGCAATCCAAAAAAACTTCCGATTAGATTTACTACATAAACTACGGCAATTGAAACCGTTGCAATAAAAATTACACTTCTAAATTTATCAGTACACCTTATTACATTTGTTCTGTATAAAATCAGCATTGAAAATAGTGCAGCAAATGTACCTGCTACAGCTTGAGAAACAATACCAGGGTATGAAGCTTCAAAAATAGCGGAAATTCCTCCGAGTGCCATACCTTCACACACGGCATAAACAGGAATGAGATACTTATTTTTAGTAAAGGTTATAATTAATGCTAAAATAAATCCTACAATCACACCTGCGCCCATAAGCATAGAAGCTAAATCAATGTATCCGAGTGAGTACCTTGACCAAACAAATGCTGCTGCAAGGACCAGTAACATACCTAAAAATGCAGTAATCTGAATTGTTCCGTTGACTGTCATCGGCATTGAATCATAAACTCGTTCTTGTTCAGTAAAATTATTATTTAAAATCGGATTCGCCATAAAACCTCCATTAATTAACCTCTCACTATAGAGTATAGCATATTTTGCGCCTCAATTAATTAAATTAATATTTTTTTAATGAAAAATACTCTATTATACTTTACCAATAAATTTTATGTTATAGTCGCTCGCAAGTTCTTCATGAGCAAGAACTGTAAGATTTTGAACAAATTCAGACAGCACTACAAATACCATATGTCTAATATCCATAGGAACAACGACAATTGGTGAGGTAATTTTTTTTGCTCGTGCAAATTTAACTAATTTGTCTGCAATTTCTTCTATCTCATTTGCGTCAATTCTAACAACGGGGGCATCCTCATCTTCTTTGAAAAATGAATATATTTTATCCAATATTTCATCAGAAAACTCAATAACCTTTACTTCGCCTTGCTGTGCCAAATCTCTCACAATGTGCTTTGACAGGGCAAGTCTTACTTTGTCTAATAAATCTTCCTTTGTAGGTTCGTTTGCATAATCGTTTATTTTTTCAAAAATATAAACAATATTTTTTACCGAAACACCTTCTCTAATCAGGCAAGTTAGTAAATATTTTAAATCTGAAGCAGTTAAAAAATCAGGAATAATATTATCAACTAAAAATGAATTATTCTCTATTACTTTTTCCACGTACTTATTAACGTCATTATAGTCCATAATATCAGATACTTCCTGTACCGCAATATATTCAATCGCTTTACCAATGTACTCGGATGCTGTCATTCCGTGCACCCAAAAATCTTTTACCTGTTTTTGAGGAATCCACAGAAGTTTCTTTCCTGTTATTTCATCAGTCAACGTAATATCTTCCGAAGTTGTCTTATACCCTTTCAATTCATCTTTATAGTATGCAACGTATTCAGGAAATACTACCGTTCTAAATACTTCTATGTCATGAATTTTAATACTGAATTCATTTTGATTTAACTCATCACTGTTGTGAAAATGTATATGAGGAATTACATACCCCAATTTATCAGCTAAATTTTGTCTTATCTTAACAGTTTCAGATAACAAATTATCGGTATACTCCATTGATATAACTTCTAATATTTCTTCTGATAAATTTACAACGAATTTTTCTTCTTTTATAGAAGAGTACATTGTATCCGGAGAAATTTCATTAACTAAAGATTGTTTTAAATCTTCTAATTGTTTTAATTCATCGGACATTTGATTGTTAAGCTGATTTTTCTTATCAGGTGAAAGACTATCACTTTCTAACTGTGACTTAATTTTTTTAATTCTTTCTTTTTGGTTGGAAATTTTTAACTGTATTTCTTTACAAGAAGCATAAGGACTTGAAGGAGCAGCAAGCATTTTTTCCATTCTGTATTTGAAACTTGTAATGTTAACGATATCATCTAAATCAGTCTTATCTTCTTCTTGTTTTTCTCTCATAAAAATACAGTTAAAATCGTATGAAGAAGCTGTTTCAACTTCATGCATTGTATATAAATCCCACCCGGCATCTGACATTTCATTTAATAAATTCTCAAGAGCCTGTTTATCATCTGTTGGTACTGATTTGATTACATACTGAACTTTCTTGTTAAACATCTTCTTCCTCGATTCCAATAACTTTGTATACTAAATTATTTATTGACGGTTTTGCATCCCCTATTACAAAAGCATTGTCGCAGTGCGTTTGTGCTATTCTTGTTTTATCTTCATCATTTGAATATATTGTATATAGAGTTTCTTCTTTATTAACAAATTCTCCGCTTTTTTTATTCAAATAGATGCCGACTGAGTGGTCAATTAAACCTGATTTATCACTTCTTGTAGCACCCAGTTCTTTTGCAGCCATTGCAATTTCATGTGCATTAATATTTTGTACATAACCGTTTTTCTTTGATTTAAACTCTACTTTATAGCATGGTAATTCAAATTTATCATAATTAACAATTACTGATGAGTCACCGTTTTGAGCATCAATTATTTCTTTAAATTTTTTAATGGCACTTCCGTTATCTACCAATGTTTTTAGATAATCAACGGCATCATCTACGGTATTGTATAAACCAAGCTGAATTAATGTAATCGCACCAAAATAATAAGTTAAATACGCCAGTTCTCCATCTTTTAGATTCCCTTTTAAAAACTCGATAGCTTCTATTACTTCTAATGAATTTCCGACTGCTCGTCCCAGCGGTTCTTCCAGTGAAGTGACAACTGCCGTAATTTTTTTATTGATATTATTACCGATTTTTACCATTAAATTTGAAAGGTGTACAGCCTCTTCTGCAGTCTTCATCAGGGCTCCTGCTCCGTATTTGATATCTAATACTATATTAGAACCACCACAGGCATTTTTCTTTGATAATATTGAAGATGCAATTAGTGAGTCATTATCTGTTGTTGCAGTCTGTCCTCTTAAACTATATAATTTCCTATCAGCAGGTGCTAATTTTTTATCTTGAGAGGCTATAACTGCTTTGATATTTTTAACTTGATTTACAATTGCTATAGCTGATAAATCAGTATTAAAATTTGGGATTGCCTCTATCTTGTCTATTGTTCCGGCAGCAGAACGACCTCCTCTATCTGCAAGTTTTGCAACAGAAATTCCTGCAGCTGCAAGAAGAGGTATCAATGTAATTGTAACTTTGTCTCCAACGCCGCCTGTTGAATGTTTATCTACTACTACTTCATTTAATTCGGAAAAATTGACCTTATCACCTGAATCTGCAAGTATTTTAGTTAAATCAGAGGTCTCAAGTTCATTCAGTCCTTTAAAACACACTGCCATTAACCATGATGCTAACTGTGCATCAAGAGCAGTACCATCCATCATTGAATCGACTATATATTTGATTTCTTCTTTTGAATGGGAATAACCTTGCTTCTTCTTTTCGATAAGGTCAACTAAATCCATTATTAATAAGCGCCTTTAAGTTTGTTGATAACATTACTTGTAATATCAATGCCGCCAACAAATACACCTCTTACATCCATAACAGCATCAAGCTTTTGTTCAACCATAACTGCCTTTGCAGCTTCTTTAATTTTATTATAAACTTCTTGCTCTCTTCTGTCTCTTAATGTCATGTACGCTGATTCTTTTGCTTTGAACTCTTGAGAAATTCTTTCCTCAAATGTTTGTTTTTTTAGCGGAGTATCAAGTGATTTATACTCTTTTTCTTTATCGACAAGATATTGCTGCATCTCAAGTCCTTTTGCATCAATTTCTTTAGTTACTTGTTTTGCATAATCATAGTTATCAATAACTTTTGCGTAATCTATGTATCCGACTCCGCCAGCATTTACTGCACCTGTAAATGCAACTATTGCAAGTGCTACCAAACCCAATTTTAGATTTTTCATGATAATCCTCCTATATCTGTATAAATATTATACACTATTTTTAATACATCATATCGCCTACGCCGAATGTAAAGTATCCGTTCTTTGAGCCATATGCACCCGGATTTGTGAGCGGAATACCATAATCAAGTGACAACGGCCCAACTCCGGGCATATTTATCTTTAACCCGACACCGGCAGTAATTGCGTGTACAGGTCTGTCATATAGAGTACTTGAGATTGTTGGATTAAATACTGTACCTGCATCAACCCAGAATGTTAATCTCAGATTTTGTAGGAAACCTACTTTTAATTTGTCAACAAACGGTATTGGTGTCGCTAATTCTGCAGAACCCATTATGAAAGATGTACCTGTACCTACGCCGTTAACCTTATATCCTCTGATTGTGTAAGGACCGCCTAATCTAAATGCCATTATCTCAGGCATGTTGTCTCCGTGAACTTTCAATCCGCCGCGTCCCGTGAATGTCAAAGACGATTTTTTACCTACAGGAATATATCTTTTTGCCATACCTGTTAATCTGCCGTTCGTTTTTCCAAAACTATCAAGTCCGAAAGCTTCTTCATATCTTACAGATGCTAATACACCATGTCTTGGATTAACAACAGAATCTCTGGAGTCATATGCTAAGCCGGGAGCCATTTTTAAGAAGAAACCGCCTTCAAGTTGCTTTGCTCTGTCAGCCATACTCAATCCGTTACGACTATACATGCCTGCAATTTTTGATTTATCTCCTTCATCAAGATTGATGTATTCTCCGCCAATAGTAAATGTAGAAGACATATTTCTGTTGTTTTTTAATCTGTGAGCAATCGTACTTTCAATTCCTATGCGTCTTTCCATTGCCAAAGGAATTTGATAACTGCCAAGTTCTCTATAATATAATTTGCTCATTAAAGAATTGTCAGCATTTAAAAAATGAGGTTCAAAGAAACTAATTTCAGCCTGATAGTTCATATTATTCTTTATTGATGAATCACTCATTAATATACCTGAACCAACCATACCCGTCAGAGAAACTCTTTGGTTTCTTCCTCTGAAATTGTTATCCGTAAGACCTGCCGAACCGTATACACCTGTTGCAGAATCAATACCGCCGCCCAACGAAACAGATGCGGTTCTCTGTTCTTTCAATTCAATTGTTATATCGAACTTATTCGGATCGTCTTCGCATGGTTCTATTGAACGATTTACATCTTTAAATGCTTGAGTAGAATATAAACGAACTAAGTCCTGTTTCATTTGATTTTCATTATATACGCTGCCGGGTTCTGTCATAATGTTGCGTTCAACAACAAAATCTTTAGTCTTTTCGTTTCCGGAAATCATTATTTTGTTGATTTTACCTTCAGTAATACTTAAATTAAGAGTTCCATCAGGATCATCATATATTGAATCAATTTTTGATAATATATAACCCTTTGCGTAGTAGCATTGATTTATTTGCTCCATTGCTTGATTTATTGCAGTAATGTTTTGTGGTTTACCTTTTAGCGGGAGTAAATATTTCATAATTTCTTCATTTGAAACAACAGTATTGCCTTCTATTGTAAAATCTGTTATTGGTATATTTTCTTCAACTATTATTTTTAAAGAAATAGTACCGTTAGAATTTCTTACCGGTATTGCCTTCATTCTTTCCGTAAAATATCCTAACTTGTAGATAGTCTTTAAATCTTTTCGCATTGTCTCTTTATCATATAATTCACCCTTTTTGAGTGCTAATTTTGACAATATATACTCAGGTTTTATAATATTTGAACCAAGAATTTCTATATCATTTATATATGCTGTATCGGAATCTTGTACGGCTTCTGCTGCGAATTCCGGTTCTCCGAGGTCTGCATCAAAATCTTCTGCAAAACACACAAACTTCGGTGCTATTAGGGTCCCTAGCACCATACTTGAAATTATTAAATTTTTATATAAACCTGATAGATTTCTCACTATCTACTCCAAAGCATTTTATATATTTATTTTATCACAAATATACAAATTGGAAAAATTTACATTAAAGCTTTACAAATATTAAATTTTAAATATTTTTCTTTTTATTTTTCCATTTTTTGAACAAGTCGGGACGTTTTAATTTTGTTCTCTGTATTTTTTGTTCTGTTCTATATTCCTCAATTAATTTGTGATTACCGTTCAACAAAACCTCCGGCACTTTCAATCCCCTGTAGTTTCTGGGCTTTGTATATTGAGGATATTCCAATAAACCATCGGAAAAACTATCATCATGAGCAGATTCAATTTTCCCCAATGTACCTTCAATTTTTCTCGATATGCTGTCTATTAAACAAAGTGCGGGAAGCTCACCTCCAGTTAAAACAAAATCTCCTATTGAAATTTCTCTCGGTCGTATTATTTCTCTTATTCTTTCATCAAACCCTTCATAATGTCCGCACAGTATAACCACCTGATCATAATTGGCAAATTCATCCGATAATTCATCCGTAAAAGGTTCTCCTTGTGGTGTCATCATCAGTGTAATAGAGTTTTTTTGCATTTTAATATTTTCATAACAGTCAACATAAGGCTGTGGCATCAAGACCATACCGGCTCCGCCGCCATAAGGAGTGTCATCAACTTTTTTATGCTTATCCAGCGTATAATCTCTGGGGTTATGAACTCTAACTTCAATAATTTTTTCCTCTGTAGCCCGTTTCATGATGCTGAAGTTCATATGAGATTCAACAAGTTCCGGAAACAACGTTATAACATCAAATTTCACTGCAATAAACCTTCTATATTATCAATTTGAATTCTTCTGTTTTTTATGTCAACTGATAAGACAATTGCTTTCACGAATGGAACTAAAGAAATGTTTTTATTTAAAGTTTTTACGGAAAGCAGGTCGCTTGCTCCGTTATTTGATACTCCGACAACAGAGCCGACTCTTTTTTCTCCGTCATATACATCTAAGCCAACAAGTTCGTCTATAAGGTATTCATCTTCTTCCAAAAATTCCCGAGCAGTTTTTTCTTCTACAAACAATAGTTTGTTTTTATACTCAATAATTTCATTTAAAGAATCAATTCCTTTAAACTTTATAATCCCGCACTTCGGAGTAAATCTAATCCGTGAAACTTCCAGAAGTTTATATTCATTTTCAAGCTGTACATATACTTCTTTTAACTTGGATAAAAATTCTTCTCTGTTTTTTGAATATCCAAGTTTAGCTTCTCCTTGAACGCCGTGAAAATTAAGAATTTTACCTATTGAAACAAAGTTATTCTTCATCTTCTTTTTTCTTAGGTTTTCTTCCACGTTTTGGCTTTTCTTCTGAAATTTCAACAGGTTGTTCCGTTACGGAGTCTTGTATAACTTCTTCGGATTTAACTTCTTTATCTTCAGCTTTTTTTTCTTCTTTAATTTTAGGATGCTTTGCAATCATGTAGTCAGCAGGCTTATCTGCTCTGTCTTCATTCCATCTGTCTAAGCCCATTTGTGCACGAATCAATTTTATACCTACATGCACTCTCCATTCATCCATTTTTAACTGTGCCGCAATGATTTTGTGACATCCTATCGGAGGGAGTGGCAGCAATGGCTCATAAAGAGCTTTAATTGCCATCATTTGATCCGGTGATATAGCAAGTTTTCTCTTTGGAAAAGGTAATTTAGGCAACATCATTTTCTGGCGTACCAAATTTATACCGAAAAATACTTTTTGCGGTTCAACCCCTATTTTTGCTCCGATTACTTCATGTGCATCAGGATTCGGAAGCGGGAGCATAGTTTTATAAAGCAATTCAATTTGTTCTAATTGCTCTTTACTTACTAATAATGGTTTTGGTTGTTTATGCTGTTTTTTGGGAGAAGGGCGTCTTTGTCCCTGTTGAGGTCGTCCCCCGCCGCTTGCATAGTTATTTCTATAGCCACCGGGCCGTCTTTGCTGATATCCGCCACGGTTATTATTGTTGTCACGTCTTTGATATCCGCCTTGTTGACGGTTGTCTCTGTTATAACCGCCTTCTCTCCGGTACCCGTTATCATCACGTCTTTGATATCCGCCATTATCTCTGTAATTGCTTCTGTAACCTTCTTGCTGAGGTCTGTCATAATTTCTTTGTTGACGAGGTTCTGCGGAATAAGAACTATAACTCTGCATTGGTTTTTCTTCTGCAGGTTCAGCACCTTTATCCGCATAAAGACAATTAGGACAAATCACTCTTTTGGGGTTCTTAGTTTCAAATTCAGCACCACACTTAATGCACTTGTTTACATACATAATAAAAGCCTCTTTAACATTACTTTTTCAATAAAATAAAACATACTTACTATTTACTATAAATTAAATAATCCTATCAATGAGATTCAATCAAAAATTAGGTTGAATAACACTACCCAACCAACATAAATTATTGTAACACATGTTAATAAATTTTGCAATATTATTAGTATTGTTGCTTTAATGTTGTTATTATTGTGTTTGTACAAATTAAAATTTATTAAGCATGCCATAAAACCAGTAATAAGTTATAATTTGATATAACAGAAATTAGATATTTTTGCTGTTATGCCTTCTTTTCTTTAATTTCTTGCAGTTCGTATTTTAGTCTGTTTAATTCGCATCTGATAGGGTCAGGAATTCTATTGTGCATAAGAATCCCCTCTTCTGTTACAAAGTGCTGCTGAACAACTCTTCCTGGAACTCCTACTACAGTACTATTTGAAGGAACATCTTCAATGACAACAGAACCCGCTCCTATACGAACATTATCACCAATTGTAATATTGCCCAATACCTTTGCTCCTGCACCTATAATTACATTATTTCCAATCGTAGGGTGTCTTTTTCCTTGTTCGCTTCCTGTTCCGCCAAGTGTAACCTGCTGATAAATTAATACATCATCTCCGATTATTGCAGTTTCTCCGATTACAACACCTTCACCGTGATCAATAAAAAAGCGGTTACCAATTGACGCTTTTGGATGAATTTCTATCCCTGTAAAAATTCTTGTCCAATAAGATATATATCTTGGCAAAAAAGGTATTTTCCAATATGCGAGTTTATGTGCAATCCTATGCATTAAAAGTGCTTGAAAACCCGGATAACAAAATATAACTTCCGCAATATTATTTGCAGCAGGATCTTTTTCATAAATGGTTTTTATATCTTCTTTTATTTTATTTATTGCACGAATTAACATTTTATCCTCATCTTAATATTTAATATTGAATTTTTACCAAACTGAAAGATATCTTTCACCGCTGTCAGGAACAATCGATACAATTAATCTCTGCGGATACTTTTCTGCCAGAATCCTTGCAGCATACAAATTTGCTCCTGCTGAAATTCCGCAAAATATGCCGTGATTTTTTGCCAAATCCTTTGCTGATTCAATTGCTTTATTTCCATCCACAGATAATATTCCGTCTAAATTATTATTCTTACATATTTCAGGTATAAAATTTGCCCCTATACCCTGAATTTTATGCGCTCCTGCAAAACCTTCGGTAAAAAGCGGACTTTCTTTCGGTTCAACTCCATACACTATTGCTTCGGGATAAAATTTCTTTATTCCGCATGCTGTACCGCCGGTGCCTATTCCTGCAACTATAACAACCTCTTTTCCTTCGACTGCTGATTTTATTTCGTTTGCAGTTTTTTCATGTGCTTTCGGATTGTCAGGATTTGAAAATTGCATTGGTATAAAACTTTTTGGGAATGTATTTTTTAATTCCAATGCTTTATCAACGGCTCCCTGCATACCTTTTTCTTTTGGGGTTAAAACAAGTTCTGTTCCATAAGCAAGCATAGTCTTTTTTCTTTCCTCGGACATATTCTCCGGCATACATATAATAAGTTTCAACCCAAGAACTGCACAACACATTGCTAGCCCTATACCTGTATTTCCGCTTGTCGGTTCAATTATAATTGTGTCCTTTGTAATTTCACCTCTATCAATTGCACATTTTAGCATTGAATAAGATGCTCTGTCTTTTATGGAATTTGAAGGGTTATAATATTCTAACTTTAAACAAATATTGTCGGAATATTTAACAAGCGGTGTATTCCCGATTAATTCCAAAACGTTATTGTATATCATCCAAAATCCTTTATTAAACTTATCTATTATAATTTTAACTCAAATTAATAATACAATAAACTATAAATATGGATAATTATTTGGTTGATTGATATTATTTATAGACCAAACGCTGCTTTAAATTGCTTTTTAATTGGAGCTTCTTCTGCTGCTTCAACTCCCTCATTTTCAGTTTTATCATTCTCAGGCAAGTTACCGTTTTGCAATTCTTTTACTTCTGATTGAAGCGCTTCATTTGCGGCTACAACAGCCTCCATGTTGTAACTCCCCAATGAATCAATCAATGGTTGAAGTTTTGATTGGTACACTCCAACCAAATCTATTGCGCCTTCGCCAATTTTTCCTATTGCATTTGCATAATCAGACAATGATGAAATGTCATTACCCATTTTCCCGATGCCTTGCATTACTGAAGATAAGTTCGCAACCCCACCGGAAATTCTTGTTTGTCCGGCACTGATACGTTGATTTCCATCCATTATTAACTTAATGCCTTTGCCACCTGAGAATGTAGCAGAAAAAATGTTTGAATTTATTGCTTCACCGGCTGTTACTTCTGCTGTTCCCGTCGGAACATCTGTACCACCTTGTGTAGTAATTTGCGTCGCTTTTGTTCCTGCTGCGGCATCTTTCTTTATATATGCTTGAATATCTGTAGCGCCTTCTGAAATTTTTTCTGCAGATTCTGTTATAAGTCCTGAAATTGAGTTAACATTTTCATCAATAATGGCATTTTGACTTTCAATTTCTGCTTGCATATCAAGAATCATTTGCCCCATAGAATTTACTAATTCATTGATTGTAGCAGCAGCTGTTGATATTGCAGCAAGTGCTTGTTCTTTTTTATCAGGTGTATTTAAATCTTTTTTATTTTGTTCGATTATATCTAACTGTTCAAGAATTTGCTCTTGAATTTCCTTTATTTTAGATGTATTTCCTCCTAATTTTTCAATTTCTTCAATCGCAGAATTAATATTTTGTGTATTTGAAGCTATATTATCTGTGATTTCTTCTATTTTAGATTGGATTTCTTGAGCCTTTTTATCTGCTGCATTTTCTGTGTTTGTTATATCTTGTGAATTTCTGTTAACCTCTTGATTTGCTTCTGCTTGATGGTTTCCGCCTAATGATATCAAGCTTAACAGACCTTGTATAATATTAACAGTAGCGCGAGCTTTTTGTTCATCATTTCCTTCAATAGCTTGTTGACCTTGCTGTACAAGTCCAAATATAGAATTAACATAGGAAGATTTTGAGGAACCGCTTCCTTGAGTGCCGAATGTGCCTGACCCGAAGTCCATGCCTTGAAGCTGTGCCATTGCTTGATTTAAAACTGATTGTAGATTGCTTGTCATCTTGCATGCTTCCTATATTACATCTTATATATATAAAGTATTTAAAAAATAGGTAATTTCAGCATCAATAAAATTCGTTACATTTCTTTACAAAATATCAGCCGGTCAGCCAATGGAAAACAGGTTGTGAATATAGTAAAAAAGTTTATGTGAAGAAGAAAAACTAATATAGCAGAGGTTTTTAATGTTATGGAAAAGTTTACAAAGAGAGAAATTGAAGTTTTATATTTATTGCTAAAAGGATTAAGTAATGTAGAAATATCAAATAAACTTTGTATTTCCAATCACACAACTAAAGCACATGTTGCTTCAATATTCCGAAAATTAAACGTTTCAAACAGAGTTCAAGCTGCGGTAAAGTGCTTTTGCTTAAACAATAACAAAACTGAAATTGAAAAAGAAGTAATAGAAGAAATCAAACATATTTAATATGACACTGACAAAACAGCAAAATATACTTTGGGCTTAGAAATAAGCCCATTTTTTTTATAAAAGAATTCCGAATCTGTATTTGCAGATTCGGAATTCTTTTATATTGTTTTATTATTGAATAACCTTAGCTTTTTCTTCTTCTGTAACACCTTTAATTGTAAGGTTAATTCTGCCTTTGTCATCTATTTTAATGACTTTTACAATTACTTCGTCTCCAATATTGACATGCGGTTCAATGGTTTCTATTCTTTCCTGGCAAATTTGAGAAATGTGAACCATACCGTCTTTTCCGCCGCCAAGTTCGACAAAAGCGCCGATAGGAATGATTCTTACAACTTTTCCTTTTATAACCATACCGACTTCAGGTTTAAATGTAAGATCGTTAATCATCTTCTTAGCAATTGCTGCACCTTCTTGGTCATTAGAAGTAATTGTAACTACACCGTTATCTTGAATATCTATTTCGGCACCTGATGCGTCAATTATTGCTCTTATCTGTTTTCCGCCGGGTCCTATTACTGTTCCGATATCTTCAACAGGAATATTCATTGTTGTTATTGCAGGTGCAAATGGCGAAAGTTCCTTTGCCGGTTCGGTAATAACCTTTCTCATTTCACCTAAGATATGCAATCTGCCCTCTTTGGCTTGAGCAAGCGCTCTTCTTAAAGTATCATTTGCAATACCTTTTGCTTTCATATCCATTTGAAGAGCAGTGATACCGTCATCATTGCCTGTTACTTTAAAGTCCATATCTCCAAGGAAGTCTTCAATGCCTTGAATATCTGTTAAAACAACAGGTTCTCTGCCGGGTTCCGTAATCATACCCATTGCAACACCGCCAATCATGCATTTAACAGGAACACCTGCATTCATAAGAGCCATTGATGAACCGCAAGTTGAACCCATTGAAGTAGAACCGTTAGATTCTAATACGTCAGATGTTACACGGATTGTATAACCAAATTCTTCTTGGCTTGGAAGTGCCGGAACGTTAGCTCTTTCTGCTAAGTTTCCGTGACCGACTTCTCTTCTTCCCGGTCCTCTTAAAGGTTTTACTTCACCAACTGAGAATCCCGGGAATATGTATTTGTGCATATATGTTTTTTCTGTTTCCGGATCGACTCCGTCAAGTTCTTGCTTCATACCAGGTCCAGCAAGGGTTGCAACAGATAATATTTGAGTTTGACCTCTTGTGAATACGGCTGAACCGTGAGCACGCGGAATAACACCAACTTCACACCAGATAGGACGAACTTCGGTTGGTTTTCTTCCGTCTGCACGAACGCCTTCATCAAGAATCATTGCACGCATAATTTTCTTTTCTGCATTCTTAAATTCTTCAGCAACAAAGTCTATGCCGGTTTCTTCTATTATTGTTTTAATATAGTGATCATCAGGAAGCGCTTCGACTTTTTCTTTAACAAGTTTTTTAGCTTCTTCCAATTTATTTTGTCTGTACTCTCTGTCAAAGTTGTGATATGCATCAAAAATCATATCATGAACAACTTCATCAATAATTTGCTTAAGTTCTGTTGTATCATAAGGATTAACAAATTCTTCCTTAACAACACCGCACGCCTTTGCAAATTCCACTTGAGCTTCACATTGTTTTCTTATTTCAACCTGTGCAAATTCAACAGCATTCATAATATCATCTTCTGTTACAAATTTACATCCGGCTTCAACCATGATTACAGAATCATGAGTACCTGCAACGACAATATCCAAATCAGATTTGTCAGCTTGCTGGTGAGTCGGGTTAGCAATCATGTTTCCGTTTTCGTCCTTTGAAACACGAACTGCGCCGATTGGTCCTTCAAAAGGAGCTCCTGACAACATTAAAGCACAAGATGCACCTAACATTGCTAATGTATCCGGCTGATTCTCCTGATCATAGCTGAATAATTGAGCTACAATCTGTATATCATTTCTGTATCCTTTTGGGAACAGAGGTCTTATAGGTCTGTCAATCAAACGAGAAATAAGGATAGCTTTATCGCTTGCTTTACCCTCAGAACGGTTGTAACCGCCAGGGATACGTCCTATTGAAGACATTCTCTCTTCATAATCAATAAGTAAAGGGAAGAAGTCTATACCAACTCTCGGTTCTTTACTAACACAACAGTGAACAAATAACATTGTATCACCGCATCTTACTGTAACACTTCCGTTAGTTGACTTTGCATACTTGCCTGTCTCAACTGTGACGGTTTTACCGCCGATTTCTAACTGAAAACTTTTTGTTTCCGGTACTGTCATTTTTCCTTCTTTCTACGGCTACTCGAAAGCCGTATGCTTCCATTTAAGTTATACTAATTTCCAATTATGATTATACCAAAAACATATTAACGGTAAATGCGGGAATAAAATTTGTATAAAAAAGTTACAAATTTTATTACTCGTCTTCTCTTATCGGTTGAATATCAATTGACGAAAGTGTGTGTTTTGCTCTCATAAATTTGTATGTTCCGGGAGGAGTTATAATTTCTAAAGACAATCCCAAACCTGTAGCAAGTCCTGTAAGTATTCCGGCTGCTGTTCCAAAAATTCTTTTTACTATAGAAAATTTTTTAGTCAACATTAAAGGAATAGCACCTCCTATTATGCTGCAAGATACGAGGAGTGTGTTGGAAAATAATTTACGGTTTTTTGTTGATTCGACGGAAGAGTGTGAATTCACATATTGTTTTATTTCGGAGGCTGAAGATACAATATCAGAATAAGATTTTTCAAAAATATCACATTGATTTTGGGGAACAGAATAACTTCCGGCAGGTTTTCCTGCTGAATCGGTTACTGCATATGAGATTCTGCCGTTAGGAAGTGTCCCTTTACGTATAATGCTACCGTAGGAGGGAGGGTTTAAATCGCCGCCTTGAACACTATTGACCATAAAATCACCTTCACACAATTATATTTTAACACAAATTTGAACTAATGGAAGATGGAAAAATTTAATAATTCTTAATATTGTTAAGCGCATAAGTTATTCGCCGAGTTTACTCAGGTATTCTTTATTTGCCTCGAGTGTATCTTTTGTTGCGGTAATTGCATAGACAGGCTGACCTGAAAATGCATTAGCGGCAAAGTCTATAATATCATCTTTTGTAATATCATCAATTTCATTATACACTTTATTCAAATAATTAATTCCGTATTTTGAACTAAGTCCTTCCTGAATATTTTCAACTTTTTGTGCAGTCATTTCACTATTTAACAAGACAGCTTTTAGTGAGCGTTTTGCATTCTCCAAGTCTTGCTCCGTAAAATTACCATTTTCGAGTTCATTTATACGGCGCTTAAATCCTTCTATAGAGCGTTGAACATTTTGATAGTTTTTTTCGTCAATTGCTTTATTATCAGTAGTCGTAAGAATATTTAAGCTTATTTCGCCCAAATCTCCTGTTGTTGCAACATCTGAAAACACAGAATAAGCTAAGTGTTCTTGTTCTCTCAGTGTATTAAATAAACCAATGCTTGAATTTGTAAGTATAGAATTCATCAGTTTGCTTGTTATTTTGTTTTTTATATTATTTTCAAACTTAAAGTTATAAACTTGTTTTATATCAGCTTGAGAATTATTTTGTATGCTTGTTAAAACGACAGGCTTTTCTATATCTTTGTAAATATTTTTTTCTACAGGATTATTCGGTTTGACAGATTCAAACCCGCTTATAAAATTAACTAACTTTTCTTTTTCATATTCATCAGAAATGTTTGAAGAAACTACACCTCTTGAATTATTTAAAATATAGTTATGAAAATCTTTTATGTCATTAAGAGTAATATTGTCAAGCTCTTTTAGGATGTCTTCAACAGAAAATGCATCTTTGTCATATTTCGAATAAAATTCGTTACGGTAAAGATATTCAGAAGTTATTTCTGCCCGCTTTAAACCTTCTCTTAATTTGGCTTTAGCAAGCTGTAAATTTTCTTCAGTTAGTGCGGGATTGTATATCAAATCTTTTACAATTTCCAAGCCTATAGGGTAATTTTTCTTGTTTCCTTCAATAGCAATTTCAAGTCCATTTTTTCCTGTTTTTGTTTGAATATTAACGTTTAAATTTTCTTTTAATTTGTTCAACTCATTTTCACTGAGGTTTTGTGTCCCCATTGTATACATGATATTGAGCAATTCTCTCACACCTGCTTTTTGAGCGTACGGGGTATCAGTAATGAAATTTATCAAGCATACTTTTTTATTTGAGTTTGTCTTATAAAATCCAACATCAAAATTGTTGCTAAGGGTTTGATTATTAACAGAATCTTCGTTTATTGGCATACGTTTGCCTTTGAAAGAAACAACTCTATCTTTTTCGGGATGAACAACCGTAATTGCGGTTCTGTTTAAGTCGAAATATTGTTTTATTGCAGAATCAACTTCTTCACATGTTATGTTTTCTAAAATTTCATTATATTTTGTCGTGTAATCAAGGTTTCCGTCAAGCATAGAATTTCCGATTACATTATTTACGTTTTCTGACAATTCAAAATTGTCTTCTCTGGCAGATATTATTGCTTCTTTTATTCTGTCAAGTTCTTCTTCCGAAATTGGTTTTATGTTGTTTATTGTATTGAAAATAGTTTGCAATACTTTTTCTGTATTTTCTTCCGATGAAGTTATACCAGCGTATGTAAAACGATTTGCTTCGGGTTGAGTGCTGATTTTTTCATCTCCTAAAATTAGCGACACATGGTAAGGTTTGAGATTTTTATTCAATCCTGTAGATTCAGATTGCAAATAAGAAGAAGCAATGTGATATAATATTTTTTCTTTAACACTGTTGTTCTTAGGACCGAGAAATCCCAATACGATTTCTGCGGATTTTGCTTTGTCACTCACAAAATCTTTTCTAACAGTTTTGTTTATTGGCGTTAATTTTTCGTTATATCTTTTACCTATCGGCATATTTTTAGATGTAAAGTTCTCCGAGATAAGTTTCATAACCTCATCAAGATTTACGTCACCTGTCACAACGATATTTATATTATCTGGCGTATAGTATTTTTTATAATAATCCAGAACATCTTTGCGTGTAAGATTTTTAATGTGCTTTACGCTTCCTCCGACAAGTTCATCAGCAGGATTTTTAATATTATATAAGCTTCTTACGGTCTGATCCATTGCAACTGTCTGCGGGCTGTCCAGTATCATATTTATTTCGGAAGATACAGGCCCTTTTTCCTTCTCTATCATTTCGTCAGAAAGTTTTAAGTCTTCAGTCATTGATGCCAAGACTTTTATTTGGGTAGCTAAGTCACTTTCTTCCAATAATGGTGCCGAATTTACATAATCAGTTATTGCATAATTTGTACTTGCATTTGCCCAACCGCCAAGTTCATCAATTTTTTTAAATGCGTCTCCCGTTTTGAGTTTCATGTGCCCCACTTCTCCATTAGTTCCATTGAATGCCATGTGTTCAAGAAAGTGGCTGATACCTTTTATGTTAGGAGTTTCATTGAGAGAACCAACGTTAACATAAGTTTTGACAACGGACGGAGAATCTTGCATTGGAACTATTGAAACTTTATAACCGTTAGAAAGCTTATAATTATACAGAACAAGGCTGTTTGGAAGTTCTTCTTTGCTCAATAAAGTATATTTAATCGGAACTTTTACGCTAAAATCCGAAGTTATATTGGATATTGAGTTTATAGCTCTGTTGCTGCCAGTATTTTCAGCTCTAAATGAAGGCATACTTTTGCCTTCACTAAAATGAACACTATTCAACCCTGAAATATTTCTAACCATACTATATATAAAACAAAAATTAGAGAAAAATTGACTAATTGTAAAGAAAAATAAAGTTAAAATCAATGAAACTCGCTAATTAAATTTTTCTCAACTGAATGAATGAGATTTATATTATTTTGCAAAAGAAATTAAATTATGTGCCGATAATACTAATGTTAAGGAAAAATATACATGCAACAGCTATTACCCCAAAGAGAGATTTTAATTCCCGATACTTGTGAGCCGCAAAAAGCGGTTGAGTATATAAATTCATACATTAAACAATCCGAATGCCCTAATTTGAGCGTAGATATTTCATTTATGAATATTATAGACGCTTGTTATGTTTCCACAATGTGTTCAACGAGCCATTATGTTAAATATCCTGAAGGCAAAGTTAGCTGGCTCGTGTCATCAAAATTAACAGAAGAATTTACAAAAGACTTGGGGCTTGGGAATTCGGAATTTTGGATTAATAACTAGGCATAAGGAATTATTAAATTTTTAATAAAAATTCCTATAATACTTCCACAACCTGTTTAATTTCGTTGTTAGTAATATTACTTAATGCCAACTGTTTGTGTGAAGCTGTCAAAGCTTGTTTTTCCTTCAAGATAGTTAGGACTTTTAGCACTAGCGTTTGATTTTTACTGTCAAGCAGAGTTTCAAGCTCCTCAACATCATCAACGTAATCTACTGCGTAGAATACAAAATCGCTTTCATCGTAAAGTTCTTCATACAAAAGGCTATTGAGTTTATTAACATTAACTCCAGCAAGCAGTCTGCTTACCGCTCTAACTTCATCTTTTGTATTTTTATCACAATCAAACAAATACTCATCATTTTCGGAAAGAGATTCAAATTTATCTTTTGCCAATCTTAAAAGTAACGCAGATGTGCTTGTTAAATTACTACAGTATAAATCTTCAAAGAGTTCAAACAAACTGTAATCGATTGCTGCTGCTGCAGGTATTATCTCCGGAATTGCATTTACTATATTACACAAAATAAGAATTCCGTTATCAAAATCAGACTTTAAAATTTCATCCAAAGGCACAAGATAAGGAATTTCCGCCGCAATATTTTCTGATAATGAAGACTTTTTCATTACATCTATTATTTTACCGAGTTGATCTTTTGCTCCAAATGCCACCAAAAATTTAATAGCATCATACTGTTCAAATTCATCTTCTGCCTCCAAGTTTTTTATAGCATTTGATTTGGATATTTCATCGCCAAGATTTGATAAAATTTCAATTGAATTTGCTGCAAGCGGTTCATATTCGCTATGTGCATTTTTTCTGATTTCAGGTAAGAGTTCCGATAAAATATCACCAGATAAAAACGATAAGAACTTCGCAGAGTATGCTTTCTTTTCATCAGAACCGTTTAAAAACATATCTTTCATTACTTCAAACAAGTTCATACCGCCATACTGATACAATACTTCCGCTATAACTGTATCATACGAAGCTGAATAATAATCGAAAAATTTTATCAAGTTCAAGTAATTTTCTTTATTGCAAGCACTTTGTATACGTTTTGCAACATTGTTTTTTACAAAATCAAACAAAAAATCATCTTGATTTACAAGTTTTTTGTATAAATCAATATCAGGAGTATCAACAAGAATTTTTGCCGCTTGTTCATACTCAGCAGGACTTTTTCCTGTCAGGGCTTTAAATAAATCCATATTTACTAATCCAAATAAAATACTGTAACAACTTTGTGATTTTCTTCCGCATACTCAACTGCAGTATGAAGAGTTTTACTTGTATGAGACAAGAAACAAATCATTTGATTACAGTCGTCAATAATCTCTCTGTTGCATACTCTTGAAGCATCTGCTAAAGTCATCATTGCACGGTCTGAATGTTCAACAATATTTGGAACACCAATTAACTGATCTTGAACATCAGATGGCTGCTGACCTATTGTCTGGGGTAAAATAACTTTCAATTTATCAGGATTAGATTTCATTGCACCTCTGATTGCAGCTGCATTAGTACCGCAAGAACCACCGGATGTGATAATAGTATTGCCTTGCTGAACGAGAGCTGTTGTAAGAGTTTCAATCATTTGCTGATGCGTAATGGCAAGATTTCTGGAACCTATGATTGCTATTCTCTTTGCCGGCTGCTTTATTGTTGCTAATTCCATAGCTAACTCGTCAACCGTATCAGGTGAATTGTCTGCCTTATCCATATCTTCAATAGGAACCATAATAGACGGTTGTTGTTCGTTTTCATCAATAGAATCTAAAATCATGCTCATTCTGTGTCACCCTTAAAATTGTCGTATTGTTATTTTTACGTATTTTTTGTATGCTGATATATAATATCATAAAATAAAGATTTTGGGAATAGGGGATGGAAAATATTTTAGCAAACCTTAACAAGGAGCAGGCTGAGGCTGCTCAAACGACAGAAGGAGCTTTATTAATTCTTGCCGGAGCAGGGAGCGGTAAAACAAAAGTTTTAACTTCGAGAATAGCTTATATGATACAGCACGGAGCCGTTGCAGGTAAAATTTTAGCAGTTACTTTTACAAATAAAGCTGCACGTGAAATGCGAGAGCGACTTGCTAAAATTGTCGGAGAAAATGTTGTTAAATATATGTGGGTAGGAACTTTTCACAGTATTTGCGGCAGAATTTTAAGGCAAGATATTGAAAATTACTCCTTTCAATCAGGTAAAAAGCTGGATAAAAATTTTACAATTTATGATGAAACTGATTCGCTTGCAATTATTAAACAGGGTATTAAAAAGGTTAATTTGGATGACAAAATTTATCAGCCTAAATTAATCAAAGCAATCATTTCTAATGCAAAGAATAAAATGCAGGATGCGTATACTTTTGCAACATTCGCCCGTGATTTTAAATCCCAAAATATAGCAAAAGTATTTGAATTTTATGAAAATGCACTTAACAACAATAATGCTATTGATTTTGACGACATGTTAATGCTTACTGTTAAGCTTCTTGAACAAAATCCTGACGTGAGATTGAAATACTATAACAAATTTCAACACATTTTGGTGGATGAATACCAAGATACAAACCAGGCTCAATACCAGCTTGTAAAGGCTTTATATACAAATTTACAAACTGAAATTCCACAAACACGTTCATTGTGCGTAGTCGGTGACGTTGACCAATCTATATATTCATGGCGGGGTGCTGATTTCAGAATTATTTTAAATTTTCAAAATGATTTTCCGAATGCAAAACTGGTGAAACTGGAGCAAAATTACAGGTCAACCGCAAATATTTTAAATGCCGCAAATTCAATAATTGAGAATAACGAAGAACGTGTTGACAAGGTTTTGTACTCTCAAAAAGGCGATGGAGAAAAAATTTCACTCTATGAAGCTCAAGATGAAGCAGATGAAGCAAATTATATAGTTAAATCCATACGTGATACATCAGAAAATTACAATCAGTTTGCAATTTTATACAGAACAAACAACCAGTCCCGTGCGCTTGAAGAAGCGCTTATTGCAGCCGGAATACCTTATCGTATATACGGCGGATTAAAATTTTACGACAGAAAAGAAATTAAAGACGCCATTGCATATTTAAAACTTGTTTATAACAATGATGATTCTCAATCATTAAGAAGGATTATAAATGTTCCTAAACGTGCAATCGGCGAAACTACTCTGAGACATCTTCAGGAATATGCTGATGAAAATGATATAAGCCTTTTTACCGCAATTGTTGATGTGGATAATATTTCTGCAATAAAATCCGGCACTGCAGCAAAGCTGAAAGACTTTGCCTCTATGATTAATAAGTTTAAAGAAGCAGAATCAAAATACTCTTTACCGGAATTTTTGGGATTAATTCTGGAAAAAAGCGGATATTTGCATGAACTTCAATCATCCGGCACTGATGAGGATGAAATAAGAATTGAAAACTTACAGGAGCTTGTTAACGTTGCAAACGAGTTTGAGCCTGAAGAACAGGATAATATTTTAGGAGAATTCTTATCACAAGTTTCGCTGGTTTCTGATATATACGGAATGGACGAGATTGCTAACAATGTCACTTTAATGACACTGCACGCATCAAAGGGTTTGGAATTTCCTATTGTATTTTTGGCAGGGTGTGACGAAGGGATATTCCCTTCTGCGAGATGTTCAAATACGCTTTCAGAGCTTGAAGAAGAACGCAGGCTCATGTATGTAGGTGTTACACGGGCTGAAAATAAATTGTATCTGACAACCGCAAAACGACGCCAAATGTGGGGAGAATATAAATACTACAGCCCTAGCAGATTTTTGGCAGAAATTCCTGCAAATCTTATAGATGAGGAAGAGTCTGCATTTTCTGAATATTCCTCAGATAGGAGCACATTTAGAAGTGCCGTTAAATCAGTTTCTGACATGCATAGATCTAACAGAAATTATAGTAATGAAAAATCATCAATATCTTATAATCCTGATGGTTATGTCAAGCCTTCAACCGGTTTTGGGCCTAATTTCATTGCCCCCGGAGTCAATAAAGGGGTAAATTCTTCAAAATCTTCTGCAGGTTTCGGAAAAGACTTTGTTGCGCCTTCTGTATCAAAGACAACAACTACAGTAAAACGATCTCCTGCAAGAGCTATTATTAAAAAAAATCCAATAAATAAAGAAAAAGAAGATGAAAAAATTAAGAAGTTCTTTGAAGATAACGTTATGAAACGAAAACTTGAAGAAAAGAAAAAAGAGGATGAGCGTTTAGCTAAAGAGCAGGAAGCGGCAAAGACATTAAAAGAATCTGCTACTCAATATTATTTTAATGTTGGCGAACGGGTATTTCATGAAAAACTCGGAATCGGACATATTACTGATGTTATACAAATTGGTGACAGCACAATGTATACAATTGATTTTGGTAAATTAGGCAAAAAAGCAATGGATGCGGCATACGCTCATCTTAAAAAATTCTAACCTTTCATTATTCCGATACAGCATCTTAATTCTTCAAGCAGGCGTGGATTTTGGTATAGTGTTCTAATATACTCGTCATAACAAAGATTATTAATTTTTATGTTTGGAATTCTTGCACCACCGCAAAAATCGTACATAAGCATCACTGAATCACTATATTTTTTACCGTTTGCAAGTCCTTCAAATATATCTGCAATCTGTTCAATCATAAGATTTGGAGCATAACAATCAGTCTCACACTGCATTTTTGCAAGGATTCTGTCTGCATTGAAATATATTGTTTTGCTGTTTTCATCAGCAATAACGTATATATAACTACCGTTTTCTTTATTTGCTGTATTATTAAATATATTAAAAAATTTAGGGTTTTTAAATACTTTTATATCACCCGCACCAATAACTTCCAGTTGTTTGTTTACAAAATCATTTCCTTTAATACCAAGTGATTCAAAATAACTATCATGAGCGGAAAAATGATTTGCATGTCCCATTTCGTGTTTAAACTTGCAAAAATCAGGATACTTACTATTTATAAAGACATGGTTACTGTTGCCGCTGCGCCTACATACAGCGTGCATTGTTTCAGGTAAAGTTATGTACTCAAGTCCTTTTTCTCTGAATATTTGGGCATATTCTTCTTTTTTGCTCCAATCAGAAATTGTTAAAGAATTAGGTTTATCAATTTTCACACCAAGTTCTTTTAACTTCAAAAGATCATTTTTTATATTGTTAATCATATTAAGATGGTCGTTGCTTGCTCCTCTAAAATCGACTTCAATACCCTGTTTTTCAAAATAATTTTTTGCCTCATCTATTGTTTTAAAAGAATCATCTTTTGCTAATTCTTTTGATTTAGTAAATATATTTTTCAGTACTCCGTTTTTATGTAATGCAATTCCTGCAATCGCACAAGCACCAATTGCTGCTGCAGCAATTATCGCTGAGTGTTTATTATTGGCCTCGGATTTTTTGCTGTTATTAACTTTTGACGGCAAATCCTGCACTCCCTTAAAGGCAGCGTGATTTATACTGATATTTGAAGTTTTTCCTACTGAAGTAACCATCTTATATATATAAAAACTTAAAAAAGATTAAAATTGCTTTTATATTGATGATTATTACAAATTGTAAAATATAGTTATTTATGCACTTATTAAATACCAAGTTACCAGTGTTAAGTAAACTGCTAAACCGATAACGTCAATTGTTGTTGCAATAACAGGGCCTGATGCAACAGCAGGATCGATTTTCAATTTCTTCAAAACTAAAGGAGTGCAAGTCCCAATCATTGTTGCAATAGTCATATTTAAAGACATTGCAATACCGACAATTATTCCTAATTCAACATTATTTTTCCATCCCCAAGTAACAAGCATCACAAGCATTCCGAAAATTGCGCCTATGCTCAAACCTGTAATCGTTTCTCTTAAAATATAATGCCACCCAGAACTCAACGTTATTTGTCCTGTTGACATACCACGAACCATAAGTGTAATACTTTGTGTTCCTATATTCCCGCCTAATCCCGCAAGCAACGGCATAAATGCTGCAATAACAGGCAATGCGGTAAATGTGGTATCATACTTGTTAGTAATACTGACGGCTAAGAATTCACCTATTAAAGTTATAAATAACCAGGGCATGCGAGCTTTTATAGCATGCCCGATACTTCCTGTTAAGATATCATCGTCATCATCACCTAAGTCCGTTACGATACCTGAAGATTGTAAGATTTCGTCTGTTGTTTCTTCTTCTACGATATCTTGAGCATCATCCCATGTTACTATGCCTTTTAACCTATCATATAAATCTACTACAGGCAGTGCATTAAATTGATATTTCATAAATACATCGGCAATATGGTCTTGGTAGTCATCGACGTGGATTTTTACGATATCTTTAATCATAATATCTTCGATATTTAAATTTATAGGAGCTGTAATAAGAGTTCTTAATGACAGAACTCCGACTAAGTGATCATTTTTATCAACAACGTAAGCATAGTAAAGCTCCATATTTTCTTTTTCAGCTTTTATTCTGATTGTATCGAGAGCTTCTTTGACAGTCATATTATTAAATACAGTCAGTACAAGCGGGTTCATGATACCACCTGCGGTATCTTCATTGTATGTTAATAATTCTTGAACCTCGGATGAAAATTTTTGCGGTAAATTTTCCAGAAAAGCTTCCGTCTCATCTTCTTCCATGTTTCCTAAGACATCGGCAGCTTCATCGTGAGGAAGCTTTGACACCAGCCTTGATGCTAAATTCTCATCAATATCACCCAGAATTTCTACTTGCAATTGCGGTGTTAAATACTCTATAACATCAGAAGCCAGTTCTTCATTGATTTTGGTAATGCAAGTTAGCCGCTCATCCGGTCTCAGTTCTTGAAATAAATCCGCAAGGTCAGCAGAGTGATAGCTTTCCAACTCTGTTCTGAGTTGTTGTTCATCACCGTTTTCTATTAATTCACGAATTCTGTCTACTGTATTTTCTATATTTAACATCGTATCACCGGCCAAATTTTAATTTTATTATCTATAGTTTGTAAATTGGAGCGGAATATCATATTTGTCTTCGTTTTTTCTCAAAAGTCCGATAACTTCTTGCAAATCATCTTTGCTTTTTCCTGAAACTCTAACTTGTTCACCTTGAATAGAAGCTTGAACTTTTAGTTTAGAATCTTTAATATCTGCAACAATTTTTTTTGCTAATTCTTGCGACAGCCCTTTTCTTAGATTATATATTTGTCTTACGTTACCACCCAGAGCGTTTTCCAGCGGTTGAGCATCCAAAATTTTTATACTCAATCCCCTCTTGACTAATTTTGATTGAAGAATCTCATAAATATTTCGGAGCTTCATTTCATCATTAGTAGTAATAGTAATCGATTTGTCACCCTCTAAATCCACTGAAGAATTTGAATTCTTTAAATCAAAACGGGAAGTCAAATCTCTTTTAACCTGATCTATTGCATTTACAAGTTCTTGCTTATCAAACTCAGAAACAACATCAAAACTGCAATCTTTTGCCATATCACACTCCTATATTTGGTACATTATAATAATATCATAAAATACCAAAAGGAGTGAACAGACATAAAGTTTGTTCACTCTATTTTTGATAGCTTTATATATTAACCACCCATATAACGTCTTTTAATTCTGTCAAACAGAGTCGGGTTTATAACCTCAGGAGGCAGCTGCATTACAGGCATAGGTGCTTCAACCCAATAAGGATGACGACGGAAACAGTCTTCGCAACCGTATTTTTCTTTGAATTCTTGAAATACTTTTCCGTTTTTAATTTGTGGTCCTTGTTCACTGATTTGACTTGGGATTCGTGCACTATATCCGCCAATTCCAAAATTAATGCTCATATTTTCACCTTCATTATTACTACACATCTATATAAAGTAATTTTTCCACTAAAAATTGCCTAATTGTTAAGAAATGTAACAATTATTTTATTTTGTGAAATTGAATAAAATTTATATACTTTTAATATATGTAAGATGAAACCAAATAAGGAGACTAGATATGTCAACAAACATTAACGCAAGCATTCTAAAGAAATTCATTGTTAATAATCTTGGTATAGACAAACTTAACCGTCAACAAGCTCAAGAATATGATATTAAAAATAACGAGTTTTTATCTGCTGATGTTGATGAAAATAATTATCTCGATGTAGATGAAATTCTCGATAACAAAGATTTATATGCACAATTTGCAACTCTTTATGTTGAAGAAAAAGAAAAAGAGGCTGAAGCAAAAAGTGCTGATCAAGAGAAAGAAGAACAGACAAAAGTAAAGGATAAAAACGGAGCCGGAGTTTAGTTCCGGATACGTAAAGAAAAGAGTTAATAGTAATTGATAAGGTAATTAAGCGAAGCTCAAAAGGTTTCGCTTTTTATTTTAAAAGATTCAAAATTCACAAATATCGTGTATTTTAGACACCAAAATCCTGTTTAATATTTCTTAACAATAGTGACAAAACATCCAAAACCATGTAAAAATATGATATAATATAGGTAAGAGATCTTAGTATCAGACGGTCTTTAGCCGATTGCAAATTGCAGAAAGGCATTTTATATAGGAATGATGAGCAGTATAGAATTTCACAATGACCTCGAGCGACTTTTAGCTATTATGCCCCAAAAAGTTGTTGGTAATCTTGCGCCGGATGCGTTGGATGATGTTATTGAAATTGTCTTAGACATTGGCAGACCACCTGAAGTTAGGTACGCTGGCGGTAAAATAGACAAGCTTGGAGCAGAAGGCGTTAATGATGAAGATATAGCTTTTGTCACATCTCATCTGCAAGAATTCACTCATGACAACCGTTCAGGAATTCCCGGAACACTTCACAGAATAAGTGCAATAAGAAATCGTCAAGGCAAAGTGGTCGGGCTTACTTGCCGTATAGGCAGAGTTGTAACCGGTACAATATCCTGTATTAAAGATTTTTGTACACAAGGGAAAAGTATACTGTTTTTAGGACCTCCGGGAGTTGGTAAAACAACGAAACTACGAGAAATTTCACGTTTAGTTGCCGATGAGTTAGGAAAGCGTGTTGTTATAGTCGATACATCAAATGAAATTGCAGGTGACGGGGATGTTCCGCATCCTGCTGTAGGTTCTGCTCGCAGAATGCAGGTAGCACAGCCTGAACTGCAAAAAGACATAATGATAGAGGCAGTTGAAAATCACACTCCTGAAGTTATTGTTGTTGATGAAATCGGAACAGAAGCTGAAGCGCAAGCTGCAAGAACAATAGCTGAACGAGGAGTTATGCTTATTGCAACAGCTCATGGTAATTGCTTGGAAAGTTTAATTAAGAATCCGACGCTTTCTGACTTGGTTGGCGGAATACAGTCTGTAACTCTGGGAGATGATGAAGCAAAACGCAGAGCTTCTCAAAAAACAGTTCTCGAACGTGAAAAACAGCCTACGTTTGATATTGTTATTGAAATATTGGACAGAAATACTTTAGCGGTTTATAAGAACACATCCGAAGCGGTTGATTACATTTTAAGGGGATGGCCGATAAGACCTGAAATAAGAAAGGTTGATAAAGCAGATATTTCTGACAGAAAATTATCAGGCGAACCTGTAGCAGAGCAAAGTGTTCACCAAAAAACAGAAACTCCTGCCGAAAACAGCATGAATTTCTCATTCTCTCGCAAAGATTATGTAGAAAAACTTAAACCGCTTAAGAAGGTTTACTTATATGCGGTTTCACGTACAATTATAGAAAAAATAATAGAAAGATTGGATTTTAACGTTGAACTTACGAGAAATGTAGAAGATGCCGATATTGTGATAGCACACAAAAATTTTGCAAAAGGCG
>JAFVAR010000051.1 GCA_017480425.1 bacterium | reverse complement strand
TTCGGTGTTTGTGCCTCCGTTACTATCGCTGCTGCAAATAACATTATTGTTGTTATTATTATCTTTTTCATTTCCTTCTTTTCCTCTATTTTACTATTATCTTTTGTGTTTTCGTTCCTTTATCAGCGTACACTTTAACCATGTATGCGCCGTCCTTTAAGTCCGTGCTTATCTTCACGCTTTCTCCTGACAGTCTCTGCGTATACACCATTTGTCCCAAAGTATTGTAGATTTCCACTCTTTGCATTGAGTTGCCGTTTACAAATATATCTCTCGACGAATTGTATATATCTATTTCCGTATCCCCGCTTGCAAGTTCCGTTATACCTACATTCTTCTTTGTAAATCTTATTTGATAACGCCCGTAGTTGTCTCCCTGTGTCAGACTTATACTAACAGGTTCGCCGACGTTAAGTACATGCTCAGCACTGTTGTTTTCAAGGTCTATAAGCGAAACTTCTATGTTTTCCAATCCGCTTGCAAGTTCAAAATCTACAGTGTTATTCTTGTAAGAATTGAAATTAACGTCAAAAGTTGCTGGCAATGAAGAGAAATAATTATCAAAGATTGCTCTGTTATCAACAAGGAAATACGGATTAACTGCATCTTCGTTGTCGGAAAACATGATTGCAGCATCTAATTTGCCGTAAGAATTTGAGGAATTATCATCTATGTGGGCAAACATTTCCTTTGCTACCCCGTTGTTAGAAACTCTGAATGACAATTTATCAACAGGTGAAGATTTTGTAATAACATCACTGTCTGTTTCTATATCAGAAGGTGAAAAAGTCAAAGATTCACTTCCGCTTATGGTGGCTAAATCAACGATAAAGCCTGTTGCAGGATAGATTGCATAAGTATTATCAGCCAAACTCAATGCTTCCCAATCACCGTCTTTCCATATCCAAAAATATTTGCTGTTTATCACTGATTCGTTTCTGTCGTAGAAGTTATTTAAATTTAACTTTCCTATATACGGATTAGCCAAAGGATACCAGTGTCCGCTGTTTTGGGATGTCAAATTCACATTTTCATCTCTGCCCTCTTTAAGATACGTACCATAACGACCAAATGAAAGTACTATTTCTTCATCATCAAGGTCCGGAGATTCATCTCCTTTGTCCAATTCTTTTTTTACAGGATAAATCATTACGGATTCAAACAATTCATTTGCTAATTCTCTGTCATAATGTTTATCAGTAACATAATCTCCCCAACTGTTGTTAGCATGGTCAAAAGGCACTGCAGCCATAGAATGTGCAATACCGGTACTTGTACCCTTATTAAAATCTAAATCTTCATATAGTGCAAACAAACTACTTCCTATTAAACTCCATTCATCTACAGGAAGTGTTTTCTCTACATACACTCCCATATCTACAAATCCTTCTCCTGAGTCATATAAATTAGAAGTCAGATTTTTCAAAGGAAGACTCGCTCCGTCAGAAATAATTAAATCTCCCCAAAAGTATTTAAATCCGTTTTCTTGAACTTCTTTTATATTGTGGTTTAATCTCACTTTATTATCTGATCCATAAGCAGCACCAATATTAAAATTATAAAAAGCATACGGAGCTATGATTTCAACATTTGCAGGTATTTCTTCCATGGCATTGGATGCAACAAGCAAAGTATTAAGATTTTCTTTGCTGTAAATAGAACCGTTAATTGTTGTACAGGTTGGGTGTGAAGCATCCAACAAATACTCCATTTTACCGGTACGGGGAAGATTGTCTCCTCTGATATTTGATATAGTGTTCGGTATTTTTAGAGTATGAACAGTACCATCATAAGGAAAATCAGCGTCAAAACTATTCACACCTTGAGCAAAATCTACAACCGTGTATTGCTCTCCGTTTATAGTTACTTGTGATTTTATTTCCGTGTAAGGTTCCGGCGGCCAACCCATCACATACGCTATTTCCCCATCAAAATCTACATAGGCGGTTTTATCTGTCCCGTCTTTTATAGAATATACAAGAAGATTCATATCATCATGATAAACATCTCTAGTAGTAAATAGAATAGATGTCTCTTCAACATCAGTCATACTATTCCAGCGAGTTAAATAAAAGTCTCTGTCTCCTATCATGTATTCCAGATTTCCGCACCATAAAGTTGCTTTAATTGCCGTCAAAGAAGTACAACCTTCAAAAACATCTCCGTTATCATCTGCAAAATACATCAAATCTATAGTTGCGAAAGATATAGTGTTCAAAGAAGTACAGCCTTTGAAACAGTCGTTTCCATATAAGTAAGGCCCTACAGTCTGACCGCCTGCTTTAATTTCTTTAATATTTACACAGTCTTTGAAGCCTTCTGCCTCTACTTCCTCCACATTAATATAATCATCATTAATAGTAAAATTATAAGGAATGTGTAAGAAACCTTCATCACCTGCAATAGAAGAAGATGTTGCCCTTACTGAAAGATATTTTTCTCCTATAGTATTATAACCCCTCACACCGTACAAAGGACTTGAAGCAGTTACTTCTCTGACAGTGTATGTCAAATCTCCTTGGGTAAAAGAGTAACCTACATCGCCCTCACTTTGCGCAAAGACTTGAGAAGTTTGACAAACGAGAAAAATCCATGCGAGAACTAAGGGAATTTTTCTCAGAATTTTAATTTTTAAATTTTCCATTTTTTGTTTACTTTTTTAATTAATATTTAAATAGGTAGTTATTTCATTACAAGTAAAACAAAAAAAGTGTGAACTTTTTCTTATTTGCTCACTGAAGTTCTCGCATAACTACCTATTCAAACAAGTAAAGTCCACAATTAAACCTATTGAGGACGTTACATACTTTACTTTTGTAATAGGTAAATGAAAATTGCGAGTTTTCAGTGATACAAAATATAAAGCATAACGCTTTTTTTGTAATTCTATCCTTACGATTAAAGATAGCGACTGCAAAATTAATACTTTATTTTATTGTAACAAAAAAATAAAAAAAATTTTTATAAAAACAACACCAAAACGTAAAAGAAAAAAAACAACATTCCGCCGTCCACGAAACTTGATTTCAGAAAACTGAGATTTGATTTAAAAAAAATAAGTCTTGATTTCAGCGCCGTGAAATCAAGACTTATTTTTCTTATTTATTGAATAGGTAAAACTACTTTATAATATCGTATTTTCTAAACACTTCCACAAGAACTTCTATTGCTCTGTCTACTTGTTCCTTTGTATGAGTTGCCATAAGAGCAAAACGAATCAAAGTATCCTCAGGAGCACATGCAGGCGGAATAACAGGAGAAACAAATATTCCTTTATCCAATAAATCTCTTGTAACAGTGAATGTTTTGCGCATATCTCTGATATACAAAGGAATTATCGGCGTCTGAGTAGGTCCTATTTCAAATCCGAAGTCTCTGAATGTTTTCAAAGAGTAATTAGTCATTGCCCACAGATTGTCCAAACGCTCAGGCTCTGAAGTGATTATTTCCAAGGCTTTGAGAACACTTGCTGTCGCAGCCGGAGAAATTGAAGCGGAGAAAATATAAGGACGTGAGTGGTGGCGGAGAAAATCCATTATATCATTGTCAGCAGCAACAAAGCCTCCTATTGTTGCAAGCGATTTGGAAAAAGTTCCCATTATTATATCAACTCTGTCAGTCAGACCGAAATGGTTGCAAACTCCCCTACCCTCTTTTCCTAATACTCCGAGAGAATGGGCTTCGTCAACATAGACACTTCCTCCGTATTTTTCACTAAGAAATACTATATCGGGCAAAGGAGCAATGTCTCCCTCCATAGAAAACACACCGTCAACAACTATTAGTTTGATTGCATCGGCAGGCAGTTTTTTAAGAACGTCTTCAAGAGAAGACATATCATTGTGTTTAAATTTCAGAGTGGTTGCAAAAGACAATCTTCTTCCGTCTACTATGGAAGCATGGTCTCTCTCATCGCAAATAATATAATCTCCACGTGAAACAATACTGCTTAATGCACCCAAATTAGATTGAAAACCTGTTGAATATATGATGGATTTTTGTTTTCCTACAAATGAAGCAAGCTTTTCCTCAAGTTCTACATGTATGTCCATGTAACCGTTAAGAAAAGGACTGCCTGCGCAACCTGTACCGTATTTTTTTATAGCTTCGATACCTGCTTGCTTAACTTTAGGGTGATTAGTTAAACCAAGATAAGAATTAGAACCAAACATCAAAACTTTTTTTCCGTTAATAGTAACTTCTGAATCTTGGTCCGAAGAAATGGCTCTGAAATAAGGGTAAACCCCTATTGCTTTAGTCTGCCTTTCTTCCTCTAAAAGCGGTGCTTTAGCAAGTTTTTCACTCAATCTGCTCATAAAATTAATTTTATTATTCTTTATTTCGTTGTTATATTTTACTTTATATGTCTTATAATATCTTCTGCCAATGAAGAGCAACCTATACGGAAAGTTTCCTTATTGCAAAACTTATTCCCCATCACTGCTTGGGCTAAAAGAAAATAAGCAACAGCCTGCTCTGAAGTCCTTATTCCGCCTGCTGCCTTGAAACCTACAAGCCTTTGGGAAGAAATAAAATAGTCATTTATTGCCGAAAGCATAACGAAAGAAGAGTAAATATCAGCCCCTGTCGAAACTTTACCTGTGGAAGTTTTTATAAAATCAGCTCCGCATTCCATAGCAAGCATGGAAGCTTCATAAACATTTTTGTAGGTAAGCAATTCAGAGGTTTCGATTATTACCTTAAGTTTTGCATTTGAATTTATCTTTATCAAAGTATTAATAAGAGTAAGTTCATTTTTCAACTCCTTTCTGTTTTCAAAAAACAAAGCCCTGTTAATAGGAATATCTATCTCGTCGGCTTTATGGTCCAAAGCAAAAGAAACATCTGATATCTTGGTGGATAAAGGAACCTGTCCAGAGGGAAATCCTCCCGAAACAACAACTCTTTTTATATCCTTATCCAAATCAAAATACTCCAAAAGAGGAACAAGATAGGAGTAAATACATAGACCTGCTGCTTTTATCTCTCCTTTTGTCGGAGAGTTGGTTTTTGTTTTCTTTATTATGAGTTCAAGAGCCTTTCTGTAGTCTGTGTTATTCAGTGTGGTTATATCTAAACAAGAAAAAATTTTTCCGTAAATATCTTCTCCGTATTTCTGATTGGAAACTATAAAATCAACCTTTTGTTTAAAAAGATTTTCATCAGAAAAAGACAAATTCTTTATATTTTCTATCTCATTTTTAGTCATAAAAAGATTATTCTTCTTTTAATCCGTATTGTTGGTTGAAAGTCTTTGAACTGAAAATAAATTTGTTTGAAACAGATTTAGAATTATTTATCAATAATTTAATTCTCAAGTATTTCATAACCTTATTTTGGTTCATCAATTTCCTGCTTGAAAGAGTTTTGGATAAAACTTTAGAAATACGTATATCGGAAATATCCATTATCTTGTTTTCAAAGAAATATTTCTTATTCCTTATTATGAGTTCGGAAACAGGAATATTCATAGGGCAAACCGAAGAACAGTTTCCGCAGTTAGTACACGAAAAACACAAGTGTTTATAATTGTCGGTATTTTCCAAAAAAGGAAGAACTACATTAGCATAAGGGCCTGAGAAAACATTATCAAAAGGTTTGTCTCCCACCATGTTATAAACAGGACAAACAGTTTTACAAGCATCACAGTTGATGCAATTAAGTATGGAACGGATTTCTTTATTAGCAATAATATTACTCCGTGAATTATCTACAAGAAAAACATGGATTGAATCATTTTTTTCCAATGGCTGAGGTGTAAAAAGAGATGAAAGATAAGGGAAGTCGTTGTGATTTTTATAAACAGAATAAAGGTAAACGAATATTTCTATATCATCAGGTTTTAAAACAAAGTCAGTTATCGGCAATACAAAAATCTTTGTGTTACTCGAAAGAACCTGTTCCATATCAAAAGAGGAAGAGAATTCTAAAAACAAACTTCCCGTGTTTACTATTCCGAATTTAGGAAAAAAAATCACAGTATCATTTTGTTCATTATCTATCTCAATATCAGCATTCTCAAGAATATTTTTCAATCCTAATTCTTCTGAGAAATAAGAAGGAAAAAGATTAACGCTCTTTGTCTTCCCTTTCTCGAGAAGACGTCTGAGTTTTATTTCAAAATCATTGTACGCAATACACCAATGGACGTGACCGGAGTTCTCAGTAAATTTTTTATCAAAAATAACGAGATTGTCACTTATTTTATTAATAAATTTAGTCTTTATATCAGAGGCTATTTTCTTTGCTTTCTTTAGGTTTTTGAAAACATTCTGAGCAATATCAGTAGTTACATCGGAAGAAAAGTTAATTTCTTTTTCCTCTTTTAAACTTTCGGAACACGAAAGTAAATATTTTTTGTAACTACTTGTATTCATTGATTAAATTATGTTAGTGTACAGGGATTTTATTTATTCTCCTCAGATGTCTGTCTCCTTCAAAAGAGGATGAAAGATAAGAGTCTATTATTTTTTTAGCAATATCGACAGGAGTAAAACGTGCAGCAAGTGCTATAATGTTTGCATTGTTATGTTGCTTTGCAAGGGATGCTATCTCCTCTTTCCAACACAAAGCACAACGAACGTTAGGATACTTGTTGGCAACCATTGAAACACCGTTGCCTGTTCCGCAAATTATTATTCCGAATTCATAATTACCTTCGTTTATTTCCTTTGCTAAAGGATGAATAATATCGGGATAATCAACGCTTTCATTGGAATAACAACCCATATCTACAACATCAAAACCTTTTTCTTCAAGATACGGTATTAAAATCTGTTTTAAATCAAAGCCTGCGTGATCTGAGGCAATAGGTATCTTTTTTATATTTTTTTCAATGTCAGCCATATCAAGTTATACTAATGTTTAAAAGTTTTGGTTTGCAAATTTAATAAAATATTTTTAAATCTAAACTTTTTAAATCAAAAGTTAATGTCAATTAACAATATACGTGTTTATTCCGTAGTTAAAAATCACAAAAATATTTATTAACATTAAACTAACATAAGCATATAGTAAAAGTGTTAATAAAAAGGTGAATAAATCTTGAGATGTTAATAATGTACAAATTTTAAGTTATTTTTCAACAAAGATATAAACAGAGTTAATAACATTTGATGAGAATATATTATTTATTAGTTTATAAACAGATAAATTAAAAAAATAGGAAGATGAAGTCTCATTTTACAATCTTATTAACAAAATTCACAACATAATAATAAAGATAGTTATTTTAAAAAAAAGAAATATTAAAACTATATTGATGTTTTGGTAAGGTTTTATTTTTATATAAAGATTTTAGTATAAGGTTTTATAAGGCTGATAAACCTAATAAGAAAATGTGATATAAATAAATTAAAAGTTATTTTCCTAATTCAAATTTTATTTTTACTTTTGCAACATTGTTATAAAGGCGAAAGTTTAAAATGGATAAAGATATTAAACAGCAGATAATTGAACTTAAGCAAGAAAAAGAAGCAATTATTCTCGGACATTACTATCAGATACCGGAGATTCAAGATATATCGGATTTTGTAGGCGATAGTCTTAATCTGGCTCAAAAAGCCATGGAGACGAATAAAAAAATTATTCTTTTCTGCGGCGTTCATTTTATGGGCGAAACAGCGAAAATACTTAACCCTGATAAAAAGGTATTGATACCCGATATGAATGCAGGATGTTCTTTGGCTGATTCGTGCAAGTATGATGAATTTAAAAAATTTAAATCTCTTTATCCCGACCATATAGTTATAAGTTATATAAATTGTTCTGCCGAGATAAAAACTCTTTCTGACATAATCTGTACTTCGGGAAATGCTCTTCAAATAGTTAATTCTTTACCTAAGGACCAAAAAATTATTTTTGCTCCCGACAAGAATTTAGGAGGATACATAAACAGAATGACGGGAAGAAATATGGTGTTATATAACGGCAGTTGTGAAGTGCATGAACTTCTTACGGCTGAGTATACGCTTAAGATGAAAAAACAACATCCCGATGCTGTTTTGATTGCTCATCCCGAATGTAATGATGCAATTTCTTCTATTGCTGACTATGTGGGTTCCACTCAAGGAATGATAAAATATGTTAAAGAAAGTAATAATAAGAAATTTCTTGTCGCTACTGAGACAGGTATTCTTCATAAACTTAAATCAGATAATCCTGATAAGGAATTTATTATTGTTACAAACGATGACTCTTGTGCTTGTAATGATTGCCGTCATATGAAACTTAATACTATGGAAAAAGTACTTAATTCTTTGAAAAACGAAGAGTATGAGATAAAATTGGATAATGAAACTATATTAAGTGCCAAAAAACCTATAGAAAAAATGATGGAAATCAGTAAAAAACTCGGTATAATAAAATAATAGATAGTTTTAGATTTAATTTTATTGTTCTGAAGTTAAATTTTTTAATTATATAATTAATTTTCAGTATATTAAAGTTAAGTTTTATATTTTTGAAATCAAATAAAAAAATATTAACAATGGATTTTAAGCAACAGATTCTTGAAGGTATTCCTAATTATTTACCTGAAAAAAAACCTTATGATAAGTCTATAAATCACGCTCCTAAGCGTAAAGATATTTTAACTAAAGAACAGAAGCGTTTAGCTTTGAGAAATGCTCTAAGATATTTTCCTCAGCAAATGCATTCTGAACTTGCTCCCGAATTTAAGCAAGAATTAGAAGATTACGGTAGGATATACATGTATCGTTATCGTCCTGACTATGAAATGTATGCAAGAAATATTGATGAGTATCCTGCAAATTCCCGTCAGGCTGCTGCAATAATGCTTATGATACAAAATAATCTTGATCCGAGAGTTGCACAGCATCCTCATGAACTTATAGTTTACGGAGGCAATGGTGCAGCTTTTCAGAATTGGGCGCAGTATCGTCTTGCTATGAAGTATCTTGCAACAATGACAGACGAGCAAACACTTGTTATGTATTCAGGACATCCTATGGGATTATATCCTTCCCATAAAGACGCACCAAGAGTTGTTGTGACAAACGGAATGGTTATTCCTAATTATTCTAAGCAAGATGATTATGAGAGGTACAATGCAATGGGTGTTTCTCAATATGGTCAGATGACAGCAGGCTCTTATATGTATATAGGTCCGCAAGGAATAGTTCACGGAACAACTATTACTGTTTTGAATGCAGGAAGAAAAGTAAGTAAAAACGGAGAAGGTTTAGCAGGAAAATTATTTGTTACTGCAGGTTTAGGAGGTATGTCAGGCGCTCAGCCAAAGGCAGGAAATATTGCAGGAGTTGTTTCAATTACTGCTGAAATTAATCCTAAGGCAACTTACAAACGTAAAGAGCAAGGTTGGGTAGATGAAGTTTATTCTAATCTTGATGAGCTTATGACAAGAGTTAAACAGGCTCAAGAAAAGAAAGAAGTAGTTTCTTTTGCTTATGATGGAAATGTTGTTGATTTGTGGGAATATTTGGCTGATAAAGATATTAAAGTAGATTTAGGTTCTGACCAAACATCTCTTCATAACCCTTGGGCAGGAGGTTATTATCCTGCTGGTCTTTCTTTGGAAGAAAGTCAGAAAATGATGGCTGAGGACCCTGAAAGATTTAAAGAAGAAGTTAAATCCACGCTTCGTAGGCATGTTGCTGCAATTAATAAACTTGCTGCTAACGGTATGTACTTCTTTGATTACGGAAATGCTTTTCTTTTAGAGTCTTCACGTGCCGGAGCTGACATTATGAACAGTGATGGTACGTTTAAATATCCTTCATACGTACAAGACATAATGGGACCTATGTGTTTTGATTACGGATTCGGTCCTTTCCGTTGGGTATGTACAAGTGGTAAACCTGAGGATTTAGATATGACCGATCACATTGCAATGGATATTTTAGAGAATATAGCAAAGAATTCTCCGAAAGAAATACAGCAACAGATGAGGGATAATATTCAGTGGATAAAAGGAGCAAATGAAAATCACCTTGTTGTTGGCTCTCAAGCAAGAATTCTTTATGCTGATTGCGAAGGAAGAACTAAGATAGCACTTGCTTTTAATAAGGCAGTAAAAGAAGGAAAACTTTCAGCACCTGTTGTTTTAGGAAGAGATCATCACGATGTCTCCGGTACGGATTCTCCTTTCCGTGAAACATCTAATATATATGATGGTTCTTCTTTCTGTGCCGATATGGCAGTTCAAAATGTTATAGGAGATAGTTTTCGTGGTGCAACATGGGTTTCAATACACAACGGCGGAGGTGTAGGTTGGGGAGAAGTAATTAACGGAGGCTTCGGTATGGTTATAGATGGTAGTGAAGATTCTGATAGACATATAACATCAATGCTTTATTGGGATGTTAATAATGGTATATCTAGAAGAAGTTGGGCAAGAAACGAAGGTGCAATATTTGCTATTAAGCGTGCTATGGAGCAAAATCCTAATCTTAAAGTTACACTTCCTAATTTTGCTGATGATAATTTAATAAATTCTTTATATTAAAAAAAATATTAAAATTTAATTAAGTTTCACGTGAAACAAAGATTAAAATGGAAAAGATAAAATTAGGAGATATATTTAGTTTTGATACTGTATATCATCAGAAAGATGTAGAAAAATTTGCTGAAATTAGCGGAGATAATAATCCAATTCATGTTAATCAGGAATATGCTTCTAAAACTCCTTTTGGGCAATGTATAGTTCATGGTTTTTTTGCCGGTTCTGTTTTTTCAAGAGTTTTTGGTACTATTTGGCCTGGTGAGGGAACAATATATATGATGCAAGAAATGAGTTTTAGATCCCCTGTTTTTGTTGAAAGAGAATATAAAGCAAATTTTAAAGTTGTAGAATTAAATGAAGAAAAACATAGGGCTGTTATAGAATGTGTTCTTGAGGACTCTCAGTCTAAACCAGCTATAATAGGAAAAGCTATGTTGATGAATAAAGAAAGATTTTAATTTTATATACTTTTAATAGATTTAGGTAACGTTTTTTATGATTATTTTTTAATTTAAGAAATGTTACCTAAATTCTAAATACTCTGTATTATGAAGAAGGTTTTAGTAACAGGTGCTTCCGGTTTTATAGGTTCAACACTTTGTGATTTACTTTTAGAAAAGAAAGATATTGAAGTTTGGGCAGGTATTCGTAGAACTTCA
>JAFVAR010000050.1 GCA_017480425.1 bacterium | reverse complement strand
TGAGAATATCATCGCTAAAAGAATCAAGGAAATTCAAGATAAATTGGACGAATCGTATTATAAAATCAGAAATGGTCAGATTGCTCCTAATCACCTTGAAATCACCATGCTTGAGGAAAAGGATTATAAGAACACCGAGTTTAACGGCACTTATGAAGAGTTTAAGGATGAACAGGTCATCAGCTTTGTAAAAAAATATGTGATGGCAATGAAAAATAACAAACGTATTCCGCCGTCCGTATTTGATTTCCTGAAGCGCACAGTAAAGAAAAACGCAGTTGAACCGGATGAAGATGCCCGTCCCGATTGGTTGGATAAGTTGGAAAACGGTATGCAAATGGCGGATGACTATGCCAAAAACCGCGCAGAAGCTATAGTTACGGACAATCGCAACTTCTATATTCCTGCCGTAATTGAACGTTGCTTGAGTTATATTGAAGAAGAACGTGCTGCTAATACGGTTCGTGCCCCGCAAGTCAAAACACATTGGCAAACCCTATTTAAGAAGTATAAAGAATACAAACAACAGATTAAAGGCACCGGTGACCTTACATTGCAAAAGGACTATACATGCCTTGAAGCTATTTTTGATATGATTGACAAGAAGTATGTTGAAAATCTGACCGCAAAAGACTGTGATTTTATCTCACAGAAGATTTATTATATTCCAAAGAACTGGAAAAAGACCGACCTTTATAAGAAAAAGAAACTTAAGAATTGCCTGACGGAAGACATAACGGAAAAGAATATTTCTACGACTACTGTCAAAAAATATTTACGTGCTTTCAAAGAGTTCTTGACGTATGCTCAACGAAAAGGTTATGTAAGTTTAGCCCTCAATGTGCAGTTAGAAATACCGAGCCGAGAAACTCGTGAAAGTTATGACCCATTCACTAAAGCCGAACTAAAGAAGATTTTTAATCCGGAAACTTATCCATACAGAGAAGACGAACAGTTTGCCTTCCGCTACTTTATTCCGTTGATGGCTCTGTTCTCTGGTGCCCGTTTGAACGAATTGTGCCAACTTTACCTTGATGACATCAAAAAGGAAGGCAAGATTTATTATATGTTATTCACGGATGAACGCAAAGACCAGCATATCAAAAACAAATCTTCCAAGCGCATTGTGCCGATACATCCGAAAGTTATGGAAATGGGATTTGAAGAATACTATATGTCGGTTCGGGCAAAACGCAAGGAACGGCTGTTCTATCAACTCTCTTATTCAGATGCTAACCACTATACCGACAAGATGTCCAAGTGGTTCGGCAGATATTTGGACGAACTCGGTATCAAAAGTAAACGCAAAGTTTTTCATAGTTTCAGACATACGGTAAAACCGGAGCTTCGTGATGCCGGTGTAGGTCAAGAATACCAAAATGCGATTTGTGGTTGGGAAGGACAAGATACCGGTGAGCGCACTTATGGTTCAAACTTCAAGATAAATGTGCTTTATAAGGAACTTTGCAAGTTAAAGTATCCGTTCTTGGATGACAATTTGAAGAAAATTAAAGAACGTGTTGTACCGCAACGCCTCGCCTTCCAAATCCGTGTATATCCAAACGTTGATAGGACATTAGACTTCGCAAAGAAGAAGAAATAAAAATAACCCCCGAAAAAATCGGGGATTATTTTTGCCCAAATTCAAAAATGTTAACAAAGACACATTGTTTAACATTTTCTCTGAAAAGCCCGAAAATACTATAGTTTTGAAAATGGCTAAAATCCCCAAAATAAAAAAATGTTAAACTTTGTTTGGATTTCAAACATTGTTTAACATTTCCGTCCTTTTTGCGTTGACAGGTGCTTGTGCCGATTTTATATATAGAATATCGTTTAGGAGAAAGAATATGTTGAAAATTGTTTTATCAGTTATCATTTTGGCGGTGATAATCGCCGGCGGTGCAGGTTTGTATCATCTATTCAAAGTCAATGCCAAAAATAAGGCTGAAATGGCAAATTTTGATAATGAAATTACACTTGATGCCGATTTAGGCAAAGTTTTGGTTGTTTATTATTCGTTGACCGGACACACCAAAGATATTGCCGAGCAGATTGCCAACAAAACTAACGGCGATTTGTATGAAATCCAAACGGTTGAAACATATTCCTCACCTTCTGTTTATATGAAAAGCAAAAAAGAATTGTCATCAAAAAACTATCCTGAACTTAAAAAGGATAATTTACCAGATGTGACACAATATGATACTATTTTCATCGGCGGACCGGTTTGGTGGTATACAATGGCTCCGGCTCTTTATAGTTACCTGCAAATCACAGATTTCGGAAATGCTCGTGTTGCTCCGTTTTCTACGCAAGGCAGTAATTTCGGTAAGTTTTTCGAAGATTTTGCTCAAATGGCTAAAAATGCACAAATCTTGCCAAGTGAAAACTTTAACAATATTGATGAAAAGTATAAAGAGCAAGTTTCCAACAAGATTAACGCTTGGTTGAATAAGCTTTCGTTGAAAAATCTATAGTTTTGCTTGTCTTAAACTTTTTAAAATTGCTTTGACCGGTTCGGTTGGAATGTAGCGGTTGGCATCATTCCATAAAAACCTATGGCTGAAGACTTTGCCGCGATAGATGTAGGCAATATGGATTGAGCTGTCTCCGTGGGATATTCGGTAATGAATTAGCGGAAAGCCCTTATAAATAAAGCCTTTGTCCCATAACTCAATTAAATTTCCAAGCGTAATTTTATCAATCGCATAGCCGTAATAAGGACATCCAAAGGAATTGATAACAAATCCTGTCAGTACAAAATCGGCACAAGGTCTTTGAGCCAACATTTTTCGGTTGTTCCAAATGTAATCAAAATGGCTTAAAAAGTATAGTTTATCCAACGTTTTCATCTTAAATCTTCGTGTTTTCAACGGCATTAGCGAGCATCATCTCATTGTAATTGAAATAATGTTGCGTAGTTCCGATATTGCGATGATTAGCCAATTTTTGCACCAGACAAATATTCACCCCTGCATTGACCAACTTGCTCACAAACAAATGTCGCCCCAAGTGGCTCGCGCCTTTTATCCCGAATTTATTATAGATTGAACTAAATAAACGGCTAATACTTACTCGGTTGTAGGGTTTGTTGAGTTTCTGTGATGTGAACAGATATGTTTCAGGAGTTAGGTTTTCTCCCAACTTCTCCTGTAAATACTTCAAATAATCGGCGAGTTCCTTCTTCATTTGAGAGTTTAAGAAATATGAGCAACTGTGTTTGCCTTTGTTCTTGTCATAATCAAGGTTGATTACATCCTTTGGTTTGAATTGGTCGGTGTAGCAATCTCTGACTTGCAGATAGGCAAAGTTTATACTTCTCATACCGTTTAGGCTGCAGAGGAACATCATCCTGATTTGCTCCGCATGCTTCATGGACTTAATATAGGTCAGAATGTCTTTAATCTTCTTGTCATCTACAAATTCGCTGTTAGTCATTTTTGCTCTCTTTCACAATCGCTTGATAAAATACGGTATATCTCGGTTGGTGAGTCATAGTGGCTATTCCGCCCTGTAATTGCCATCCTTGCTTGAGCTTCTCATTCACCCATTTGCAGAGTTCTTCCAAATCAGGTGTCGCTAAAACATCATATTTCATTAGTATTCCTCCGCATACATTATAGTCATCACTTTGTTGGTTACTCGCGGATTTGATACATCCGGTGAGAGATACAAAAACTCACGGTCATAGTTATCAATCTTCCAAAATATCTTTCTTCCTTTGTAGTCAAATGCTCCAAAGTCATGCTCGTGATATGGGTCATTATCGTTATCAAAAGTATCAAAATTGCGCACTTTGGTTATGATTGCCTTAATATCTTCAGAACTGTTAGCGCGAATACCGAATGTTAAAATCAAAGTTCCTTGGGATAAATGCTTACGAAAGTCATCATTTTGCGTAGCTATGTTATTATTCATTTTCCGCTCCTTTTTTCAGCATCTCCAAACAGTCTTTGTCTTCAAATGCCGGATTTGATTTTGCTAAATCATAAGCGGTTTCGCCTTTGTTGTTTTTGATTGCAAGATTGGTTAAGAACAGCAAGCCGTAAACAACTTCCATTCTCATCGATACTTGCGGATGATATACAGCATTCATCAATGGTGTCCAGCCGTCACTATCTTGTGCATCCGGATTAGCTCCGTTTTCAATCAGAAGCTCCAAGCAATCGAACGAACTGCGATAATGTGCCATAATGTGCAGCGGTGTTGAGCCTTCGTTATTTGCACGGTCAAGTTTCGCGCCATGTTCCAAAAACAGCTCGATAATCTTTGGATTACAATGTTCCTTACAAACCCACATAAACGGTGTCCAACCGTTATGATTATACGGCAGGTTTACATTTACGCCTTGCTTCAAAAGTTCTTCAACTGTGGTTAAATCGTCGTGGTATAATGCGTTCATTAACTGCTGACGCATTTCAGCTTGAGGGTTAGTCATATTCTTTCTCCTTTTAGTCCGTTATAGCAGGACAAGTTGGTTAATAAATCCGCTTTTGAAAGATGCCTTTGAAAGCACCTCTCGTTTACAATCATATTGAATCATGTCTGGAATCTATTGTCAAGATCGTTTTTTATAAAAAACGCATTTAAGCCCATGTTTTTGTATGATTTTCTTTTGAATTCAACAGGTTGAATCGGAAAAATTTTTTCATAAAGATTGCTTTATTTTTCACATTCGCCGCAATTAGAACATCCGTTGCAAATAAGCCGAGAACCGCAAGTTTCACAATTTTTGCGCCAGTACTTAACATACCAGCCGTCATCAAAAAGTTCGCTTTGTGGCTTATGTAATTGCCATTCAATCGGTAATCCTTCAAATTGCAAACCGGACTTGTATGCCTGTTCGCTCTGCAAACGTTTGCTCGGCACTGTATAAATTTTGCCGTCTTTTTCAAACTTCGTTCCTGTCTCTATAAAGCAAAACATCACATTATTTGCCTTGCATTCATCATA
>JAFVAR010000049.1 GCA_017480425.1 bacterium | reverse complement strand
TCCAACTTTACAAACCCTGACTCTGAAAGCTTTTTCATAGTTGCTCGTGTTGTTTTTGCAATCTCTTCAAATTCAATAAGAGAAGATTTTCCTCTTTCCTTTAATAAAGATAAAATTTCTTTTTGTCTTTTCGTTAAGCCTTCTCCATCATCTTTTATCAATGAGACCGCCAATTCAACTTTTGCATTTTTTTCAATTAATTTCATTGGAAGAGCCGCATTTAATACTGTTACAAAATCGGTACAATAATAATTTGCAACCCACTCAAGCAGTTTTAAGTATTTCAGTGAAAACAGAGGAGTTTCATCCAAAATTTTATTTATTTTTTTTACCTTGAAATCACCCGGAATATAATCTGAAAAACCGACAACAAATGCATTTATAAGTCCTTGTCTGCCAAAAGGCACTAAAACCGCCTGACCGATTTGAATAACTTCACGTAACCCGTCAGGTATCAAATAGCTGAATGTCTTAACCCCCAAGCCCTTTATATTTACTAAAACAAGCGCATATTTCATAATGATATTATACCATTAAAATAACACCGTTTTATTTTTATTAAATATGTAGTTTTGAAATAATTAACATCTACAGATTAGTATTTATAATTCTGTCTATACAAGCTTTTGGTGAATACTGCCATTCTCTTTGAGATATTCTTGAAACTTTCAATCCGCTTCTTTCAATTATAGTTTGTTTTTTCATATTTGAAAGTCTGCAAACTTTGTTATCCTCAACTCCGTCACACTCAACAACAAACTTGTTATCCACCAATAAATCCGCACTGAGTCCGGCAATTTCTACTCCACAGACAACCTCATGCCCAATTTGTCTAAACGCATCCGCAACTTCTCTCTCAAACGAATTTTTATAAATATTTTCATCGAATTCATCACTACTTTGCATATTATAACGGTCTTCGTACTCTTGAACAAAACCGAGATAATTTCTTAATATGCCTTCAGGTAATTCTCTTGGATTTTTTGATATAAAGTTAATCATTTGATATCTTGCACGTGTAATTGCAACATTAAACAGATTCGGTTTCTGCAAGAATATTAAGCTTTGAGGAAAACTATTGTTTGCGTATGCCCACGAAATCAATATTATATCTCTCTCGTCACCCTGGAATGTATGAGCAGTACCAATTTCAATCTGGTGTTTTTCAATCATATGCTCAGACAACACTTTTGCTACAGAAATCTTTAATTGCTCCACCTGAGCCCTAAAAGGCGATATTATGCCTATAGAAACAGGGTGCTCAGAATTTTTTCTTTCATCTTCTACAACAATTTCATGCAATCTTTTTACAAGTGCTTCTATTTCCGGAAGGTTTCTGGTTGCATCAAAATCGACTTTTCCATCAGAAACCACAACTGTTTCCAGCACTTTTCTTGAATTATCATTTCTGCGCATTACCCTAATTCTGCCGCCATAAAATTCCTTGTTAGAATAATTTATTATAGGCGGAAGACTTCTAAAATGTTCATCCAAAAGAACAGGATGCATAGAATAATAATTTGCCAAATCAAACATTGAATTGGTTCTGAACCGCCACATTAATTGATATCTGTCAGTTATACCGTATTGAGACAAGAATGATTGCTCTTTGGCTTTTTCTAAGAATGATAAATGAGGCAGTTGTTTGTCATCACCGACAACAACCGCTTTTTTAGCTCTGAACAGAATTGGGAAACAACTTGCTATATCACACTGAGATGCTTCATCAATAATCACTACGTCAAACAATCCCGGCTTTAAAGGTAGTGAACCTGATGCAGCATAAGTTGTCACACACCAGCAAGGGAATGCTTCCAACAAAGGTTTAAAGTCTTCTGTTTCAAGTAAACGATTTTGAAGATTCTGTCTTCTTTCAACTAAAGATTTTGAATGAACAAATAGTCTTTGCCTTTTCACAGAATCCTGCATCAAGCCTTTTAATGCAGCTCTGCGTTTTGTTTTTAGTATATCAATTGCAAGTCGTTTCTGTTTTTTCTTCATATTTCTGATTTGCTCCGAGAAGATATGAATATTTCCTATTTTTTGGATTTCAGTTTCAATTTTTCTTGCCCTGCAAACAAGCTTCGCAAACTCTAACTCAAATTGAAGAGCAGAAATGTTCTCATTATTAGGTTCAAAATTTTTCAATCCGAGTATTTTTTTAATATTACCCAAAGAAGTATAGTTCTTTATACTTGCTATAAATCCGGATTTTTCCATATTACCGGAAAGAGTCATTATGGTTGATTCTATAGCATTTATTTCATCTTCTTTCAATACTTTTTTAATAAATAAATGGTTTTTATGCTGTGGTTCTTCGAATTTTATTTGCTCATTCACAGCAGTCCATTCTTCTTCCAGCTTAATTATTTTTTCCGACTTCTTTTCCAAATCAGAAATAGCCTTCAAAAGATTTTCCATATCTGAAACATCACAAAGTATTGCATTTTCTGAATCTTCATCAAGATCGACTTTTTTAGCAAGTAAGTCTTGCAACTTCATAGAAAGTTCTCTCTGATAATTCAAGCGTCCTGCTCTAAGTGCCAAGAAAGGAGCTCCCAGTTCATTTAATCTTTCAGCAACGACATCAACCGCCTTATCCATTCTTGAAGCAACAAGAACAGTTTTTCCGTTTGCAATAAGATGCGCAGCTAAGTTTACTATAGTTTGTGATTTTCCTGTTCCCGGAGGGCCGAAAACAGATACAAGTTTTGCATTTTCTACGTTCTTAATCACATTTAATTGAGCATCTGAAAGTGACAGCGGTGTTACCGGAAAGAAATTTTCCAATGTTTTTTGCTGAGAATCAGTTGGTTTTGCCTGCGTATACTCATCATTTATCAAACCCAACACAGTCTCTCTGTATACTCCGCTTGGTTTTTCCGCAATTTGTGTTAACTCATGCAAGACACCTGCTGTCGCAGACGGACGTTTTGTCAAAATTATTGCACATTGGTTTGTTATATTAATTTTTTCAAGTTTTATAGATTGTTTTTTTGCATTTTCTTCTTCTTCAATAAGCTCGTCTATTGATTGAGAATCAATTTTTTCATTATAAAAATCCTTTGATATATTATCTTCTTTCACTTTTTCAGAGTCATTCAGAGAAATATCAATATCCGGAACTATTGATTTTAAAGTAGTTAAAAATATATCCAACTTTTCCTGCGTAATCGGAACAGACGGAACTACATCTAATAGCCCCTCCAGCAGGGATTCAGTTTCATCTTCATCATCACTTTTTTTCATCAATGCTGTAAGAGCGCCGGTATTCAAGGAAATAAACTCATCCGTCAACATACAGTTTATATTTACACCGTTTCTCTCGAGATGACATGGTGCATACAAAAGCGGAGTTAAAAATTCATTTTTCCTGCCTGTCTTGCTCTTACCCGTTAAAAATAAATAACCATAGATAAGATACTTGTCTTTTTGACTTGTTTCAGACTGAATCATCAGCTCTGTAATCTTTGAATCAGAACCGTCAAGTTTAAGGTACTCAAGTCCTTGAGTAAATAATGTATCTTCTTCATTCAGAAAAATCCACTTATTGTCTTTATCAGCTTTCAAATTTCTGAAAGTAGAGCTTTTTACTTCTTCTCTCACACAGTCATGCAAATACTGACTCAGTTTCTTTATGAAACTGTTATTAAATGCGGAATTTATAGCTCTGGTCGCTTCCTGTAACATATTCTCTTCTCCCAATGTACTTATATAGCAATAAATAAATTATATCATATTATACATCTTCGGTAAATGGTCTATATAATCTAAAAAAAAAGCGAAACTGCTAAAAAGTTTCGCTTTTAATTTTTCACTCTTTGTTTTTATTTCCAAAATGCTTTTCGATTTTCTCTCCGACTTTATATCCGGCAACGCTGCCTGCTATACCTGTTGCTGCAGTAGCATATCCTGCAATCAGACCAGGAATTGCAAGTCCTCCGCTTCCAATAGCTACTGCAAAAGCTGCAATGCCTGCTATTGTACCCAACCCCAGACCTATAATTGCACTGTCTCCTTTTATACCTTTAAATGACAGATTCTGAGGCTGTTGAGGAAGTTGAATCGGGGGATTGTCATTTAACTTTCCGACTTTTTGAACATTTTGATGCCTAAACATTACAGACTGAACAGAATTTACACGCATATAATCCTCCTTTTCACACACTACATCTATACTTATCACATAAATATTTTCTATTTTGTGCTTTTTATTAAGATTTATTAAGTTTTTAGTAAAAAAAAGCAATTATTCAATGTTTATCTACTTTATATATATAGAAGACATAAGGATTCCAACAATGACATCTCTCTCTATCGAAAACTACACAGGAGTTTCTGTCGAAATTTTTAAAGCAATCGGCGGAAAAAATGCTAAACAACTTACGGGACAAAATGCCAGCATTTTTGAAAAAGTAGACAAAGCTATTAAAGAAATTAAATCTGAAGATATATCTTTTTCAAAGATTTTTTCAACATTGTATGATTTACTTTCGGATGTAATAAAAAATGGGCTTTATAGCACAATTCGACTTATTAAAAATATATCAAACTCAATTATAAATTATTTTTCACAAAATAATTTACCTAAAAAAGATAACATTAGAAGAGAGGACGTCGTCAGCTCTTGCAAAGACTATTTACACAAAGTTAATGACCAAAAGACCGGAAACATATTATTTTCAGAAGAAAGAATAGAATACTGGTGTGCCGACACTGTATCTAAAATCTACGAAGATATACTAGGAGATAAGCTCCCTAAAAATTTCGGTTCTTCTGCAGTTTCAGGATTAAAAGCATTTGGCGAAAGAGAAAAATGTTATACCGAAACTTCAACAATGACAAAACAAAAAAGAGCGCAATGGATACTTGACAATGTAAAACCCGGCGACATAATGATTCAAAAGCGTAACGGAGTCTCCCACACCGGTATAATTGAAGAAGTGATAAAGAATGAAGACGGCAGTGTTACCTTTAAAACATTGGAAGGAAATTACAGTAAAAAATTTTCAGAAGTTACAAGGAGTTCTGATGACAAGGGTCTAAGCGGTTTTATATCAATGGCAAAATGGGTTGAAGAATAATTTTATACTTTAATTATATGAGTTAAATTAAACCTCAATATGTTAACATATATGAGGGAGGTTTTATGAAAAAATTGATTTGTGTAGCTGTTATTTTAGGTATCTCCGGATTTTGTTTTGCGGAAGAAAATTTGCAGCCGCTTACCATGACACCTTCTACAGTTGCACAAAAAGTTGTTTTTGAACACTGTTCTAAAATTTTCAAAGTAAATCAGGAAAAATTATTTTACTTAACACTTGCATCAATAAGTGCTAACAGATTCAGTGTTGATGAGATTCAAACAACAAACGGATATATTATATTTTCAGCAAACAGAAACAAATATCTTGCAACAATAGCAAAAATTGACAATTCAAATGCAATTCTGAAAATAACTCCGTGCAATAATATATACAACTTTCCACCCGGAATTATTACAAACACATTTAAATATATAGACCTTAATATTGGAACAGAAATAAAAAGTTAACAAACTAACTCTTTATAGAGGGGAGGATAAATGAAAAAATTTATCACGTTATTTATTATAACAATATCAATTCTAACCCTTACAGCCTGCTCATTCAGAAGAGATGCTGATTTAAAAGAGATTACTTTTTGGACTCTGCAAATGGGAGATTTTTCGGACTATATCTATAAAGTAATCCGCACATATGAAAAAAACCACCCGAATGTTATTATAAAATGGGTAGATGTTCCTTTTTCAGAAGGAGAAAAGCGCACACTTGCCGCCGTTATGACTGATAATCCTCCTGACTTAATAAACCTGAACCCTGATTTTTCCGCTCTTTTAGCACAAAAAGGAACGTTAGAAGAAATTGAAGAACACAATGTCAAGAACTTTAACCCTGAAATAATTAAAGCACTAAAATACAATGATAAGTTGTACTCTATCCCTTGGTACGCAACAAGTGCAATTACCATATACAATAAGGCGTTATTTGATAAATCCGGAATAATAAGATTACCAAAAACATACAGAGAACTCTCTTTTATTGCGGAAAAGATTAAAACCTCCACAGGTGCCTACGCTTATCTGCCTACAATTACGGAAAACGATACTATGGTAAAAATCCTTAATAAATACGGAATTTCGGAAATTGACGATTTTAATTCGGAAGAATCAATAAAAGTTTTTAATATGTTTAAAGAGCTCTATCAAAAAGGGCTTATCCCGCAAGAAACAATTACATTCACTCACAGAGAAGCTCTTGAACAATATATGGCAGGAAAAATTGTATTTTTTCAAGGCGGAGCAAACTTCCTTAAAATGATTGAAGAAAATGCACCGAGTGTGTACGCTCAAACCAATGTATGCGAACAGATTAAAGGTCCTGTCGGTCAAAACGATTTTTCTGTTATGAATTTTGTTATTCCTAAAAAAGCAAAATTCAAAAAAGAAGCATTGGATTTTTGTTTGTACTTAACAAATTATGAAAACCAACTTGAACTTGCAAAAATGACGAATATTATTGCAACAAATACAGAAGCTCTTAATGATAAATTTTACAGCGATTATTCGGATATAACATCAAAAGCACGTTCAATAAGCGCAAAACAGATTAACAAAATAACTCCGCAAGTAAAACAAAAAAGAAATCAAAAAGAAATTAATAATCTTGTAAACACGACAGTACAAACAATTTTACTGAACAAAAATTCTGTACAAGACAGTCTTGATTCACTCGTAAAATCACTAAAATTGATTTACTAGTTTCAAACGTTTTTGTTTATCCTATAATACTCTTATACTTAAACAAAAGCGAGGAATGAAATGTTAAAAGATTTTTTCTTAAAAGAAGTTGAACAAGGTATTAGTAAAGCAATAACGGTAGGCTCTTTAGGACAAATGAGCGAATACACATCCGGCTCATTAATTATAGAAAAGCCCAAAAATCCTGACTTTGGAGATTTTGCAGTTAACGTATCATCCCTCGCCCGCAGTGCAAAAATTGCACCGCCTATGATTGCTCAAGCAATTCTCGATAACCTTTCTAAAGAAAACTATACTGTATCTGTTGTCGGAGGATTTATAAATTTCAAAGCAAGTAATAAATTATTAGCCGAATCCGTTGCAGAAATTCTTTCAAAAAAAGAAAATTACGGAAGAGGGGAAAATATTAAGAAAGAGAAAATTCTGTTGGAATATGTTTCAGCTAACCCGACTGGTCCGTTCCATATAGGCCACGGAAGATGGGCTGCAATGGGCAGCGCTCTTGCAAATCTTTTAAAATTCTATGGACACGAAGTTTATCAGGAATTTTATATTAATGACGCCGGAAGTCAAATTCAAAAGCTTGGGAATTCTCTCAGAATACGTATTCAACAGGAACTTGGCGAAAACGCAGATTTCCCTGCAGATGAAACTGAAAGAAAAAATTATTACCCCGGAGAATACTTGATTCCTACTGCAAAGAATTATCTTGCAAAACACAGGGATATAAACAAATCAAATGTCAAAGACATTCCGCTTTCTGAATTGTGCGATTTTGCAAAAGAAGAAATGGAGCAAAAACAAAAAGATTTGTTAGAGAATTTTAGGGTTCATTTTGATAAATTTTATTCGGAATTAGATTTACATAAATCCGGAAAAGTTGAAGCCAGATATAAAGAACTGATGGATAAGGGCTTCCTGTACGAGCAGGAAGGAGCGATTTGGTTTAAATCTACTCAATTCGGAGATGATCAAGACAGAGTAATAAAAAAAGCTGACGGCTCAAATACATATTTAACTGCAGATATTGCATACCACGCAGATAAATTTGACCGAGGTTTTGAAAGACTAATTGATATATGGGGTGCCGATCACCACGGATATATTGCACGTGTTAAAGCGTCATTAGAAGCGTTAGGATATAATCCTGACGGATTGGAAGTTTTGCTTGGCCAGCTGGTTAACCTCCTGATTGACGGAAATGAAGTCAGAATGGGTAAACGCAAAAATATGGTTACATTAGATGACTTAATTGAAGAAGTCGGAGTAGATGCAACACGTTATTGGATGTGTATGAGAAATATTGACATAACTTTGGATTTTGATATTGAACTTGCAAAACGTTCTACAGACGAAAATCCTGTATTCTATGTTCAATATGCTTATGCAAGAGTTTGCTCAATTCTCAGAAATGCGATTAGCGAAAAACTCAATTCTGAAACAGGAGAAAAATCTCCCGCTCCTATGAAAGAAAGCGAACTAAATGAAATGCTAAGAAGTGCCGATACAGCTTTAATACTCAAAACAGTTGACTCTGCAAAAGCTTTAATTCTAAAACTTGAAGAGTTTAAATCCGTAATTGCACTATCCGCTGAAAACAGAACTGTCTATACAATTTGCAGATATGTTCAAGAACTTGCAGCGGAATTTCATTCATTCTACAATTCAAACCGAGTTATAGGGGATGATGTTGAAATGATGAAATCAAGATTAGCGTTAATGGCAGCCGTTAAAATAGTTATTAAAAATGCTCTTGATATTTTGGGAGTATCCGCTCCTGAAAAAATGTAGAAATGTATTACTATAAGGAATTTATATGCAAGTACAAAGAATTAACAATTGTAATTTAAAGACAAATTTTCAAGGAATTAATAAGTTTTGCCGATACGGAATCGGTGCATTTATAGCCAGTACATCGTTGTTTATGTTGTCTAATGCATTCGATTCATTCTCAAAAGAAGCACCCGAATATTCTTATACGGCACCGCTTGATAAGGCCGCTTCCGCATTGGGAATTGCCGGAACTTTACTGAGTTTATTCGGAATAAGACAAGAAGATGCGAATGATGAACATTGATAAAATAGTGGAAAAACTAAAAGAATCAAAGCAGCCGAGAAGCGAATTTGTAAGATTAATGGATTCATTCAATAACCCTTATCTTGTTTTAATTTCATGTATTTTAAGCCTTAGAACAAATGACAAAACTACATATCCTGCAACACTTAGAATGCTAAAACTTGCAGATAATCCGCATGATATGAAGGAAATAAATGTTGCAGAATTAGCACAAGCGATTTATCCTGTAGGATTTTACGAAAATAAAGCGAAACAAATTATTGAACTATCAAGACAAATTGATGAAGAAATGGGAGGAAAAGTCCCTGATGAAATTGAAGAACTCTGCAAATTTAAGGGTGTTGGAAGAAAAACTGCAAATCTTGTTCTTTCTCAAGGATTTAATAAACCTGCAATATGCGTAGACGTACATGTTCACAGAATCTTTAACCGTCTCGGTTATGTAAAAACGAAGAATCCGGAAGAAACAGAATTTGCACTCAGAGAAAAATTACCGATTAAGTATTGGATTGATATAAATACTTTAATGGTAACTCATGGTCAAAATGTTTGTAAACCGATTAAGCCAAATTGTTCTGCTTGTCCGATAGAAGAATATTGCGCTAAAAATATATAATATGATAGAATTGTTTCGGGAGAGTTTTTAGTATGGCAGAAAAAATAAATTGTCCGTTTTGCGGAAATATTATAGATACAGATTCTACAAGGTGCCCAAATTGCGCAGCATTATTTTCGGAACCGGAACTCCCGAATTTAAAATTTAAAGAATTCGGGATATTTCTTGCACTTAATATTTTAACATACGGATTTTTCGGAACTCTTTGGTTTTTTATTAACGGAAGAAGCATAAATAAATTAAGCAATAACTTAAAGGATAAAATAAAACTTAATTGGCTCGTGGGACTTTTGGTTTTAAACTTTGCCGCATATGTATTCTATTTGAACAAACCTTCTGCCGGAATAATTTTATCATTAATAGTATTCCTGCAAATATTGATATATATTTCTTTAACGTACCGAGTTATAAGAATAATTGAAAAATATACTGAAAAAAATTATGGAGTAACTCTTGAACATAATCCATACTACATCGCAATTTTTAACATACTATACTTAATTCATTTCATAGATACATATGAAAACAGAGTTTTGCAAACACACGAATACTTTGATGCAAAATCTCCGCAAATGATTTTATTAATCGGCATATTGCTAATATTGCAATTTGTGGCTTGCATGGATTCTAACATACACAATTTTTACAGATGGTTGTTCAGATTTTAAATTTTTGTTTTTAATCGCTGAATCCGCTTGTTTGATTTAATAATCTTTGATTTTAATTCATTATTGTTTTCTGCGGCTTTTGCAAGTTCCAAAATCAAATTATATGTACTTTCATCGGCATCTCTGAATATAAACATATCTACACCCGCATTGATTGCCATAATACAAGCTTCTAAAGCACCGTAATCCTGTACACCCTTCATAACCATATCGTCTGATATGATTACCCCGTTATAATTTAAATTATTTCTCAAATATCCTATTGCATTCTTACTTAATGATGAAGGAATTGTATTCTTGTCAAAACAAGTACAATGGAGATGAGCTGCCATAATCATTTCAATTCCGTGTTCAACCGCATATTTAAATGGCCTGATATGTATTGATTCCATTTTTTCTATAGGTAAGTCAATCACCGGAAGTGTTAAATGGCTGTCTTTATCAGCATCGCCATGTCCCGGGAAATGCTTTACACAAGGAATAATACCGTATTTTCTGTAAGCCTCGGATACAACTTGAATTCCTTTTATAACGTCATCCGGATTATCAGCAAAAGAACGCTCGCCAATTATCGGATTATTCGAATTTGTATTGACATCCGCGCACGGAGAAAAATTTAAATTTATTCCTAATTCACTCAACTGCTTAGCAATTTCCTCCGACTGATTTCTTAAAAAATCAATACCTTTAGTATATGCAAACTTGGGAGAAAGTCGTCTTTTTGATATATTTTCGGTCCGTTCGACACGACCGCCTTCTTGATCAATTGATAAAAACGGTTTTATTTTTGACCTATTATTTATATTTTCAATAAGCTCTTTAAATTGATGTTCCGATTGAATATCTCTTGTGAAAAATATTACACCGCCTAACCCCTTATTTAGAGCATCATCCAGATATTCTCCAGTGCCTAAAATAAACTTTTGAAAAATAATCTCTTCCATAAAATAATCATACATTTAATTGAATACAAAAATCAACTTTTAAGTATAATGAAAATAGGATATAATGATTTTAAACGGAGTATAAGATGAAAAGAATAATTCTTAGCATAATAACACTATTTTTATTGCTGTCTGCAATAAGTCTTGATGTTTCCGCAGCAAAAAATTCCGCTAAACTTTCAAAAGAAGACATTGCTCAAATGTCTGATTCTATTGATACATTAACAAAAAAAATATACGGGCGAGCTTTGTTATCACCGCAAGATAATGAAACATTAATCGGGATTAAAATAAAACTTGATAACCAAATGCTTATGGCTGCAAACCCTGCTCTTGCACCTTTGTACTATAAAGCAGGAACCATCTACAGACTTAGAGATATGAAGCCTGAAGCAATTGAATGTTATCAAACAATCCTAGAGAACTTCTCAGATACGGCGCTTGCTCCCAAAGCCCGAATGTCACTGGAACAAATGGGAGTAAAAGTTGCTGCTCCGACAAGCGGAGAAGAAAGTGAAGAAGGGGAAGATAGCGAAGACGGAATATAATAATGCTATCTATTCCCTCACCCCTAACCCCTCTCCCACTGAATGGATACTGCAGGCGAGGGAGATTATTTAAAAGTATTTCTGTAGCCTCACCCCTAGCCCCTCTCCCACTGAATGGATACTGCGAGCGAGGACACGAATTAGATATTTATTGATAAATAGTTTCCAACCAACAAAAACTATATTATGCAAAAAATTATACTCTACATGTTTCAATTTACACAATTTGAGACATTTTTTAATAAATATTAACTTTTATCCTACAAATATATTAGACAAATTTTATGAATATGACTTAGTCTTTAGCCTTTGATGTAAACATTTGTAACAAAATCCCCCAAAACCCTAAAGTTTTTCAAAAATATGCCGTTATACAGATTGTAATTGTAAGATTCAAAAATATATATTTACCAAAAGAACGTAGCAAAAGGTACATATAGAACAACACAGAGGCTATGTAAAGAGTTTATATAGTGAGTGACAAAAGAAAGTAACAATTGTTATGTCAATGGATATGCCAAAGCTTGAGCTTGGCGATACAAAAGGTTTGAGAATGGAAGAGCTTATTAAGTCAGAAAAAACTGCAGCTGAAACTTCTAAAAAAGAACCCTGTGGCAAAACTGATATTCAGAAAAGTAAAATTACAGTAATTTCTCCTAACGGGGAACGTATGTGCTTAGAAATTGAAAGGGGTGCAAACATAGATCTTGTTATTGTTCCGACTGAGGACGGAAGCAATTGCGAGGTGTTTAAGTATGACAACAAATCCGGTAAAGGTGACTACCTCAGACACGAGGGGTAAATGGGGTAAATAAACGGGAAATTAAACCAAAGAAAAAAGTAAAAGTTTATATCAGTTAGTATTATGTACAAAAAAGAAAGGAAACAAAATTATGCAAGTAAACAGAAACATGCCTAATTTTAAAGCAGCAGAGATTAAACCAAGAAAACCGGAACCAAAACCAGACGAAGGAACTAAACCAACAGGACGTGCCGGAAACACAGATGCTACAAAATTACCTGATGGCAAAGTTGCAGACATGATTGACAATGCTAAAAATCAAGTTGGCGAAGCTAAAACAGCAGACTCTAATGTTAAAACAGATAATGAACCACTAGTATATCATATTGATTGGCAAGACAATGAATTCTATGATAGCCCTGTCGGTAGTAAAAAATATGATAAACAGACACTTGAGAATGGTAGAACTGTTTATATTGAATGGACAAAAGTTGAGGGTGAACCTGGTTCGCAATATGCCAGATGGGAACCACATATGATATCAGAAGAAGAGTATAACAAAAACAATAATAACAATAACAATAACAATAATGGCACTCCATAACACACGATATATAGATTAAACCAGGGTGCAATTTTTGCACTACAAACAGAATATATCACAGTCTATCCCATATCCTTATAGAAGAATGACCGGTGAGCAGAGGATGTAAACAATAGCGATATCCGTTTAATACATACCTGTCAAGAAGGATGGGGGTACAATTTAAACAAATTATAAAGAAAGGAAAAATATGAACGTAAACGGAAAATTAAATCCTGCAGCACTAAAAGGACTAAACCAAACTGCAAAAACTGAAAAAGCCGGAGCTGCTGAAAAGAAAGAAGCTGAATCGGATGTGAAATTACCTGAAGGTAATACAACGAATAATACTATTATCATTACAATAAAAAATGGAGTCTATAATTTAACGTTAAATGATAATGGAAATGATACAATAAAAACTGTTGACTTAGATCCTAATGAAAAAGCTCATTTAGAAGGAAAAATCAATGGTATGTCCTATGACGAATTAGCTGAATGGATAAAAAATAATGGTACTAATGTAGATGGCGATAATACTTGGATTGCTGGTTTAAATTCATAAATATACAAGTATGTAGGTTGGAGTTACTTACAACCTTTAATATAACTAATCAAATTTATTATTAAAAATTTTTTACCATATACCCTCTCCTTATTGGAGATGGTGAGGTAAAGAAATACTTATTAAACTATGAAAGGTAAGCTATGGCAGAGTTTAACATGTACAATTTATATTCCTACAATGCAGGTAATTTTAAGAATGCATGCGACGACAAGATTTTAGTTGATTTGCACAGATTGGAATCGATAAAAGAATACTACGACGTACTGGACTATGTAGACAGAACTTTTGGTGTGATAGAAGACCAAAAAGTTTTAGATTACCCGAATGATGTCAAAGTAATTGTACAAAAAGAAAAAAACAAAATTATGGTCGGAGCAATAAAAGGTGAAGAACAAATCTTCGGTCAAGCATGGGTGTTTACACCGAAAGAAGATTAGTAAACAAAGCCTGCGGAGCATTACTAAGCAAAAAGAGAATGTCTTAAAAGACATTCTCTTTTTATAATATACATTACCTTTATTCTACCTCTACTTTGTTGTCTGAATAAACAAACTAATTAAATCGTTTAAAGCAGAATACTGTTTTTGATAGCTTTGAGATTGTTTTTCCAAAGATAATATCAATTTTTTATACTCCTGAATAGAGCCTTGGCACTCTCTTGCTGCAACTTTTAAATTCTCCTGAACCTGCTGCGCATCTTGAAGAACACTTCTCATTGATATACCCAAAGCTTCCATTGTTTGCTTTATAATTTGTGCACCGGTGTGTCTTGATACTCCGCTCGGAAGTTGAGATATTAACCTTTTAAGTACCGCAATATTAGCAGGCATTTCAAAAGATTCACCGTTCAATTCGCTTACTGCCTGATGAACCGGTTTTGGTTCAACAAAGAAAGGATCTTTTTCTTCTTCAACATCATCAAAGAAGTTTGAAGATTTTTGAGCTTCCTTTGGAGAAGCAAAAACATCTGAATTATCATCAGTAAAAATATCATCATTTGCTGATTCTGATACAGACAAAGAATCTGAATCAAATAAAGATTCATCTGCTGTTTCAATATTTTCTGCTTGCTTTTTCAAAGCTTCTACTATTTTTTTTCCAACACTTTCATTATTAGGCATTTTTGTACTCCCTCGTATTTCTACATGCCCTATTATATTTTAAACATTTTTAAAATCCAATGAAATGTAATGATTTGTAAATAATGCTTTTATGTTTGGAATGGTAATTCAAATTTTTTGGTGCTAAAATTTTCATTATGGTAACAGCTAGCACATTTGAAGAAGTTATCTCGCAGATAAAAGATCGGCTTGATATCGTAGATGTTGTATCACAATACGTTGTTTTAAAAAAGAGCGGGGCAAATTATTGGGGGCTTTGTCCGTTTCATAATGATAAAAAGCCTTCAATGTCCGTTAGTCCGTCTAAGGGAATCTACAAATGTTTTTCTTGCGGCGCCGGAGGAGATGCTCTTAATTTTCTTGTTAAAATACAAAATCGGGAATACAAAGACGTTATACTGGAACTTGCAGAAAAATTCGGCATTGAGCTTCCTAAAAAATACAAATCCTCATCAAGCTCTAAAACCCAAAAACAAGAAATGATTCAGGCCTGCAAGAAGGCTGCCGAATTTTACAATCTGCAATTGCAAAAAGCTGAAGATTCGACAAAAGCGACTTCCGCACTAAGAAAAAGGAATATTACGGATGATATTATAAAAGAATTTAATTTGGGTTGGGCTCCGAACAAATATGACTTATTATACAAGGAACTCAAAAATGAATTTAAAGATAATATTTTAGAAGGAGCCGGACTTATTATAAAATCAAACAACGGAGGATGGATTGATCGTTTCAGGAATCGTATAATAATTCCTATACGAAACGAAAACGGAGAATATGTAGCTTTTGGAGCAAGAGCCGTTGACGATGGACAAAACCCTAAATACTTAAATTCATCAGATTCCCTCATATACAACAAAAGTAAATTACTGTTTGGATTGAATAGTGCTGCTGAGACAATAAAAGAAAAAGACGGTGTTATCATTATGGAAGGATATTTTGACGTAATATCCGCTCAAGCGCACGGTGTAAAAAATGCAGTAGCTTCTTGCGGAACAGCGCTTACTCCGGAACATGTAAAATTACTTTCCAGATACACAAAATCCCGCAGAATATATTTATCTTTTGATACGGATAATGCCGGCATAAATGCAACCAAAAAAGGAAGTTCCGTCATAAAAGAAACCCTTACTGCACTGGGAAATATTAAACAATTTGACGAAAGTCATATATCTTCGGCATCTGATAACAAATACGCTTGTGAGATTCGAGTTGTCTCCCCTCCGCAAGGGAAAGATCCGGATGAATTTATACGTTCGGAAGGAGGAGAAGCTTTTCTTGAATATGTAAAAAATGCCCCGCTTCTTATAGATTTTCTTTTAAACAATACTTTAAAAAATAAAAATCTTGCAAAAACACCTCAGGAAAAAGCCGAACTTGTAAATCAAATAATTGATATATTAAAAGACGTTAATAATAAAATTATTCAATCCGAATACGTCAAAATGGTCTCATCAATAATTAATGTTAACGAAAATGCTCTCTTAAAAGAGCTTTCCAAAGCATCTGTAAAAAATGAATATGGCATTCAAACAAAAGAGAATAAAAAAGATGTAACAAATTCTTCACAATTTGAAGAAAAAGCGCAAAAAAATTTATTGAGCGTTTTTCTAACAACAGACGCTCCACTCAGTTATCAAAAACTTTGTGAAATCGTTCCAAAAGATATCATTCATGATGAAACGTTAATAATTGTAAAAAATACAATTGACAAATTTGCGTGTACAATAAATAATGTTAGGGAATTAACGAAAAAATTATACACAGAATTCATTGAGGATGATAATCTAACTAAAATATTAACTGATATAGTTGAACTTTCCGAAGCATTTTGCGGATTGGAAGCAAAAGAATTTGAGCAGGCAGTGCGTGAAAATGTTTTGAGATTGCAAAGATGCTATCAAGAAAAAGAAGCCGCAGAACTTCGTCAAAAATACAAACAAGTTAACGATGACGAAATAGAAGCCCTGAAAATACAAATGCAGCTTCGTGACAAAATCAAATTAAGGACTGGAGATAAATAAATGGCCACAAAAAGAAATTCAAATTCATCAGTAATCAGCGTAGAAGATGAAAATATTGATATGCTTGATTTTGACTCAGATAAAGATGTAGACGAAAATGATGACTACATTGAAACTGATTTGGGAACAGATAACATTGAAGATATTATCAGTACTTCAAAATTAAGCGGAGTAAAAAGTGAAGACTTCTACATGATGGACTCTGATGATTCATCAGCAGAAGCCACAGCCGACAACGATATTCAAAAAGGAATGGCAGTAGAAGACCCCGTTAGATTATACTTAAGAGAAATCGGAAGAATAAAATTATTATCTACAAGTGAAGAAATCGAACTTGCAAGAAAAATTATACAGGGCGGAACCCCCGGAGCTATTGCAAAAAGAAAACTTGTACAAGCAAACTTAAGACTTGTTGTTTCAATTGCAAAAAAATATGTAGGACGAGGAATGTTATTCTTAGACCTTATTCAAGAAGGTAATTTGGGTTTAATCCGTGCGGCTGAAAAATTCGATCACGAAAGAGGATTCAAATTTTCGACATATGCAACTTGGTGGATTAGACAAGCTATTACAAGAGCAATTGCCGATCAGGCAAGAACAATTCGTATTCCTGTTCACATGGTTGAAACAATTAACAAATTGAAAAAAGTTACAAGAAGACTTGCTCAAGAACTTTCAAGAAAGCCAACCGAAGAAGAATTAGCTGTTGAGATGGGAGTATCAATTCCTAAATTGAGAGAAATCGTAAAAATTGCCCAAGAGCCTTTGTCATTAGAAACTCCAATAGGAAAAGAAGAAGATTCAAGGTTGGGTGATTTTATAGAAGATAAGGAAGCCGACGCTCCTATAAAGACTGTCGCATCAGAACTTTTGAGAGAAGATTTGGCAGAAGTTTTGTGCACACTGTCTCCTCGTGAAAGAGATGTATTAAGATTACGGTTTGGTATGGATGACGGACGTCAAAGAACATTGGAAGAAGTAGGACAGCTATTTGGTGTTACTCGTGAGCGTATCAGACAAATCGAAGCGAAGGCGCTCAGAAAACTGCGCCATCCAAACCGCAGCAAACGCTTAAGAGAATATGTAGAAAATTAATAAAAAAAAGAGAATGTTTAAATTATAAACATTCTCTTTTTTGATTATCTGAATTTCGTAACAAATATACCTTTAATATTCATATTTAAAAACTTTATCATCACTTTACAAACAGGCATTTTTTTAATACGATTAATTAAAAGAGAGGATATCCAATGGTTGATAATAAATATAAACGTGTATTGTTAAAAATTAGCGGAGAAGCACTTTTAGGAGATCAGCAGTTCGGGATTGACCCGAAGCCTGTAGAAATGATTGCTGATGAAATTCGCTCAATATATGAAAGAGGAGTAGAAGTTGCAGTTGTCGTAGGCGGCGGTAATATTTTCAGAGGGATGAAAAATAGCGCAAAACTGGGGATGGACCAAGCATCAGGCGACTATGTAGGTATGCTTGCAACTGTTATGAATGCGGTTTGTCTTCAATGTGCTCTCAAAAAAATTGAGGTTGAATGCAGAGTGATGACAGCAATCGCAATGAATCAGATTGCAGAACCATATTACAGACATCGTGCAATTAGACACCTGGAAAAAGGCAGAGTTGTTATTTTTGCAGCAGGAACCGGCAATCCGTTCTTTACAACAGATACCGCTTCTGCATTAAGGGCATCCGAAATTAATGCAGAAGTAATGCTTATGGCAAAAAATGGTGTAGACGGAGTTTACACCGATGACCCTAAAACAAATCCAAAAGCCGAGAAAATAGACAAAATTTCTTACGCAGAAATAATAAAACGAGACTTGAAAGTTATGGATACATCCGCTTGCGCTCTATGTAAGCAAAACAACATTCCGATAATCGTATTTGATTTTAAGGCTTCAGGAAGTCTCGTAAAAATTATGAACGGAAAAGACGTCGGAACATATATAAGTTAAGAAATATGTATTAACATACAACAAGAAAAAAAGTTAAAATAATATATAAGGAGAAAATTATGTCAGAAGCTCTTGATGAAATGTATTTATTCGGGGAAGAAAAAATGGAAAAAGCCATCGGGCAAATGAAAAAGGATTTTGCCACTGTACGTACAGGTCGTGCAAACCCTGGAATTTTAGATAAAGTAATTGTTGAATACTACGGAGCACCGACTCCGATAAGGCAAATGGCTCAAGTTAGTGTCTCTGAAGGTACTACATTGGTCATTGCTCCTTTTGATAAAAGCATAATCAAAGAAGTTGAAAAAGCAATAATCAAAGCAGAACTTGGTGTAGCTCCAAACAACGACGGAACATGCATTCGTCTAAACTTCCCTCCTCTTACGGAAGAAAGAAGGAAAGAAACTGCAAAAGAAGTTAAAAAATTTGGTGAAGATACAAAAGTTGCAATCAGAAACGTAAGACGAGATATGGTTGATTCACTTAAAAAAATAGAAAAAGATGAAAACTTGCCGGAAGATGCAGTAAAAGATAATCAGGATCAAATCCAAAAATTAACAGACAAGTATGTAGGTATAATTGATTCTTTGGTCACAGAAAAAGAAAAAGAGGTATTAACAGTATAATGAATATAAGCAAAAGAGTACTAACAGGCATTGTCATTGGATTTACTGCACTTTTTGCGGTGCTGCATGGCGGATTACCGTTAACAGCAATGGTTCTGGTAATAATAATATTGGCATCAAAAGAATATACTGAAATTTTGAAACATAAGGGTTTTTTACCAAGTTTCAAAATAATATTGTGTTCAAGTTTATTATTTACTCTGACTGCCATATTCAACAGATTTGATTTGGTACCTTTTGTATTTACAATATCCTCGATTATGGCGTTTATGTGGGTCTTATTCAGAGGCAAACAACCATATATTGCAAACGTCGCAACAACAATTTTAGGATTTGTATATTGCGGTTGGTTTCCTCTTCATTTAATTTTTTTAAGAGATTTAGGAACTGCAGGATATGCATTAATGATATTATTTGGCGTAGTTTTAACTGATACAATGTGCTACTATGTAGGATGCCAATTCGGCAAACACAAATTATCTGCAGTTATTAGCCCAAATAAAACAATAGAAGGCTCTATTGGAGGAGCAGTTTTTTGCATAGCTTCTGTTTGCTTCTTTGGCTATATTATGCAATTAGCTTGGTACCATTCATTATTTTTGGGAATACTTATTGCAAGTTTTGCACAAATCGGCGATTTATGTGAATCAATGATAAAACGTGATGCCGGTGTTAAAGATTCAAGCAATATTTTACCGGGACACGGAGGATTTTTAGACAGATGCGACAGCTATATTTTAACAATTCCTGTAGTTTATTATTACGTCTGCCTGTTTATTGAAAATAATTTTATTGATTTAATAAAAGGACTGTTTTAATGCTTGAAAAAATCTTTGGAAGTGGAGATAAAAATCTTGTTAAAATAGCACTTACACATCCTTCTTACACTAAAGAACATAATTTATCCGACCTGGAAAATTATGAACGTCTGGAATTTTTTGGAGATTCAGTTTTAAAATTGTTTACTTCCAAGTTGCTATACAATAAGTACCCCGAATCACTCGAAGGTGAATTGTCAAAAATCCGATCTATACTTGTATCGGATGCAATACTTGCAAAAGTTGCAGTTGAAATAGGTCTTGATAAACTGATTATACTCGGCCCTTCTGAGGAAAAACAGGGAGGGAGAAAGCGGGAGTCAAATATTGCCTGCTCGCTTGAAGCAATTTTAGGTGCATACTATTTAAGCGGGAAAATCAATGAAATAGAACAATTTATAGATAATTATATAATCAAGTATTCCGAAGATATTGATAAACATTTTGCAAAGTATAATGCAAAAGATATTCTTCAACAGTATACACAAGGACAAAATAAAACTCGTCCTGAATATAGGGTTGTATCTGTCAGCGGACCGGCACACAAACCTGTATTTAAGGTTGAGGTTGTTTGGGAAGAACAAGTACTGGCTATATCTGAAGGGAAATCAAAAAAAGAAGCCGAGCAAAATAGCGCTTATGAAGCATGCAAAGTTCTTGGAATTGTAGAAAAATAATAACAAAAAGGATTGAGTAAAACTCAATCCTTTTAATAAAACTGCTCATATTATATTATGAAGCCGGTGTTGCAGCTTTTTCTGCTTCAAAGCATTCTTTACACAATACATCTCTGCCTTGAGTAGGGTTAAAAGGCACTTGAGTTTGAACTCCGCATTTTGCACAAACTGCATCATACATTCTCTTTTTACCTCTACGTTGTTGTTTTTTTGCCTTTCTGCATTCCGGGCATCTTTTCGGCTTATTTGTTAAACCCTTTTCCGCATAAAATTCTTGCTCACCTGCTGTGAAAACAAATTCACTACCACAGTCTTCACAAATAAGCTTTTCGTCTTCGTACATGACCATTTCTCCTAAATAATTAATAACCACAGGAACAAATACTTGAACCTTGCAATCATTTTATAATTTTTTTTTGCTTTGGTCAAGCATTTAAAGCTATTTAGCATAAAAGTGATACAAAAATTTACTTACCGGTTGAGCCAAAACCACCCGCACCACGCTCTGTGTCAGATAATTCAGTTACAACCTCAATTTGTGCCTGCTCATATTTTGCAATAACCATTTGAGCAATTCTTTCTTGAGGCTCGATTGTATAAGCTTCATTAGATATGTTAACAATAGGAACACAAACTTCGCCGCGATAATCCTCATCGATTGTTCCGACACAATTTATAAGACTTATACCGTGTTTTATTGATAACCCTGAACGAGGCCTAATTTGAGCTTCATATCCATGCTCCAACTCAATTTTTAAACCTGTAGGGATAAGCCTTCTTTCCAGAGGTTGCAAAGTAATCGGCTCATCAATTGCTGCGCATAAATCCATGCCTGCAGCACCTTTAGTCTTATATTCCGGAACAGACTTGTTATGCTCCATTCTGAAAATCTTTAAAATCATAAACTCTCCTTTTAATACAAAAACCCCTCTAAACTATAAAATCTTAAGCAGTTATAACCATTTTACCGTCAATAACCTGCTTAGGGAATATTGTAAGTGTTTCTATACCTTTAATTTTGTCTGTTTTTTGGTCAGGATTTGCTTTTGATGCTTTTTCCGATGCTTCTTGAACATCTTCAGTAGGGTTTGACATAAAGCTATTTGCATACTTTATAAAAAAATTTCTTCTTAGATTTTCATTACCTGATGATATAGCTGATACGTTCATACCCAAACACCTTTCCATACATTGTGATAATCTTATTCCGTTATTTATTGTCTGACAGAATGCAATATATGTCAATAAAATATAAAAGTTTGTAACAAAAAAATTTTTATGATACTATAATTCTGTCTCGGAAGGACTCCGTGCAAAAGCTGACTAAATGTCAGGTTTTGGATGGAGGGGAACGCAAGTTCCTTTCCGCCTATTGTAACCGGCAATAGGTGTGGAATGTAAAAATTGAATATGTCGTAGTGGCGGAATCGGTATACGCGCACGTTTGAGGGGCGTGTGGAGAAATCCTTGGGGGTTCAAGTCCCCCCTACGACATTTAAAAGAGATGTTGACTTGTGTTAACATCTCTTTTATTATGAAGTTGGGTCGGGCTGGAATCACATGCATGGGGTTCAGCGCGAGTGAGCTGAGGGCGAAGGTCTTTTCTTTGGAAGAAACGAAGTTTCTGAAAAGAAAAACCGTAGACCCGTTAAACGCGAACGAGCAAGACAAGTCCCCCCTACGACATTTAATAATGTTGGGTTTCACCCATACAGGCTACAAGTTATAAATTAGAAAGGAATGATTTATATGGAAATATATCAAAATAGATTTATACTATCATTGTATTTTGTATTAATTTCGACAGTATTCGGGGGGACACTGTCTTTATTGAGTCGTATACAAACACTATCTGAAGATGAACAATTATTAGTATTGTTACTTTGCATTTTTTTGTTATTACTTACTGGTTCAGCACTTATCAAAGGTATTTTTAATATTTGCAAACCTAAATTAATTTTAAGGATTACTGAAGAGGGTTTTGAACATAACGGTATTGGTTTTATAAAATGGACAGAGGTAACTAATTTATACACAATGAATGCTGGAAGTTTAAATTTTATCAATTACCAAGTTAATAATTATTCTGAAATAACTAAAAACTGGTCTTTTTTAAAAAAAATGTTTCATAATTCAGACCAAAGTTTTTCAATTTGTTTAGCTGGTACTGGGCAAAAAATTAACAAAATAGCATAAATTATGCAAAAATATTTAGAAGATTCCAGACAGGTATAATTATTTACACTTTAAACCTAACACCATTCTCATATTGTAGCATTCTTGTGTGGACTGCTCCATAATATAAACTATGCGTTTATAAATATTGTTAGGCAATGTTTTTTGTGATACAATTTCCTTGTCAAACAGATATTCCAAACATACGGATTGATATTATAATGTTTCTGCATAGCCATTTAAAAAAATTTTTACTTACTTTTTCATTAATGCTCATATGTAGTATACCTGTTTTTGCAGACATTGTATGGCCCTCTTTATACATAACAAGCGGTATGCTGAGCATAAAAGTAATATTAGCAGGATTTTTAGCCGAATTATTATTTGTCAAATTTTTCACTGAATTAAACTGGCTAAAAGCTTTTCTTACTAATTTTTTGATGAATTTTGTCAGTTGCATCCTTGGAGTAATATTAATTCCTATATCAGGAATATTAATTGAATTAATAACACCTTTTGGAGCTACTTTCCACTGGTCCCACTGGTTATTATCCTATTTATTTGTTGTTTTAATAAATACTTCTATAGAAGGGCTAATTATAAAATTAACACTGCAAAAATCGTTCAAAAGTACATTTTGGTGGATATGCTTTGCAAATATTATCAGCATTATGATGTGCATGTTATTTAACGGAGCAAGTATGGATAATATAAAATTATAATGTTACTTTGCATAATAGAAAGTACAAAAGTAAGCAGAAAGTCACACAATGAAAATTCAAAAAATTATAGATTCATGTCCGATTGCATATAACAGAAATAATGTAACGTCAAAAGAATTTAAGACTTTTCTTAATTGGCTTGCTAAAAACAATATTCAATATACATTTCACGAACCTGATAAATTTATCACAGAAGCTGAAAGAAAAGAGTCTGAAGAATTTCAAAAACACATAAATTACTTGGCTGAAAACGGAATAAATAAAACTTTTTATTGTTAAATTTTACAAAAAAAAATTGCATTTTAATTTAAATTTTGCTAATATTTACTTGAATTAATACACTGGCAGTTTTAAATAAAGAAAGATAAAATAATGCGAATTCAACCGATAACAAATAAAGACAATCCCATTTTTGGTGCAAAATTAAAAGTTCATGGAAATATTAATGATGTATCCGCAAAAATGCTGAGGAAATGGAATAATAAAGCAAAAGCCGTAGGGGAATGCAATGACACAATAACTATACACATTGGAAAAAAAGAGTGTAAAGTTGTAAAAAAGTACCTATGGGGACTAATTCCATATAAGACAGTAGTCAAGAGCAGAGCTATAATGGGTTTTGCAAATATTGACGGCAAAGAATATACAGAAAGCCTCAGCTATATGTACAAAGATTTAGACTTTAATGAAAAAGGCTACATAAAAAGCAGCGTTACAAAATTTATAAAAAGCTTTTGTAAATAAATATTTCTCTCTCTAAACAAAATTGCTATTAAACCATTTTTATAATATGATGTTATAAAGAGGTGAACTATGGAATTTTTTAGAGAACACAAAAAACTTATCGTCGGAATTATAGCTGTATCATTTATTTTATGGACTGCAGGCTTAATGCTTTTACCGGCTTTAGTACGATAATTTGCGGAGGGGCTCTTGAAGAGAATCTTAAATGTTATAATACTTTTAGGACTGCTATTTAACACACTCTCGTGTGTAGTTTCTTATGCATCTAATGCAAAAAGTCTTGAGGCAAAAAAGAAAGAAACCAGAGCAAAAATAAATCGCCTTAAATGGCTTGAAAATATAGAGACGGGAAAACTATATAAAAATCAACAAAAGCTTGAAAATGCAAAAACGAATCTGGAACAATCAAGAAACCAGATTGCATCAGCTGAAAGAGAACTTGTCAGTATGCAGGCTCAGTATGAACAAGCATCCGCAGAATACAATAACCTTAACAGCATTCTTGCAGCACATATAAGAAAAGTATATAAAACCCAGCGAAAAGCATTTTTTGAATTGTTTATAACTTCAGAAGACATTAATATGCTTGTTGACCGTGTTTATTTTCAAAAAATAATTCTGAAAGATGATTATTCCAAAATGACACAGGCAAGAGCCAAAGCTCAAGAAATGGCTTATTTGAAAAACAATATTGAATCAAGAAAAGCAAAGCTTGAGCAATCAGTAGCGTCAATGAATTCTCAAAAAAGTTACATTCAGCAAGCAATTGCAAAAAATGAAAACATGATTGAAAAACTAAAACATGACAGAGTTGCATATGAAAAAGCCGAAAGAGAACTTGCTAAGCAATCTGAGGACTTAAGCCACTATATAAACAGAGCAACCGCTCCAAGTAATAAGGTTGCGTCAGCAACTCCGTCATCAGGATTTATAAAACCAATTCAGGGAAGAATAACGTCTCCTTTCGGATACAGAACACACCCGATATTCGGAAGCAGAACTTTTCACTCAGGTGTCGATATAGGCGGACCTAACTATGGAGCAATACACGCTTCTAATTCCGGCAAAGTTATTTTCTCCGGATGGTACGGTGGATACGGAAAAGTTGTCATAATAGAACATGGTATCGTTAACGGCAAACCGATATCCACACTATATGCTCATATGAGCACAATTAAAGTTTCTAACGGACAGCAAGTCTCCAAAGGACAAGTTGTAGGATATGAAGGAACAACCGGTTATAGCACAGGCCCTCATTGTCATTTTGAAGTCAGGGTCAACGGAAAACCCAATAACCCTGGAAGTTATGTAGCACTATAATAAACAAAAGAAGGTAATACCTTGAAAACTAAATTAATTACAACAATAATAACATCTTTATTCATCGCAAATGCAGCATTTGCGGAATATTCATATGTCGATTCAAACGATTTTACCGGAGAATCATTTTTCCAAAGTCCGACATTGGAAACATCTAAAAAGCCGGAAAAAGGATTGTCAAGAACACCAACTACTCCGCCACTAAAAAAAGCAAGACTTATGATACAGGACAAAGTACAAACCAGAAAAGATAATATGTCTCAGTTTGCACCGACAAATCCTGACGCAAGCATTTATAAAACAGAAACAGACACATCAGAATATGCATCAAAAGAAGTTAAAGAAGAATTTGATGAAAATATGATGCCTGACGGATTTGAAGCCGATGAAGAATCAATAGAAGAAAATAAAAAAGCAAGACGTTTATTTGGGAAAAACAGTAAGCAAGATTTCGCACAAGATTCAGAAAATACTGAAGATATAATTCTGGATTGCGAGAATGTAGATTATGACACAAATAATTACTGCATATATGCCAAAGGAAACGTAAATGTTGAATTTGTAAAACAAGGTACTGTCGTTAAAGCAGACGTCATCACTTACGACAGAATGAATAATACTATTAAAGCTGAAGGAAATGTAAGAATCCTCAAAAACGGTCAAACAATCACAGGTGACTATATCTTTGTAGATATGAATGAAGAAAATGCCTTGATTGAAAATCCGACTGCAAAAACAGGCTCAATTGCTATACATTCTCAAAAAGGTTATGTATACGGAGATAAAATTGTTCAAGAAAACGGAGAATTAACAGTTGAAGGTGATTTTCCTATAAATTTCGGTTCAAAATCCAGAGGTCCTAAAACATCATCAATGCTGCTTCCCAAAAACCAAACAATTACGGAAGACATGGAAAAAGGGCTTATTTATGTAGATTTAAAAGAGTTAAAAATAACTCAAAAAGGTGACCTTGAAACAATACGTATTAAACGTGCCAATATTCATAAAGGTAAACATACAATATTAAAAATTCCTGCACTTAAGATTTACACAAATAAAAATCACGATTACGCAGAAACAAACTGTTGGGAAATAGGAACTCTAAGAGGATTAGGTTTATATGCCGGTCCCGGTTTTGTATTTGAATTACCAAAAGGCTCTGTATTAAAAGCCATACCTATGTTAAACTACAAAAGCGGTTTTGGTGTTGGTGCAGTCGGAAGATTTCATAGCGGAACAAATACAACACAAGCTGCATATGGTACCGCTGCAAGTAAAATTCTTATACATGGTAGACAAGACCTGGATGATAATTTGTATTTAGAATATGGAATGAATGATTATCTTCATGAATGGTTCTTGGGCAGAAGGCGTGCAAAATACGGTATAGGACTGGTTTACGATAAAGGATATGCAAGTGAAGGGTTCTTGCTGAAAGATCGCATGTCATCGTTTAGACACAGAATTGACTTAGGATATTATCAAGATTCCGATTATGATAATCACTTCAGAAAATTAAGCGGTTCCCTAATTGGTACAACAAGAGCCAGATACATGGCAGAAGCATCTCAAAATTTATACAAACACATTAACAAAGATAAACAGACAGCACTTTCTTTTGATATAGCATCTCAATTATCTGCTGCATTGTACGGAACAGGAGATACACAAATTATAGGTCGTATCGGACCGAGAATGCACATGCAATACAAAAGATGGATGCAAGATATCGGATACTTCCAATCAGTATATGATGATAATACTCCGATGCCTGTATTTGATGCATACAGATACGGAAAGTCAAATGTTTATTTAAGAGAATATTTTAGAATTTGTAAGTATTTGACACTATGCTGGTTTGGTTCTATGAATCTTTCTAATGATTCTCCTAATGACAGAACATTCCAAGAAAACTCGTTCTACTTCTCTTTAGGACCTGACGATTTTAAGGTTAACTTGGGCTATGATACGGTTCGTGAAAATACATTCTTCAGTTTTGAAGTAATGATGAATGCAAAAGGAACAAAGGTAAGTTACGACAAATTAGAAATAAAACAAGATAAAAAAGCTCAAAAAGATGAAAAGCCAAAAGAAGAAAAGAAGTCTGACTTCCAAAATTCAGAAAAAGCCCCGGTTTTACAAAGAGCTGTCGTAGAAGATATTAAAACGGTGGAAGATGTCTTATAACAGAGAAGAGTTAATATCGAAAATAATTCAATACGGTAAATTATGCGGAGAAAAGAATTATACCCCGGGCTATTCCGGTAATATTTCTGCCAGATTTGAAGAAGGAATGCTCATTACAACCTCAGGTTCCGCTAATGGCTACCTAAAAGAATCAGAAATTACTTATACTGGATTCGATGGTATTTCAAAGGAAGAAGGTAAAAAACCTTCAAGCGAAAAATTTTTACATATAGAAATTTATAAAAAACGTCCTGAATTTAATTTTATAATCCATGTTCATGCACCTTACTTAAGCAGTTTTGCATCAGCAGGAAAGGATTTGCTTGAACCCATTATGGCGGAAAATGTTTTTTATTTTGGAGGAATTCCGCTTGCTAAATATGCACTGCCGTCTACTATGGAACTTGTGGAAAACACCGTTAAATATTTTGATAAATATGACGCAGTACTAATGGCAAATCACGGCTTTGTTATCGGTTCAAAAACAATGGAGGATGCATATTTAAAACTTGAATTGGCTGAATCATATGCACAAGTTGTATTAAACACAAAAATACTTGGCGGAGCCAAAATACTTTCTAAAAAACAGGAAAAAGAAATTTTAGGATTGCGCAAATAAAAAACTCCGAGTTTTTCGGAGTTTTTTATTTCTGTTGCATATTTTTAATTATTTCATATTTGTTACAGCAGTAACAACTATTTCTGCAGCTTCTTCGGGTTTAATATTCGATAGTTCTTCCGTTTCACGAACTTTGAATTCTACAAGTCCTTCGGTAATTGTCTTACCTACTGTTATCCTGTACGGAAATCCGATTAAATCTGCGTCTTTAAATTTTACACCGGCTCTTTCATCTCTGTCATCTAATACTGCTTCAACACCATGTTTAACTAAAGTATTATAAATATCATTAGCAACCTTCATTTGAAGTTCATCTTTTGTACTTACAGGAATTACAACAACATGGTATGGAGCTATTGAAAGCGGCCATTTTATTCCGTGCTCATCATAATGCGCTTCTACAGCAGCAGCCGCTGTTCTTGTAACTCCAATTCCATAACATCCCATTATATACGGCTGAGTTTTCCCATTCGCATCCAAATATACTGCATTCATCGGCTTTGAATATTTTGTTCCGAGTTGAAATATATTACCAACTTCAATTCCTCTTGTAACCTTTAGCGGTTTTCCGCAATTCGGACACAATTCCCCTGCTTCTGCAAGACGAATATCTGCTATATTTTGCGGTAATTCGACATCCTTACCCCAATTTCCGCCAACTAAGTGCATATCTTTTTTATTAATTCCAATTACAAAATTTTTCATATCTTTAACGGTTTCATCCGCAACAAATTGAATCGGAGTGCCATTATACTCTGTCAAACCATTTGGTCCGATAAATCCTCTTTCTGCATCAAAACCGTTCTTAACCATTATATCTTCGATTTCTTCTGCTGTAGCAATTCTAATATCTGTTCCGCCTACAGCATTCATAAGTTTTGTTTCTTCTACTGCCTTGTCTGCTCTTATTATTGCTATTACCGGATTTTTGTCAACAATATAAACAAGAGATTTAACAATTACAGTTGCGGGAATCTTTAAAAATTCACACAATTCTTCTATTGAATGTGTATTTGGAGTATCTACAATTTTTGCCTCTGTCCAATCCCCTGAAATTTTTGCAAAAGGCAGCTTAGAAGTTGCATGGTTTGAATTTGCTGCATAGTTGCAATCATCACAATAAAATACGTCATTTTCACCTGCATCAGTATCAGTTATTACCATAAATTCATGGCTTACGCTTCCGCCGATGGCGCCGGAATCAGACTGTACAGCTTTTGTTTCCAATCCGCAACGTTTAAATATTCTTGTGTATGCATTCCACATATTTTTGTATTCTTTATCCAATTCCTCTTGAGATGTGCCAAAGGAATACGCATCCTTCATAATGAACTCTCTTCCTCTCAATAGACCAAATCTAGGTCTTCTTTCATCTCTGAATTTTGACTGAATCTGATACAAATTCACAGGTAACTGTTTGTATGATTTTAATACATCACGTGCAATTGATGTAATAATTTCTTCGTGAGTAGGTCCGAGGCACATTTCTCTGTTATGTCGGTCCTTAAGTCTCATAAGTTCCGCACCGTATGCTCCCCACCTTCCTGACTCTTCCCAAAGTTCTTTTGGTTGAACAAAAGGCATCAATAACTCTTGAGCTCCGGCTCTGTCCATTTCTTCCCGAATTATATTTTCTACTTTTCTTATAACTCTCCACATAAGAGGTAAATAATTATAAACTCCCATTGTCAATTTTCTTATATACCCTGCTCTTACAAGCATTTTATGAGAAACGACTTCCGCATCGGAAGGAAATTCCCTCAAAGTTTGTACAAACATTTTTGACATTTTCATAGTAACATATCCTCAAATTATGTATCTTCTTACATAAATTTTATCACAAACGGTTTTGAGAGGTTACAATTATTCTTCACCGTTCTTTTGTTTGTATACAAAAGCAAGAATTTCAGCAACAGCAACATATAAGTCAGACGGTATTACACCGTCTACAGGAACAGTATTATATAATGCTCTTGCAACCGGTCTGTTTTCAACAATAGGAACTCCGTTATCTTGAGCAATTTTTCTAATTTCAAAAGCAAGATAGTCAACCCCTTTTGCAACAACCATAGGTGCAGGTGCTTTTGTTTTATCATATTTAACCGCTACTGCATAATGTGTCGGGTTTGTTACAACGACATCAGCACCTGGAACTGATGACATCATTCTTTGACGAGCCATCTGCATTTGTATTGAACGAATTCTCGATTTTATTTTAGGATCTCCTTCCGTATCTTTTTGCTCGTCTTTAATTTCCTGCTTAGTCATTTTTATGGATTTTTCATACTCATAATGCTGATACTGCTTATCTATAAACCCTAACACAAGCATTGCAAGACACATATTTATAATCATATTCATGAGAATAGATAAAATTACACTTACTGCAATCGGAGTATCCAATCCAACGAGCCCAAACAAATCTGCACGTCTTGAATTTATTGCCGAAAATCCGCAAGCACCTACTACAACTATTTTAATAATCGATTTTGCGAACTCAACCATAGTCCTTGGTTCAAACGGATTAAAGGTTCTTTTTGCATTCTGTAAAACCCTTCTCGGAGAAATATTTTCTAGATTAAATTTAACTTTTTCCAAAGCAAAAACATGTCCCACATCAAGCCTTATTATCAAAATTGCAAATATTACAAGAAGCACAAAAAACGGGAGTATTATATACGCAAGATACTGAAAATACGGATATAAAACTCCCATCACATTATCTACACTTATTTCATTTGGATTTAAATTAGTAAATGTATAACGAAGCATATTTTGTATATTATTAACCATACTTTTACCAAATAGCGCCATAAGAGCAATGCTTATTGCCATTACAAGAGCAGATTCCATATCCTTGCTTCTTGAAACGTTACCTCTTTCACGCTCCTTCTGTCGCCTTCGCTCGGTGGCTTCTTCTGTTTTTTCAGCCGCTTCGTTGCCCATTTAATATATCCTTGATTTGTTAACAGTTTCTTATTTTATTATATTATATCAAAATATTAAAGCTATTTGTGTCAAAAATCTTTCAATCAGAACTGCAATATATTCTGCTATCGGACGCATAAATACTAATGATAAAAATAAGCCAAGATATATTTTTAAAGGCATGGACACCATAAAGATATTCATCTGAGGCATTATTTTTGAAGTAAAACCCAGCAAAATATCAGTTATAAATAGAATCCCAAAAATAGGAAGCGCAATACCTAAGCCGACATTAAACACCTGTCCGGCGATTGTCACTATCTGACCTACAATTTCAGGAGAGAACGTAAATGTATAACCGACAGGCATCGTTTTAAAACTGTTATATATCGCAGAAAACAGCCACTGATGTGCACCAAGTACTATAAACAACATTGATGCCAAATAAGTATATGCTTGAGTTATAACAGGAGAACTTCCGCCTGATGCAGGATTTAATGCCTGTCCTGCTGATAATCCCATCTGAATTGCAAACATATTTGCACCTAATTCAATACCCGCAAATATTATATTTGCACAATATCCCATTGCATATCCGATTAAAAATTCTTTAAACAAAATAACCGTAAGCGCAGGAACTGAGTTTGGCACAACAAAATTTGTATTATACTGAACTATCGGAAATAATATAAATGCAATCAATGCAGCCAGCCAAATTTTAGCTTGATGTGGAATAGGATATGTTGAAAACAAAGGAGCAGATGCAAATAACCCGCTTATTCTGGTTATTATCGCCATAAAAAGTATTATATTACTTACCGAAAATAACACATCCAAATTGAACATCATACAACCCCGATTAATTGCGGAATCATATCCATAAATTCATTTACAGTTGTAAGAAAAACACTGAACATCCAAGGTAAAAGAAAGATAAGCAGTAATACACAACCTACAATTTTAGGAACGAATGTTAGAGTAGATTCCTGAATCTGCGTAACTGTTTGAAAAATACTGACTATAAGACCGAGTATTACGCCAACAACAAGTATCGGAACAGACATTTCCAATGTCAATATAAACATTTTTTGTAAAAGTGTTATTACTATATCCTGATTCATTTTTATCCCCTTAACAGACTAAAAAAGCCGTTTATTTATGACACAAAGCTTTCGACAAGCGATTTTACTACCAAATACCATCCGTCAACCATAACAAACATTATAAGTTTGAAAGGAAGTGCAATCATTGTCGGAGGCAAAAACATCATACCCATTGATACAAGAACTGCCGAAACTACAATATCAATAACCAAAAACGGAAGATAAACTACAAAACCTATTGTAAATGCCGTTTTTAATTCACTTAATATAAACGATGGCAAAAGTATATAGGTCGGAACATCCTCTCTTGTCTTTGGCTTTTCTATCTTTGCCATACGAACAAAAAGCGCAAGTTCTTTTTCATGTGTCTGCTTAAACATAAAATTTCTTATCGGGACAATTCCCCTATCTAAAGCCACTTGCTGAGTAATTTGATTTTTCATATACGGCTGCAAAGCTGTTTCATTAATTTGATTAAAAGTCGGAGCCATAATAAAGAATGTCAGAATCAAAGCCAAGCTTGTTATAACTTGATTTGGAGGAAGGTTGCCTGCACCGAGCGCTTGTCTCGTAAGTGATAATACAACTACAAGCCTTATAAAGCTTGTTGCCATAATTAAAATGCTTGGGGCAAGGGTTAAAATTGTTAACCAAATAAGAATTTGCAACCCATTAGTAAAATCCTGCGGTGTGTTTGCAGTCTGCAATCCTATGTTTATGTTAGGGAATGTCATTGCTGCATAAGACGGCACCATAGCACAAAAAAATGCAATAATCATTCCTAATATACAAAATCTAGTTTTTTTCATTTTTCTTTCCTTAAAAATCAACAAAAATCGTTACTCTCCCCCGATAATATAGTATCAAACAGGTGGCATGTTGGGCAAATCATTAAGTTTTATGTAGTATTCGGGTTGAATTTTTAAAAAAATAGATTATAATGAGGTTGAGTGAAGGAGTTATGTGTATGAATTTCATGACAATACCGTCTTTAAGAAACCATCAAAAACAAGATTTAATCAGGCGTAATTATAGAGAAATCTACAATCACGAACTTGCACACAAAAATGCGGCAGGTTCTTTAGGCGGACCAATAGTCATTGAAAAAAATTCGGAAGGGATTCCGGTAAGCGGTCACGTCTCAATAAAAATGCCATCACTTAACAGGGATAACCCAAAAGAAACAATAAATCACGCTAATACTGTAATTAAAGCTGCTCTTGCGCCATCCGACCCATCCGCTCAAGACTACAAGGTTGCAGCAGAAGCCCGCTCTATAAAATCTAAGGCAGAAGGGCTTGAACACAGAAAGAGGTTAAACTACTATGCTTAAACTTATATTTAATTTACTTGATATATTAACAAAAAAATATTGTTATGCGCGCATTGAAGTTAAACCAGAATCAAGATTTTAATTTTTTAGACCTCAAGTCTCTGTGGTAGGTTATTGCGAATCTGTGAGCCTCATCTCTTATTCTTTGAATGAGATATAGCGCATTGGAATTTCTCGGCAATAGTATCGATTCCGATTGATTAGGAAGAAAAACTTCCTCTTCCCGTTTTGCCAACGATACAAAATCTATTCCGCCTTTGCCTACTTCAATGCCCATATCTTTTACAATTTGCATTACACTCGACAATTGTCCTTTGCCGCCATCGATAATAATCAAGTCAGGTTTTTCCCACTTTAGTTCTCCAAGACGAGCGAGCCTTCTTGAGAGAACTTCCTTCATTGATAAAAAATCATCCGGCTTACCTTCTGTCATCCTTATTTTAAACTTCCTATAAGCAGTTTTTTTAGGCAATCCGTTTTGAAAAACGACCATTGAAGCAACAGTATTTGTACCTTGAATATGAGATATGTCATAGCATTCTATTCTGTTTGGGAAATTTGTTAAATTCAATTTTTCTGCAAGATAAGAACCTACTTCATTAAAATCATCTCTTATTTGCGCCATTTTTTTTATTTTTGCATTTTCTAGTAGATTAACTGCATTCTTACGAGCAAGTTCATACAATTCACCATACTTACCTCTACCGTTACCGTAATTTATAGAAATCTTTTTTCCTGAAATAACTTTAAGCCAATCCTGATAAAGTTCTTTATTTCCGACTTCTTCCAAATCTTTTGATACAATTTTATCGGGAAATTCCAATTTTAGGCTTGAATAATAGTCACGGAAAAATGTTTCAAAATACTCCGCTTTATCAATATTATCAACAAAATATGTAAAATCTTTTTTATCAATCAAACGCCCTTCCCGAATCATCATTATGACAATTGCAAGAATACCGTCCTCATAAATAACTGCAATTATATCTTCATTAAGCTTGGTATTCTCATACACTACCTTTTGTCGTTCCAAAGTTTTCAAAAGATCATTATAGCTGTCACGCATTTTTGCAGCTTTTTCATACTGCTCATTTTCAGAATATTTTTGCATTTGAATTTGTATTTGCTTAAGAAGTTCTGTCTGCTTACCGCTCAAAAATAATTCAACTTGTTTAATAAGCTTTTGATATTCATCAGGTGTAACTTTGCCTTGACAAGGAGCGAGGCACTTTCCTATATGATAATAAAGGCACGGACGATTTGAAAACTTTGGGGTTTTACACTGCTTGAGCGGAAATAACCTCTTTAAAAAATCCAAAGTAGCATACATTGCGCCTACATCTGTATAAGGTCCGTAAAAACGACCCTTATCAGGATTTAAATTCTTTTTTCTTACAACTTGAATTCTTGGAAAATCTTCATCTGTTATTAGGAAATACGGGTATTTTTTATCGTCTTTTAGCAATATATTATAACGGGGTTTGTGTTTTTTTATCAAATGCGACTCTAGAATTAAAGCCTCTACTTCCGAATCAGTTATTATATATTCCATACGCTCAATTTGAGAGACAAGGACAGTAACTTTTACACTATCGTGCTGCTTATGAAAATAACTGTAAACTCGACGTTTTAGATTTTTAGCCTTACCTACATATATAATTTCATCATCTTTATTATAATATATATAACATCCCGGCTGATTCGGAATCAGTTTTATTGTTTCTCTTAATTTATCGTTCATCAATATAATTATACACTATTAATCAACATAAATTGAAGTTTTAAGACTTAATATCTTTTGAATTTCCTCCTGCGAATCTGTTGAGCCGAAAATAATTGCAAACAGCGGATTATTTTTGGGGTTGATTCTTCTGACTTCTAATACATTTGAATAATTTGAAAGAAAAGATTCGTAGTCAAATTTGTTGATTGTATTTCTATCAGTGCCAGCCGGAACTTCAGCCATAGAAAAATAAAACGTGTCACGTCCTGCTCCGGAAAGTATTTTTGTCCAATCAGGCCTTTTCTGGAAATAGAAATGTTCATAAACATTTATTCCCCAAGCGTATTTTGCAACATCTGTTGTACACCATCCCGCAAAACGCATAGGATTTATTTCTATCGGAATAATTTTTTCATCTTTTGTAACACGAACTTCCATGTGTAGAGGAAAGTTTCGGATATTTTTCAATTCTCCTATTTGTCTTAAAAGGAGCGCAAATTTTGCCATATAACGGATCATAATACCTGTTGACATTAGATATATCCTGTCGCTAACGTCCTGTTCATTAACGAAAGGATGTTGAAATATATTTAATATTACAGGCTCACCATTTCTGTCAAAATAAGCATCTATTGCATACTCTTCACCTTCAATCATTTCTTCCAAAATAAATTTAGATGAATTTACAACATTTTCAGGATACATTGATTCTGCATCCTTCATTTCTTTTGTTACTCTTGAAAGAACATCTTTCCAATCATTTTGGTCACGAACAGCGTGAACTCCAAAACTCAAAAAACCTACTGCAGGTTTAATTACAAAAGGATACCTTAAATTTCTTGCATCAAGTTTTTTTAACTCTTCATATTCCACCGATTCAAAATAAAAATCAGGATAAATATCTTTTATTGCCTCACGAAATTCAATTTTATTCTTACAAAACTTAATATATGACGCTAAGTTTGATTCCGGTAAATTTTCCAAAACCCAGCTAATTGCATTTTCAGAATTTGAATAAATCAGGGGATATTCTTGAGTTAAATAATAATCTCTTGCATCATCTGACGGAATAATATCAAGTGCCCCATCTTCAAATGCGGCATCTCTTACGGCCTTATTATCCAAAACCGGTAAGTCATTTTGAACAATTGTATCTATTAAAAACTCAGATGCGTACGGCTTTTCTACTATGAACATGTTCTCTCCTAATTATATTTAAATTATACCACCAAACAAAAAGAGTGACTTATTTCTAAGTCACCCTTTTTAAAAATATTTAGAATTTTTATTTTAGTAATCTAAATTTTTTTACTATTGTGATTGAACCATCAACGTTCTTGCGAACCGGTTTTCTTTCTAATTCACCATCTGCTGAATCGTCATATGCATAGCCAGTTGAAGCTTCACCTTCGGATAAATCAACTTCGTCGTTGATAACATCTTTTAACATTCTTTGGTCTTCACCATTTATACCGCTATTTGTATTTTGGCTGCCATTGTTGCTACCATTTCCGTCGATTGTATCATCGCCCAATCTTGTCAGAGCACCGCCGTTTAATGCTTCGCCGTTCATTTTTGTTGCATCAACACCTGTATAATGTCCGTGATATTCGTGGTCTACTGTAGTTAATCCACCGTTGCCCGGATTATTACCTGGATTGTCTCCTGGATTATCATTTCCGCCGGTTGGTTCATCGCCCAATCTTGTCAGAGCACCGCCGTTTAATGCTTCGCCGTTGACTTTATCACCAACATACCCAGGTCTTACCTTTCCATTTCCGTTAGGATTTGGAACTGGAGGCATTACACATCCGCCAGGACCAGGATTTGGAATTTCAATTACTGTACCATCAGGCAAAGTTGTTGTATATGGGGGATAGGTTGTCGAACTTGCTGCATCAATACTTTCTCTTGCAATTGCAGCATTTTCGGTTGCTCTTGCACTTAAGTCACCTACATGACGTCTTGGATCACTACCCGGATTTGGAACAGGAGGTACTACGCATCCGCCAGGACCAGGATTCGGTACTATTACAGTTGTTCCGTCAGGTAATGTTGTAGTATATGGTTGGTTTGTTGATATACCATTTAATCTTTCAGCAAATTGTTTTTCTGCTGCAGTATCTATTTTTATTTTTATTGCATCACCAAGATTTGCACGCCATGGTTCTAATCCTTTTACAGGAGGCATTACACAATCAGTAATACCATTAACACGAACATCTTTTGCTGCAGCTGCTGAAATATCCCTGACTGCTTGACTTGTAACAGAATTTACTGCTGCTGCTTGAGCACTGTTTACAAAAGTTGCTGCTGCTGAATCAGCTACACCTGCTAAAGGAGATGCTGCTACAAATGGAGTTGATGCTAACATTAATGCTGCTAATACTAAAATTTTTGGTTGTTTTGAATTTTTCATACTATATACTCCTATGTTTTTACACTTACATCTTTTTATATTTGATGTTCTCATATACCTCGGTTTACTTTGGATATATATATAAAGTATTTAAAAATTATAAAATTTCACGTTTTCAATTTTTTGTTACAAATCTTTACATTTTTTCGTGTGCGTTTTTTACATCTTATTTTTTAATTATTTTTTTTCAAAAGAAAAGAGGATGATTTTCATCATCCTCTTTTCTTTATTGTGTTATTCTTTATTATTTACCTATTGCGAATGATTTAAGAATTGTTACAGAACCATCAACATTTTGTCTTACAGGAGCACTTGCATCTTCGTCATCAAGGTCTGCAGCGAATGCTGTCGGAACTGATTCTTGAGCACTTGCAAGAACGTCATCTTGAACTACATTTCTTAAAAGTTTTGCACTTTCTTCAGATGGTGCATTTGTAGAAGGAGCAAGACTTCCTTCGTGAGGTTCCGGAGTTGTAGGTGCTATTACATATACTGTTCCGTTTTCTCTTTCACCATTTACAGGAATGTTTAAACCTGTTGCTGAGTTTGCCAATTCGTAGTCAACTTTCTGATCACCGCTTATTTTTGTAACTCTGTCAGCTCCACTTCTTATAGAGTTGAAAATTACATCAAAGTCTCTGCTATCAAGTGCTATCTTTAAGTTATCCGTACCTTTACCGACCCAGATATTGTGAGCGTGAATATTTTCGCTTGAAATATCCAATGTGCTGCCTGTTGCTGTCAATATTGCATCATTAACTGTTGCATTTGTTACCGTTAAATCACCTAATGATTTAATATTAACATTACCCGGAGTTACAATATTTGTAATTGTACCGCCTGTTATAATCATCGGAGTGCTTGTTAAGTATGCAGTTTCAGGTACAAATATATATCCGTCTACAATTTCTTTCAATGTATGACCTTGATATGTAGTTAAACCACCAATGTATCCTTTTGAATAGAATTCATAAGTATCTGCATCGAGAACTGCTTTACCATCAGTTAAAATATTCAAATTGTCTGATCTTAAAACAATATTTTTTGCTGAAGTATCAGATGTAACTGCGACGTGACCGTCTTGAGCATGAGCAGTTAAGTTTCCTTCAACTGTTAACTTGCCGCCATCATAGTTACCGATTTGGATATTATCTTTAGCTTCCATTGCTAAATTACCGCCAATTGTATTATTACCGTGAACTCTTATGATATGCTTATAACCGTTTTGGTTTTCTGAAGTTACATTTGCCGTAGAAAGATTCATATCCTCTGCAACATTGACATTTGCTATATCAATAAATCCACCGCCATTTGTCATATTAACATGACCACCGACTTCTGCATCATGTAATACGGCAGCAACACCGTCTGCATTAACGTCTAAATTTCCTTTTATGTCTAATGTTTTACCATTTGAAAAATTATTTAGAACTACAGCATCATCAGAATTTATTGTAACATTACCATTATAAGTACCGCCATTGTGGAAATATACGCCGCCATTTCCGTTTTGCGTAATATAAACATCACCGTCAACTACAACTGCGCCCATTGACAATGTTCTGCCTGATACAATTGAACCGTCTTCACCTATTCTCATTGCAACGTAGTCTTGACCGTTTGTTGTTGTAAGTTTGAATCCTGCTGCACCAACTTTTACATGAGTATCACTGATGTTAATAACCGGTGCTACAATACTGTATTCTCCGCCTACATTAAAGTCTGAATTTTTTATTTTAATTTCTTTGTAGTAATAATTATGAACACGAGAAGGTTCGTATGTCTGAGCATTAATGTTGCCACTTTCATCAAAAGTAGCTTTCATAGGATCTGCAGTAAGCAATAAATCCCCTGCTACAGTAAAATGACAGCCATCGAACAACATACCGTTCGGATTTGAAATAATTAATTTCGCAATACCGTCATTTGCATTAATATTACCATGGATTTCTGACATTCCGCCGCGTACCGTATTCAGAATTGTCAACCCGGAAGCACCATCCACTGCATTGAAGTTAAGTGTTTCACCACTATTTAAGTTCAAAGAATTCCATTTTACCCAGCTATCACCGGTAAAGTTCAAATCTGCGCTTCCGTTTCCTGTTGTCAAACCTTGGAATCCGCCGGTTGTATCACCAATAACAGCACCACCAAGACCAGCTCCTAATCCTGTATCCATTGCTGCATGCGCAACTTGTGCTGTAGCTAAAACTGCTGCTGATAAAACTAAAGCTGATAACGTTTTTTTGATGTTTTTCATTTTTAATTCCTCGTCTATACTATTTCAACACTTACATGTTAAATAAAGTATTTCTATTTTTTAAAATTGCGTAAATTTTTAAAACTTTTACAAAAATTTACAAATTCCTAAATCCTCAAATCAAATATAGCACAAAAGAGGGTCGCTTTGCAAGCGACCCTCTTAAATATTGATTTTTAGCTTTTACATCATCGGTACTGCTCTTACGACTGTTACAGATCCGTCTACATTCTTTCTGATTGGTGTTCCGTCTTCATCGTCATCCAAATCTGCTGCGAATGCTACCGGAGTGTTTACAGGTGCTTCTGAAATTCTGTCATCATA
>JAFVAR010000048.1 GCA_017480425.1 bacterium | reverse complement strand
TCTCGGAGGTTCGAATCCTTCCGTCCCAGATTTAAAAAGACTCTTAATAGAGAGTCTTTTTTATTAGTTTTATAGAAGGTTAAATAATATGTTTTGGAAGAGTTATTTCTCCGGCATCCAAACGTTTTTGCAATTCTCCTGCCGGTTCATAGAATGGAGACACTGTCATTACTCTTGCTGCTATATCAGGATAATAATAAATAAATTTAAGTTCACTTTCTGTTAAAGGTTTTTGAGTATGAACGTTTGCATATCTTGCAAGTTCAAGAATGTTTCTGGCTTCATTTTCATCCTTAAATTCGAGTTCCAGTTTATTATAAACATTTCTAAACCCTTTAATTCCGCCATACTCTCCTGTTGTTATCATTCTTCCTGTTTCAATTATTTCAGGTTCACCTCTGCCCAATTCTTCATAGTCATAAAGCTCATAATTGCGCCTGTCCTTTAGTGCACCATCAGCGTGTATACCTGATTCATGTGCAAAAGCATTATCTCCTACCGCCGGCTGGTTTATCGGAATAGGCAATCCAAACGCATAAGCAGTGTATTTAGCAAGTTTCCATGCTTTTGATAAGTCTATTTGTTCATCAACTAAGTTTTTATCCTTAAAACCTGAAGATTTCATACACGCCAATAAGCACGAAACTAAATCGGCATTACCTGCTCTTTCGCCCATACCATTTATAGCAGTATTAATATACGCATCCTGTCCTGCTTCAACTGCGGCCAATGCACCTTGCACAGAACACGCTACTGCCATTCCCAAATCGTTATGGAAGTGCATTTCAATCGGCATTTGAGTTTCTTTTGCTATTGTATATATTCTGTGATATGTCGTATGAGGATCTTCATACCCAAGTGTATCACAGTATCTAAAACGGTATGCGCCACATCTTTTTGCCTCTTTTGCAAGTTTAATTAAAAAATCCAAATCACTTCTTGAAGCATCTTCTGCGTTAACACCAATAATTTTTGCACCTTTATCAATAGCACATTCTACTGCTTCACAAGTCATTTTTAAAATATCATCTTTTGTTTTTTTACCTAAATATTTACCATTAATCATTTGATCAGAGGTAGATTGCGACAAATTACAGTTTTCAAGCAAGGGACAATTTTTAAAAGACAACTCAACATCAGATGCAATTGCCCTCATCCAACCTGAAAGCTTTGTTCTGGTTATAACACCACGTTTTACAAGTTCTAAATTTGCATTTAAATAATTCAGCTCGTGCATTGTAGTCGGAAATCCGAATTCAGATTGAGTAATTCCCATATCATCAAGCATTAAATTTATTATAGTTTTTTGCAGTTTTGCAAGCCCTAATCTTGAAGTTTGTACTCCATCTCTGTTTGTAACGTCAACAAAATAAATCTTTGGCATATCTTAATCCTCTAAAACTTACAAATATTTTACCACATTTTTGCCAATTTCATACCGTTCGCAATATCTTTTTAATTCTTTCATTATTACACCGGAAAGTGCAAAAACTGCAATTAAGTTTGGAACTGCTAAAAATAGAGTTACAGCATCGGATAAATTTATAATACTTTGAAAATTCATTGCTGAACCTGCAATTATACATATACAATAAATTGCTTGGAAAACTCTTGTTTTTCTTATTGAATCACCAAAAAGAAAGCCCCAGGCTTTTAAGCCGTAGTATGAGCCGCATAACATTGTTGAAAGAACAAAACAACTTGCCATTACAGTTAAAACAATAGGGAATCCCGGACATATTGTTCCGAATGCTTTTGATGTCAGTTCAATTCCGGCAATTCCGTCAACTGTCAAATAAGCTTTTGAAACAACAATTACAAATGCAGTTGCAACTCCAACAACAACAGTATCAACAAAAGGTTGAAGCATTGATATAAAAGCTTGTGCGACAGGTTTATTTGTATTAACTGCTGAAAATGCAATCGGTGCAGTACCTAATCCTGATTCATTTGCAAACATTGCACGTCTGAATCCCCATAATAGACAAGCAAAAGTACCACCTGTCATTGCTTTGGGAGAAAAAGCTTCTCTTATAATTAGAAGTATTGTATCAGGTAAGTGATTTATATTTAAAACACAAACTAAAAATGCACTCAACACATATAATGAACACATTACAGGAGTGACTTTTGAAGTAAATTTTCCGATTGCTTTTATTCCGCCAATTATCGTAAACCAGGTAATAAGAGCAACTATCGTACCCAGTATCCACCCGTTATTTGCAAAAATACTGTTATTTCCACCGGTTACTTCTGTAAATTGAGCAGTCATTGCATTAATCTGGAATAAATTCCATCCGCCTATCATGGCAAAAATTGCACAAACTGCGTAAACTTTTGCAAGAAGTTTACCGAAATTCTCAGAATTCTTCCATTTTGACCATATACCGCCTTTGAATGCAATTGGAATATAATACATAGGGCCACCTGAAACAGTACCATCAGAATTAGCTTTTCGGAATTTCACCCCAAGAAGCACCTCAGAGAATTTTAATGCCATCGAAAACAGCCCTGCCACTATCATCCAGAATATAACGCCTGGGCCACCAATTGATACTGCAGCAGCAGAACCTGCAACATTACCTATACCTGCGGATGCTGATATTGTTGCACTTAATGCTTGAAAAGATGACAACTCACCTTTCTTTTTTCTCTGAAATCCGTTAGGATTACTGTGTACATAGTTATTTGTAATTAACTTTATTGAGTGCTTTACTCCCCAAAAGCCTATAAATTTTGTTTTGATTGTAAAAAACACTGCAGCACTAATTAAAAGAGCTACAAGAAACTCAATTTTTACTCCATTTATAGTAACAGATGAAAATATTAAACCCGATACTTTATCCGCTATTGGAGACAACATGCTATCTATTACGGCATCCAAATTCATATAATCATATTATTATAAACATGACTATCGAACAAGCATTGTAAAACTACAGAGAATTTAACAACCTTAACGTCAACTGCGGTGTCTGATTTGCAGTTGCAAGAAGTGTAGCGGAAGCTTGCTGCAGAATTTGTGACTTAATAAAATTACTTGATTCTTTTGCAACATCAGCGTCTTGCAAGGTCGAACGGGAAGAAGTAAGATTCTATATTTTTACATTTATACTTTCTAATGCACTTGTAAGTCTGTTTTCCTGTGCACCTAGTTTTGTTTGGTGTGAGCTAATTTGATTAATTAATTCATCTATATTTTCAAGAGAATTTTTATTAGTTAATCCAGTAAGTTTTAATCTATTCATCGACAATGATAAGTTCGTTGTAAATTTAATATTTGAATCTTTAGAGGCATCAATTCCTACTTGCAATTGAGATGCTGCATCTATAATATTAAATGTACTACTGCTGTTTGAGGTTTTATCAGCAAATGCTGAAATTTCTCCGTTTAGAGAAGTATCATAAAATCCTGATATAGATGCTTGGGAACCTACATGTTCATCTAAATAGCTTCCGATTATAGCACCCGCTCCTTTATTACTTTCTACAGTACCTGTAAAAAGTACTTTTTCTATAATAGTTGACCCCATTTGGTTATCATACAGCCCTGTAATTCCACCTGAATAGTCCGTACCTTTAATATTGCCTGATGCTATACAATTAGAAAATTGTGTATTCACTGCATATCCTACAAAACCTCCAGCTGAACCATCCTCAGCAACTACATTAACTTCAGAAATACAATTTTTTATTCCAATTTTATCATTAAATACATAACCGGCTATTCCGCCAACATTTTCTCCTCCTTTAACATTACCCGATACATAACAACTATCAAACATTGTACAGGGAGTCGTACAATTTATATATCCAACAAGTAGACCTGCATCTGTGCTGCCACTAACATTTCCTGATATACTGCAATTTTCTACGGATATTTTATCAGTGGAAGATTTTGCCAAAATTCCATTTTTTCCATTTCCCTGCACATTACAATTTGTAATCTTTAAATTTTTTATTGTTGCTTCTTTCAGGCGTCCAAACAAACTTCGTCCATCAAGATTTGAAATTGTATGCCCATTACCATCTAATATTCCGGTAAAAGTACCGTTAGACGATGCTAAATTACAATCAGACAAATCAATATCACTAGCTAAAACAAATTCTACTGTTTTACTGGTTATTTTACCATTATCCGCCATTTGCATAAGTTGAATTAATTCTTCTGTAGTCGAAACAGAGTACGTACCGGAGGATAGCGTTGCTGTGGAACTAACAGATGAAAGTTTTGTCATGCTGCTTGTGTCACGCTCGACAATTTCTTTGATAAAACCATTCTGATTTAATTTAGGCAGTCCTTCAAGAGACGCTGCAGAGTTATCAAACAGCTTAATTCCGTTGTACTCGGCATTTTTTGAGATTCTATCTATCTCCTGTACTATCGCTTCAGCTTCCTGATTGATTGCCTGTAAGGATTGCGCTCCGTATGTTCCGTTGTGAGCCTGTTCTGCTAATGCTCGCAGTCTTGTTGTAAGGTTCTGGATTGTATCCAAGGTCGATGATTGCGTCTGTATTAGGTCTAAACCCATACTTGTATTCTCTTCCGCCTGTAAGTATGATGACAACTGTGACGACATATTCCTTGTTATTGAATAG
>JAFVAR010000047.1 GCA_017480425.1 bacterium | reverse complement strand
TTATTCTTGTTATTAAATTGTAACCAGAAATCTGAGAATCCCATAGTGTTACTACTGTTCCATCCTTACTATCTATCTTGTAAACTGATTTGTGACGTCAAAAATTAAAATCAACTTACTCTATTCTTATCGGCATTTTTTAGAAAAACTTTAGTTTTTTTTGATAAATCGTTACAAATGTTTACAAAAAATAAATAAAAATTAATTTTGAGGCAATTTTAAGTGCAATAAAAACTAGTGTAAATATAATTTGCAAGTGCTGATTGGATTTCTTAACAAAATAATCTGTTTGCAAAAATTAATTCATAATAAGTTTGACATTGATTTTATAATAATGTACTTTATATCTTTTGTCATATTCTTTTGAAATTCCTGTGACTTCCCATTTGTATCCGGAAGAAATTAAAACTTCTTTTGCTTTAATTCCGCTGATTTCATCTAATAAAACAGCTCTCAAATTTTTCGGAGCACTTATAATAAACCTGTATTTTGATTTTTTAGTCATATTTTGGTCATAAGTTGTAATCCAAAATCCTTTTTCACAGAATTTAGAACCTTTTATTGCAGATTTTAGTGCATTTAAATTGTCATCATTTACAGGCATTATCAAAATTTCATTAATATTTTTATCTTTAAACAATGCTCTCATTTCTCTGTCATCAGAAATGTGATATAAAAGCATGTTTTGAGGCAATTTCGCTTTGTTTACTGATGTTTCAAGACTTCTGGCATAAAAATCCAATCTTGCTTCAAGGGGTTTGGTAATATCTTTTTTTGATATATATGTATCTAAATTCCCGTTTAAGTAACAATTGGTAAGTGTAAACGAATCTTCATTAGTAATTGCGCCATATACATATTTTTTTATAGTTTTTTTATCATTCTCCGCTAATCCTCGTGCCTGAGATTTTAATTTTTCCGCAACTCTCCAACTTCTGTTTACGTCTTTAAATTTCATAAGCAAAGATGCGTGAGATATTCCTGAATATTCGGCTGCATTTACAAATTGACAACTGTTTAAACTAAAAAATAACGCTATTATTCCAAATGTTACAAATATTTTTTTCATTTTTTCTTCCTTAATTCCAAATCTCGAAATACTTATTAATTTCATAATACCACAATAAATTTAATTGTATTATAATGGTTTCAAGGAGTATTGCATATGAAAACCCAATCAATTAACAAAATAAATTTTAGCGGCTTATATACGGATAAATCTGTTATGACCGGTGGTAAGTGGAACTTACAGTATCAGCCATATTCTTGGGAAAACCATAACAAATCAACCGCCGTAAAGCAAGAAAAACTTGATATATTAGCATCTTATTTGCCGGATAATGAAGCAATTTTTTATAATGAAATAAAAAATCATATGGTGGAAAAAGAAATTACAAAAGATATACTTGGAACGGTAACGTATTGTTTCGATATTCCCAATGAATCAGAACAAAAATCTGTTTCAAAAATCAAGGCAATGAACAGAGAAGAATCTATTAAGGTTTTAATACAAAAATTAAATAAATTTTTAGTAATGAAAACAGATTATGCCCAAGAGCTTGATAAAGGAATTAAAAAAGCACTTAATCAAATTCGGGAATTTTCGTTGTGCTTTGATGAATGTTCGGAGGATTACAGACGTGGTTTTATGCACGCAAAAAATACAAAGAGAGATAATAAGCTTTTAATGGATTCATATAAAACAAAAATAACGGAAAAAGTTAATGCTGTTGCAGAAGGTTATCGCAGATGCAGTATACTTATGCAATCCATTATTGATGTAAAAGCAATGATACAAAAACTTGAAAATGAACTTCTTGCGATTAATATTGCTGCACAAAGTGATAAAGTGATTGATATAAGCAGAAGGGATATACACGACCCTGACAGAGTTTTGTGGAATGCTTTAAAAGATATGGTAAATATAGATAAAAAATTACTTATAATGCCACACAAAATCATTGGTATGGATGAAATTATTGAAATCCTGAAAACAAAGAAACAAAAACTTCAGCCGGTTCAAATTGTAAGGCTTGTACATCAAATGATTTCACGTCCTTAAAATTTCATAAAATTCATATTGTGTTTTTCTAAATATGCTTTTAAGTCTTGCTTAATTTCAGGACACAATATGTAAAGTACTATTATGTTTGGAACGCATAGAGCAATCATCATTGCATCTGTTATGTTAATTACGGATGTTACGTTCATAACAGAACCTATAACAATAAACATACAATAAATTAAGTTAAATGTAAGTACACGCTTTTTGCCTTCACCGAGCAAGAACGTCCAAGCTTTTTGTCCGTAGTATGCCCAAGAAATTAATGTTGACATAGCAAATAGAACTGCAATTAATGAAAGTATTACAGGGAAAAACGGGATTACTGATTGGAAAGCGTTTGAAGCAAGCTCAATCCCTGAAATCTGTCCTACGGCACTCATATCAAGTACACCGGATGATACGATTGCAAGAGAAGTAAACATACATAAAACACCTGTTAAGAATGTTTCAAGAAGAGCAACAAAGCCTTGCGAAACAGGTTCTTTGGTTTGAGCTGTTGCATATACAATAGCTGCAGCGCCGGTTCCTGCTTCGTTGGATTGAACGGAGCGTCTTAACCCAATAATTATAATTCCGAATATTCCGCCTGCTACAGATGTAGGGTGGAATGCTTCATTACATATCAACGATAAAACGTGTGGAATTCCTTTTATATTTGCAAAAATAACTATTAATCCTGAAATAATATATAAAAGACACATTGTAGGCGTTAAGACAGTTGTAACCTTAGCTATACTTTTAATACCGCCAACAATAACCATACCGATAAGAATTGCGGCAACAAGACCGATTATCCAAGTATAGCCGTGGAAAATACTGTTTTCACCTCCGGTTATGAAAACTATTTGGTGTGCGGTTTGATTTATTTGAATCATGTTACCGCCAGTAATGCCGCCGCCTAAACAAAGAATTGCAAATAAAACAGAAAGTGGCTGTCCCAACCAGCGCATTTTCCTTCTGGTTAAACCGTGAGCAATGTAGTGCATAGGCCCGCCTGATACAGAACCGTCAAGATTAAACCTTCTGTATTTTACTGCAAGAGTTGCTTCAACGAACTTGATTGACATACCCAAAATTGCACCTGCAAAAATCCAAAATGCAGCGCCGGGGCCGCCTATTGAAATTGATATTGCAACACCCGCAATACTTCCGATACCGATAGTTCCTGATAGTGCGGTTGCAAGAGCTTGAAAAGAGGAAACTTCACCACTGCCGCCGTGTTTGTCGCTTGATGGTTTTGCAACTACATTAATTGCGTGTTTGAATCCCCAAATGGCGATTCCTCTAAAATATATGGTGAAAAAGATTCCTGCAGCGAGTACCCATAAAATAATCAAAGGTACTTTAGATTCGCCAAGTGTAATCGGGAAAAATATAACATTTGCAATTGCATCTGAAACAGGTGCAATATGCTTATCCATAAATGCATCAAAATTCATTGCTTGTGCTGAGCATAGGCTCATCATCATTGCAAAAACAGTGAATAAAATTTTTCCCATAATCTCTTTCTCTTTTCCTTTTCTTTTCAAAACTAGTGTATAAAATACCACTGTACTTTATTTATTGTAACTTAAAAAAGTCAAATTGTTTCAAAATCTTTACATTAGAGCCGAAAATGTAACGATTTTCTTTATAGAGTAAATAAAGAAAAAAAATAAAATAATACTTCATTTTATGGTATAATTGACTAAAAATAAGGGGATGAGGAAATGAAAACTTTTTTTAAAATTTTAGGATATACAGTTCTTGGTATTACGGCAGTTTTGTATTTATGCTTTTTATTTATTTTGCCAAATGCGATTGACTTGAATCAATATAAGCCGCTTGTAAAAGAAATTGCAAAAGAACAAGCAAAATTAGATGTTGATTTTAATGATATAAAAATTACGACAACACCGCTTTTAGGTGCAGGTGCAAAACTCCAAAATGTTACAATAAAACTTCCTGACGGTTCTTTGTTATTGTCTGCTGACGGTATTAAAGCAAGAATTTCCCTTCCGAGTTTACTGTTGTTAACAGTAAAGGTTTCATGTCTTGATATTGATAACCCTTTTGTTAATCTTGAGATTGATAATGACGGGGTTGATTATAAAGTTATTAAGCTTATTGAAGATATTTTGAATTCAAAAAAAGAATCTACTTTGGGTATAGAACAGGATGAAGAAAATGAAGGCAGATTCAAATTTAATCCTGCTTGGATTCGTATAAAAGTTCCTGCTGCAAAGCTTCATAATTACAAAGTTCTTGTAACGGATATGCGAACAAAACACTATTTGGATTTGCATGGTGAAGAACTTCAAGCCGGATACTTTAATCGTAAGACTATAAAAGTAAAAACCATTGCGGATTTATACAGTGAAAAGAACAAAAATATTCACGCAGATATAGATATTGATACGTTTTTACCTGCTCCGAAGCCAAAGCTGGACTCTGAAGATGATCCTGCTGAAAGAATTGATATAAGATTCGTAAATTCTGTTGAGATGTATCAAAATTATGATTTAAAAACGAATTTGGAGGCAAAGTTTAAAGCAAGAAAACATAAAGACGGCGTAATAACATCTTTCGGACATATAAATATCGAAGATATTACAATGAAAGTTTCTGATTTACAGCTTCCGAAAAGTTATGCCAGATATAAAATGTTTGGTTCAACGATTGATATGGATACAAATATTTATCCTGCTAATAACCAAAATATACAATTTATCGGTAAATTGCACTATGCTGGTCATCCAAGAATAGATATGAAAATTAAGACTGCAAAGATTCAGTTTAATGATATGCTTATTTTAACAAGAGCGTTTTTGGATTCATTGAGAATTAAACATGAGCTTGCTCAGTATAAAGCAGATGGTTCACTTGTTGCGGATTGTTATATTAAAACAAATTTTAAGAAATTAAAATCTAACGGAATTGTAAAAGTAGAGAACGGCGGTTTGGCAGTAAGAAATTTGGGTCAAGTAATTTCCAAAGCTAATATAAATGCAAATTTGGATGATAGCGTTCTTGATATACAAGATTCAAGTTTATATGTAAATAATTCAAAAGTCAGCATTGACGGAAGTATAGATAAAAACTCCGTTGCCGCTATTACCGTAAAGACTGAAAAAATGCCTTTGGGCGGTTTATTCAATGCTTTTGCGCCCAAAAATTTAAGAGAAACATATGTCCTAAATTCCGGAACGATTACTCTTGATGCTACGCTTTTAGGGAAACTTAAAGAGGCGGTTGCAGGAGCTAAATTTGATGTTGATAATCTGTCTTTTGCACAAAGGAAAAATGTATTTAGTTTAAGTAATGCAAAGCTTTTGGGCGAATTTACTTGTGATACGAGACATAAAGCTTTGACCGGTGTAATTAATAATGATAACTTTAGATTTAGTCTTCCAAAGACAAATTCATTTGTTTCTGTTCCGAAACTGGAAATAAAAATTGCAGACAATAATGTTACAGTCAGTGAAAATGATATTTTATTTAATGATAATTCAAAAATAAAATATTCGGGAGAAATAGTTGATTATAATAAATTAAAATCTATTAATTTCAATGCATTAGGGAGTGTTGAGACAAGTGATTTGATTAAACTTTTAGGAAAAGAGTTAAAACCATACATTCACTCTCAAGGTTCTATTCCTGTTAAGTTAACTATCGAAGGCGATAAACATAAACAAACAATGTTTGCGCAGGCACTTGCAGATAAAAATAATTTTATTACGCCTGTAGATTTCACCGAAATAGGCGGAAAAAATACATCTTTGCAAACAGTTATTGATTTTAAACCAAAACGTATAAAAATCAAAAAGACCGGGTTGTTTGAAAGAACAGTTACAGTTGACGAAAAAGGAAATGAAACAGTTAATTTAAAAAGTTTTGCAGATATTGACGGAACTATTGCCGGCAAAAGAATTAATTTGATTAAAGTAACTATTCCTGAAATATTGAGCGGAAAATTTTATATTTTTCCAAAATCAAGTTTGGTAATAGATAAAGCAAGACTTTTTGTTTACGGTTCAACCTCAAACCCGATTATACGAGGCGGAATAAATATAAGAGAAATTAAAATACCCGAACTTTTAATGTCTGTTGATAGTACAAATCTTGATTTTAAAGGTCATGAACTTGATTTTGGTGCGGAAAATGTACTGCTTAACGGTTCAGATATAACTGCAAGAGGCACATATAATCTGCAAAGTTCTTCTGTGCCTGAAATTAATAATTTAAATGTAGATTCAAGAAATATAGTATTGGAGAGACTGTTAAAAGTCGTCGGACTTGCACAAAAATACGTTCCGCAATCAACATCTGCCGGCAGTAATAATAAGCAGAATGTAAATATTCCGCTTGCGGTAAAAGGCGGAAATATAAATATGTACAGAATTTCTACGGGAAATATTGTTGTTAGAAACACAACCTCAAGAATTGCTCTACTAAACAATATTTTAAATCTAAGAAATTTAAGTACTTCTATATTTGACGGAAAAGTTAACGGAGATATTGATGTTAATTTAATTTCGTTGTTAATAAATGCCGATTTGCGAGGCGAGGAGATTAATGTTGAGAAAGCTCTCCTTGATGCTGCCGGAATGAAAGATATGCTTACAGGAACTGCGCAATTTGATGCAAAACTTTTAATTAACGGTGCGGCATCAAATGTGGAGGACCAGATGAAAGGGATTTCGGGAGATGTTAATTTCACTGTAGAAAAAGGACAATTCGGCCCTTTTGGTAAAATCGAAAATTTGATTATTGCCGAAAATATAAGAGAGTCTCAATTCTTCCAGACAGCACTCGGAGGAGTGATAAATTCTTTGACTTCAATTGATACTACTCACTTTGAGAAATTAACGGGACATTTAAATTTTGAAGATGGAATTTGCCATATAGACCCGATAACTTCTCTCGGTAATATTCTGAGTCTTCACGTTTTTGGAGATTTTGATTTAGTCAGAAATTATGCTGATATGAAGGTTCGAGCAAGAATGGCATCGTTGATTTCTAAATTGTTAGGGCCTTTGAATGCGATTAATCCTATAAACTTGATGAATAGCGCAGCAAGCCTTAATGTTGTTACCGCAAAAGCGTTTTCATTATTTTGTGAAGTTGTTCCGCAAGAGGAATTGGATACTCTTCCGAGTTTTGCAAACAAATATGTAGATAGCGGTGCCGCAAAATTTCAGCTTGGTGTAAGAGGTGATGCGGCGAAACCTTTAACACTTATTAAATCATTTAAATGGTTATCTTCCAAAACTGAATACGATGAAGCAGTAGAGTTTGTAAACTCGCTTCCGGAAGAAATCGAAGGTTCTGAAGCGGAGAGTATTGAAGAAGCAATTGCTGAAGCAAAAGCTTTGGAGGAAGAAAAGAAAACTTTAAAATACAAAATAAAGCATGTTTTTTCCAAAGAGAAAAGTAAAGATTAAAACGAGTTGAGTATGAAATTTATTGTATAATGAATTTAATCGGAGGATTTAGGAATGCTTGTTGTAATGAGCCGTCGTGCGACGGAAGAAGATATAAAAAGAGTCGCAGAATTTCTTGAAGCAAAAGGGTTTAAAGCACTTGTATCTCACGGAAAAGCCAGAACAGTTGTTCATGGTATTGGTGTAATAGAGGTAGACCAGAGGGATTTTGAGCTATTAGACAATGTTGAAGAAGTTATACGCCTGACTTCAAATTATAAACTTGCCGCACGGGAATCTCAGGGAGAAGATACAATTATAGAAGTTAACGGTGTAAAATTCGGCGGGAAATACACAGGCTTAATAGCAGGTCCTTGTACAATCGAATCTTACGAACAAATGGATAAAACGGCTCAGCAATTAGAAGAATCAAATGTGAAAATTCTCCGTGGCGGTGCTTTTAAACCGAGAACAAGTCCGTATGCATTTCAAGGACTGGGAGAAGAAGGCTTAAAAATAATAAGAAGCGTTGCTGATAATCATAAAATGGCTGTAACTTCAGAAATTATGGAAGTAGGCCAGATAGAAATGTTTGAAAAATACGTTGATATAATGCAAGTTGGCGCAAGAAACATGCAAAACTTCAATCTTTTAAAAGAATTGGGGCATGTAAACAAACCGGTTATTCTTAAAAGAGGGCTATCTTCAACGTATGAAGAATTATTAATGTCAGCGGAATATATTATGTCAGGCGGTAATAATCAAGTTATTTTATGTGAACGAGGTATAAGAACTTTTGAAAAATACACTCGCAATACTCTTGATTTAACTGCAATTCCGGTTATTAAAAAATTGAGTCACTTGCCTATTATTGTAGATCCTTCACACGCTACGGGATTGAGAGATAAGGTTGAACCTATGTCACGTGCAGCGGTTGCGGCAGGGTGTGACGGTTTGATTATAGAAGTTCACTATGAACCTGATTGCGCAGTTTGTGACGGTGCGCAATCCTTGTATCCATGGCAATATAACGAACTTTATAAAGAAATTAAGCAAATTGCACCAATTGTCGGAAAAGAAATTTTATAATCAGATAAATTTCATAATTCTGCTCATAAGTTCTTCTTTTTTGCGAAATCCACTGAAACGGTCGATTTCTTTGCCGTTTTTGAATACCAAAAAAGTAGGAAATCCGCTTATACCGTATTTTGATGCAACCGTACGGGATTTTTCCGCATCAACTTGCCCAATCCAAACTTTATCCATAGCCTCAAGTTCCGGTTTTTGCTTACGGCAATAACCGCACCAGGTTGTATGAAATTCTACAAGCTTGAGTCCGTCTTTTATTTGTGAGTCAAAGTTTTCATTATTTAATTCTGTCAGCATAAATATTCTTCCTCCTTTTATAGAAGAATACTAGCATTGTATAAAATTTGTATTCCCCTTGCGTAGTTATTTAAAATCACTCTAAAGGATTACTTCCTAAGAGGATTAAGACACCTCTAAAACAGTGTTATAATTAAAATGTAAGTCGAAGGCAGCGAGTGATATTATCGGATTTTCGATGAAAAAGTATGATTAGGCATTTGTGTGTGTGTTCGGCTTACTTCTTTAAAAACCAAAATCTTTTCTTCATAATATTAGCCTTTGCTCCTTTTGTTTTCTCTTCCAAGAGGAGCATTACTCTTTTATATTAACAATAATTCTTTTACTATTGAAAAATATGCAAAAACAATGGTATTATAATATATATCGTTAGAAAAAGAGAGGTTTTTATATGTTTAATAAAAAAGGGTACACATTATCAGAAGTTTTAATAACACTGGGTATAATCGGTATTATTGCAGCGGTTATGTTACCGGCGGCAAATAATGTAAAGCCAAACCCTAATAAAATGGCATTTTTAAAAGTGTATGACGAAATTTCAACTCAAGTTAGAAATTTTGCATCTAATAGCAGATATTTCCCTGTTTGTCAAACTGTCGGCGGTGCAAATAGGTGTTTCCCTGAGTATCCGCTATTTAATACAACTCAAGGGATTGATAATATTTTACATGACATTCAACAAAATATGGGACAAAATAAACTTTGCTATTTGTTAGCAGATTCTATGGGTGTTGACGCGGCTAATGTAGATACTACTAATGGTTGTACTTTTACCACTCAAAGGAATATAAGTTTTAATATAAATACTACAAGAAATAATAATCAATTTTTATCCACAGTATTATTTGATGTAACAGGAAATAATGGTTTAAATAATTTATATAACGCAAACAATGTTAACCCGACAACTTTCAGATTATACATTACTGCTGACGGAAATGTATATCCGGGAGATTTTGCGAGTGATTCTTATATAAGAACAAGAAAAAGTACAAAAAATAAAAATCTCGGTAATGCAGGAAATAATGCCAATTTTGTAATTAATATCGGAGATAACAGAACAGTAGTAAACTTCATAAATTAATATGAAAAATATAAAAATAAAATGTCCTGCAAAGATTAACCTAACTCTTGAGATTGTAAACAAGAGAAAAGACGGATTTCATAATATCAAGAGTATTATGCAAATGATTAGTTTGTATGATTTTCTTGATATCAACATCTCGGAATCTCTCAAAACGACGATTAATTTAAGCGGAACTTCTGATGAAATTCCTTATGATTCAAGAAATTTGGTATATAAAGCAGCTGAACTTTTTTTGTCGGAGATAAATAAAACCGCTGAAATTAATATACATATTGAAAAGCATATTCCTATATCCGCAGGACTTGCAGGCGGAAGTACGGATGCGGCAGGAACGTTGTTTGGTTTGAATAATATATTTGGCAAAATATTTACAAAAGAACAACTTCATACACTTTGTTCAAAATTAGGCTCTGACCTTAATGTTTGTTTGGAAGGCGGATGTTTGCTTGCAACTTCCAGAGGAGAAATAATCAAGCCGATTAAATTTGTTAATATGCCTGTAACGCTTATCAAACCTAAAATTCTCGGAATATCAGCAAAAGAAGCTTATACTAAATACTCAAACAAAGAATTTAAACCGAAAAATAATATGACAGAAAAAATGCTTTCTGCGTTGGAATATGGAGAAGATATAAGAAAATATTTATATAATGACCTTGAATATGCAGTTTTTGATGACTATAAAGAGCTGCAAACGATTAAATCAAAACTTCCAAATTCAATCATGTCCGGTTCCGGCTCGACATATTTTGTCTTAGAAAATATATATCCAAAATTCTCGGATGAATATGAAATAATAAGTGATTTAAAATTTATTCCAACCGGTGTAAATCAAATATAGCAATAAATCAATTATAAAAAAATGCCCTTCAATATAATAAGGGCATTTTTTTATTTTAAACCGGTTTATTATATAAGCTTTTCTTTTTCTGCCTCTCGACTTTCGTGCTTTTCAATCATTTCTTCAAGCTCGTCCGGCATAACCGTATTATCCGCAACGGCTCTTTCTTGCAGACCTTTACCCAAAATTTGTATTTCCTTAGCTTTAAGAGATTCCTTTGCTTCAATAATATCTCTGTCATGATATATTTCTGCAATTCTGATTGCGTTTTCTGACGGAGCGGAAATTTCAGCAACTCTTTCTTGTACCGGATAACTTGCCCAATCATCAGGAATTTCTTCTGTTGTTTTATAGAATTCCCCTTCCGGAGCAAGACGTTTATTCACTTCCTTTTCAAGAACTTTTTGTACATAATCCTTTTGACTTAAGAAACGGCAAGGAATTACAATTTCAGAACCTATAACTTCTTCAGGGTCTCTGTTTTCATATTTTTTAAACATTTCAGCAGCAACTTGAAGATGGCCGAGTTCCATATCCAAAAAGATTTCCCAAGTCTTTTTGATTCTTTCGTCAATTTCGTCTTCCATACAAGTATAGTAGTTGCATACTTCAGTAAATTCATGAATCAGGAATTTTTCCCAAAGTGATTCATTCGGGTCAATAAGTGATTCATACATAGTTACGTGTTCTTCTTCAACATCTTTAATTTCGGCATAAGTTTCTCTAAGAACGTGGTCACCATACATAAAACCGTGTTCTGCATAGAAATTGTGAGTTTGCTGCTCTCCTGAAAGCACTGTTAGAATATTAACCTTTGTTTGAGGAGAAGCGGTATTTTTATCATAATGCTTGCGGAGTCTGAGCCCGTTGCAGTTGTGATGATGTTGTGTAGGGCGTCCTACTATTACGTCAGTTTGTCCTTGGACTATATCATTTGGTTCAATTCCTTCTCTGGCATAAGCGAATTGAGCGTATCTGTATAAGTGGTCAAAATCTTCAAGAAGGCCAAAGTCAAAAACTTCTTTTATATATTTATCAGGCTCATTTTGTGCAAGCCATGCAGTCAGGTCAACCGCAACCTGTTCATAACCTAATGTTGTTTCTAAAATTGATTGGTCTTCGGGTCCCATCCAGTTTGCAGTCATTTGTTGAGTGTTTTCTATTCGACCTATTCTGGAAATATTTGCTTTGTCTTCACTGTCGGTTAAATATCGCATAAGTTGATGCTTGAAACCCCAAGCCTCAACTTCTATTCCGTTCATTAAAATTTGACGGGTTCTGGTATAACAGTCTACATCAGTCTTATTGTATGGCTTTCCTACAATTTGATGCCAATTTCTCATTTGTTTTTCTAAGGGCATTCCTTTTTCTTTTAGTGGATTAAACGTCATTTTAATATCCTTTCTGCAGTTTTATTAATCTGCAAGAAAATACTATGACAAAATAAAATAAAAAATATTACCTTGTAATATATTATGCTATTCGACTATATTTGGGCAAGCATTGAGCGAACTTGTTTAGGGGAAAGTTTAATTTCATGCACTTCTTTTTTATCTGATGGAACAATAAATGTTATTTTTCTGGGTGAAGCTTTTTTGTCGTGTTTCATTATTTCAACAAGCTCCTGAGGTGAATATTTTTTCTTCAGAGGCTTGAAACCGTATTTTTCAAGCAGGTCAAGTGACAAACGGTAATATGAATATGATATTTGTCCTTGTTTGTAAGCCCAATCAAAAATGAAGAATATACCATAAACAACAGCTTCTCCGTGAGTATATTTTTTGTATTTTGTAATTGTTTCAAGTGCATGAGCAAGAGTGTGCCCAAAATTAAGAACTTTTCTGAGTCCGCCTTCTTTTTCATCTTGATTCACAACTGCGATTTTTAAATTAAGGCAGTATTCTATTATACGAATTAATGTTAGCGGTTCTCTTGCCATAATTTTTTCACATCCGAGTGTCAAAAATTCAAACAAATATTGCGGAACCTTATATCCGCAGCTATTTTCAATAAATGCATATTTTAAAACTTCTCCGAGACCTGACATATTCTGCCTGTTATCAAGTGTTTTAAAGAAATTTATGTTAATAAAAACTTTTTTGGGTTGATAAAATGTTCCGAGAAGGTTTTTGCCGTATTGCAAATCTATGGCAGTTTTACCGCCTACAGAAGAATCAACTGCCGAGAGCAAAGTTGTAGGAACCTGTATAAAATCAATTCCTCTCATATACGTTGATGCGGCAAATCCTGCTATATCACCGATAACTCCTCCTCCTACCGCTATAATTACGTCTTTTCTTGTTAAACCCATTTGGGAAGCTCGTTCAATTATTTTAAGATAATTCTTTATATTTTTTTCTTGTTCGCCGTCAGGTAGAATTAACAACTCTTCTTCTTTAAAATCCAATTCTTCGGAATAAAGTTTATGTACTTTTTTAGAAATAACGACAAGACGTTTTTGGGTATGAGTATATTCATAAATTTCCTGATTCAATTTAGAAAATTTATTATCAGTAATATCTATTAAATATTCACAGCTTTCTTCGGTTTGAACTTTAAGCGTTTGTCTCATTGAGTATAAACCTTACTATTTCTTCCTGATTTAGTGATGTTGTATCAATTGTATAATGCGCTTTTTTGTAGTTTTCTTCTCTCTTTTTGAGCAGATTTTCTAATATTTGTTTTGGATTTTCTCTTTGTAAAAGCGGTCTTGTTTTGTCTTCCGATATTCTATAATATAGTACATCAAGGTCAGATTTCAAATAAAAAACTTTGCCGAATTTGAGAAGTGTCGCTCTGTTGTCAGGATTTTCAAATGCACCTCCTCCAACGGAGATGATTTTGTTTGTTCCCCGACAAACCATTTTTATCGTGTCGTATTCAAGTTTACGAAAATAATCCTCAGAAAATTTTTCAAAAATTTCACTAACTGTTAATCCTTGAGTTTTTTCTATAACGCTATCTGTATCTATAAGTGTATATTGCGGAAGTTCTGATGCAAGCAATTGTCCTATCGTTGTCTTTCCGCTTGCCGGCATTCCGACTAAAATAATATTAATCATTCATACGACCTTTGATTTCTTCTAAAGAGTCACCGCCGAGTTTTGATAACAGTGCATCAGCTAAAATTATAGCAATTCTTGCCTCTGCTACGACAGAACATGCCGGAACTGCGCATGTATCAGAGCGTTCAAAATGCGCACTGGCAGGCTTCATTTCTTTAATATCAATAGTTGCAAGAGCTTTGCGCATTGTTGGTATTGCCTTCATTGTTCCTTTAACAACCAGTGTTTCACCGTTTGTCATTCCGCCTTCAATCCCGCCTGCATTATTTGTATTACGATATACGGTTTTATTTTTTATAAAAATTTCATCATGCATTTGGGAGCCTTTTAAATAAGCTGCATCAACTCCGGCTCCGATTTCAACAGCTTTTACGGCCGGTATGCTCATTACTGCTTGTGCAATTCTCCCGTCAAGAGTTTTATCCCAATGAACGTATGAACCAAGACCAATCGGAAGATTCCCGAATATAACTTCAAATTTTCCGCCTAAAGTATCGCCTGCTTCCGAGGCTTCGTCAATTGCATTGCGCATTCTGTCAGCAGTCAGGTCGTCTGCGCACCTTACGTCAGATTTTTCAGCTTTTTCTTTGATAAGAGTATATGTTTTGGGATAAAAATCAAGTTTAACATTGCCGATTTGTATAACGTGTGAAAATCCCATTATTCCAAACTCTCTCAATATTTGTTTTGCAATACTGCCAACTGCAACTTCAATAGCAGTTTTCCTAGCGCTTGAGCGTTCTAAAACATCTCTTAAGTCGGAAAAATGATATTTAATTGAACCTGCATAATCTGCGTGTCCTGGACGTACTGTGGTAAAAGATTTTTCTTCAATTTTTCTTAATGTTTCTTCGGCAGTATACTCTTGTTTTTCTGTGTTCATAACATCTTGCCAGTTTTCATAATCTTTATTTTTTATTTCAATACAAATCGGAGCGCCGGTAGTTTTGCCAAATCTTACACCTGATTTGATTTCTACGGTATCCTGTTCAATTTGCATTCTTCCGCCTCTGCCGTATCCGACTTGACGGCGTGCGAGTTCTTCATTTATGACAGTCGTTTTTATTCTAAACCCCGCAGGTATCCCTTCTATAATTGCATTTAAGCATTTCCCGTGACTTTCTCCGGAAGTTAAAAATCTGAATTTTTCCATACAAATATTATATAATAAAATATAAGAAAAACAGATTAAGATTGTAAATTATCTTAATCTGTTTTTTATTTAAATTAAAAATTCTTTCTACAAATCCTTATAGTTTGGAGACATGTGTATGTCGTGATGAATTCTTTCGTCAGTATCTATGGAAGGATCAATATATCCGTATACATTTCTCCAAAATCTTGCAAATTTGCTGCTCTTTTTATCATATAAAGGTTCTGCAGGTTTACCGTTTATACGATTTTTCATAATCATAATTTCTTCTGCAGTAGCTTCCGAATATCCGTTATTTATCAAATATTCAGGACTTGTAGATTCTTCTACTGTAAGTTTTGCATTTGCAGGAATGCCAATAGCAATAAATAATGCTAATACTAATAATAAATTTCTTTTCATAACACCCATTCTTATTTAACTGAACTATATGTCTCCATTATAATATTTTCTAGCGAATTTATCAAGTCAGATTCAGGAACTCTTGCAATAATTTCTCCTTTTTTGAAAATGTATCCTTCTTTTATTGCGCCGGCTATACCGAAATCTGCGTGACGGGCTTCACCCGGACCGTTTACAGGACATCCCATTACAGCTATAGTAATTGGTAAATCAACATTTTTAAATTTTTCTTCCACTTTTTTTGCAAGTCCGATTAAATCTATTTGAGTTCTTCCGCAAGTCGGACAAGAAATAAAATTAATTCCTTTTTGCCTTAATCCCAATGATTTTAGTATTCCGAAACCTGCGTGTACTTCTTCTACAGGATTTTCTGTCAAAGAAACTCGTATTGTATCTCCTATTCCTTGACTTAAAAGAGAACCTAATCCGACAGAAGACTTAATTAATCCTGATTTTAACGTGCCTGCCTCAGTTACTCCCAAATGCAGAGGATAATCAATTTTATTCGCAATTAGCTTATAAGCTTCAATTGTTGTTAAAACATCTGATGATTTGAGAGAAATTTTTGTATCATAAAAATTCAAATCTTCCAAAATTTCGATATGTCTTATAGCACTGAGCACCATTTTTTCTGATAAAGGCAAATCCATTTCCTGAAATTCTTTTTCTAATGAACCGCCGTTAATGCCTATTCTTATTGGTATATTATGGCTTTTTGCTGCTTCAACGACTTTTATTGTATGCTCTCGTTTCCCTATATTTCCGGGGTTAATTCTAAGTGCGTGAATACCGTTTTCAATACACATAAGTGCAAGACGATAATCAAAGTGAATATCCGCAACAAGCGGAACTTGCGTTTTTTTAACTATATCTTTAATTGCCGCTGCTGCATCTTTATTCAAAACCGCAAGTCTTACAATTTCACAACCTGCTGACGCCAGTTCATTTATTTGGTCAAGGGTTTTTTCCACATCTCTTGTGTCGGTATTACACATAGATTGGACACTTATAGGAGCATCCCCTCCGATTTTGATGTTTCCTATAGAAATTTGTTTTGATTTTCTTCTTTTTATCATAGAATGATTGTAACACGAATATTGTTTACTGAGAGAAAAAAGGAGCATAATTTTGAGAATTGCGGTTATTTCGGATATTCATGGAAATATGGATGCATTAAATGCTGTTATAAAAGATATGGATAAGCAAAAGTGTGAAAAGGTTTTTGTATTAGGTGATTATGCTATGGCAGGACCTGAACCTATGGAAACCGTAGGATTTTTTATTATGAAATCCCGTGATTCCAAGTATTCTATGATTCAAGGAAATACAGATTTAATGATTGCAGATTATTCATCTGATTTATATGAATCAATGAAGAGTAAAGCTCCGCTTATGGTTGAAGCCTTAAGAAATGATGTAAAAATTCTTTCAAACAGTGAAAAAGCATTTTTAAAAAACCTTCCCGTGCAGTTGGAAATTGAAGAAGAGGGGGTTAAATTCCTGCTTGTACATGGTTCTCCAAGAAGAAATAATGAAGATATTTTGCCGAATACGCCTATGGAAGAAGTTCAAGCAATGCTAAAAAATGTCGATGCTGATGTTATATTGTGCGGACATACTCATATTCCGTGCGGATTCCAAACCCCTGATAAAAAGACGGTAGTTAATGCCGGCAGCGTAGGAAGACCATTTACACCGGATGCAAAATCTTGCTATTTAATAGTAGATGCTTGGAAGGGTAGATGTGTTTTTGAGCACCGCTTTATAGAATATGATAAAGAGCGTGCGGCAGACAAGATTAGAAGACGTGATTTTAAAGGAGCATATGAACTTGCCGGCATGTTGATTGATCCAAAAACAAGGCATATGTAGTTATTCGAGCCATTTTTTGTGCAAGCGGTTGATAACGTTTTTTTGTTTCATATCGATGATTGCTTCATTAACAATCTTTCTGAGTTTATGTGTTGTTTTACTTTTCTTAAATCCTACGCCGTAAGGTTCTCTTGAATATCTTTTAGGTAAAAGTTTTACTTCTTTATCGTCAAGCGCAAATCCACTCAGAATAGTATCATCTGAAGTAATTGCATTAATTTGTCCGTTCTTAAGAGCCCTGTACGCTTCTTTATATGTTTTGAATCCCATAACATGAGCATTAGGCATGATGTTTAAAAGATTCTTTTCTGCGGTTGTACCCCATATAACACCGATATTTTGTCCGTTAAGTTCTCCAAGAGACGTTATTTTACTTGATGTTTTAACCAAAAGTGCTTGTCCTGCCGAATCATATGGAACAGAAAAATCTATAATATCTTTTCTTTGAGAAGTTATTGTCATTGTCGCAATAACCATATCCACTTCATCAGTGGATACTTTAAGCATTCTGTTTGCAGGTGTTACCGGAATAAATTTAACTTTATTCGGGTTTTGCAAGATATATTGTGCAATATATCTCGCAAAATCTGCATCATATCCCTGAACTTCTCCTTTTTCATCAATAAATCCAAATGGTTTGGAATCCGTATTTATACCAACTTTAATATAATCTCTATGTATAATTGCTTCATACAAATCTGATTCTTCGTACTTTTCAGGCTTAAGTATAAAGAAATAAAAAGCAACCAAACATACAAATATTATTGAACAAGCAGTAATCAGATTTTTCATTGATTTAATTTAGGCTTCCTTCCGCAAGACTTGTCTTCATCGCAAAAACCGAGACGTTCACATTTTGGAACGAGATAAGGTTTTAACCATGGTTCAACTTTGATAAGCTCGTCGCACATTGCTTTTACCATCATTCTGATTTCATATTGTGCTCGTGTGCATAATCTCAGATTTGCTATATGAATAAGTTCTCTCAAGTTTAAACTCGCAACAATTGAAGTTGCACAAGCATTTGGAAGAACTGATCTTGCATCTTCTGCCGGAATTCCGGCATCAACCAATTCTTGATACTGCTTTGATATTTCGCCCATAAAATTAATAAATTTTGATTTTAATTCTTCATTATTAGCTATTGTAGGCGGAATTAAATAATCAAATTGCCCTTTTTCTTTTACATATCTCTGTGATTTTTGTGAAAAAGACATATGTCGATGGCGTACAAGCTGGTGAGTACACGCTCTTGAAACATTTGATATCGCAAAAGTAACTTGTATGTGTTCAATAACAGAATAATGACCTGAGCCGACTACACGCTCAATAAGTTTAAGCATTTTTTCTTCATCATCTGTCCCGTTATAAATATTTATAGGCATATCAGCGCTATAACAAGTTCTTGCCGCTGTATAAATAGTTTTAAGCATATTTTCCGGTCTTGAAATTAAGTGAACTACCGGTTTATTATTCTCTTCCATATTCTATCCCTCTCTTTCATATTGTAGCATAATTCTTATATTTTTACTTTTAGAGATTGTATGTAAACAATTGTAACAATTTATAATTTAGTCTCTAAAGTTTTTTGTAAATATGTCGTTATAACATGTTGGATAATAAATAAAGTTTAGGGAGGAAAAATGACCAACATTAATGAAAAATTTTATCATGATGCCCTAAGAGCATTAAAAACAGGAACTACGAAGAATGAATTTGCTGAAGTTTATGCAAATGCTGGTAAAGTAGAGAGGGGTTCAAGTATATGGAATGAATTATTTCAGAACGGACAACAAATTTTTACAAAATATATAGATATTACAGATACTAATGATATTGTTGATGAAAGTGAGATAAGTCTTTTTACTACATTTTTAAATTATTTAAAGAATCTTCCTTCGGCAAAAGATGATTGGAATATTCCAAAATTTATCGGACACGGAAAACAAGACGGTTTTAATCCGCAAGGAAGTGAGTGCGGAAGTAAATATAAAGACGACATGAGATTACAAAATCTGCCGGAAATTTCACATTTGAAGTCAACGCAAATAATGTCACATGAAGAATTAGTGCAGGAAATTTTGAGTTATATTCCGGATATGGATTTGTCTGGTTATGAAAATGATATAGATTTACGTGCAGAATTGGATAATTTAAGAGAAGTAATATCTAATCAAGATAAGAATTCTGATATTATAGACTACCACGCAGGCAGCTTTTCTCAGGGGCAAAGAGGTACTTGTGCACCATTGTCGCAGATTGCGCAGCTGACTGATGAGCAATTACGTGAAATGGTTACAGAAGGAGTTGATGATAACGGAAAATTTTATGTTGTAACATTTCCAATGGATAAAAATAACCCGGAAAACGCAATTAAAGTATATGAACGGGACATTTTAGATAACAAACTTCGTGTAGAAGGGTTAAGTGTTGAAGAATCTGGCTTTGTGACGGGAGATATGGATGTACGGCTTTTGGAGATGGCTTATGCTTTAAGATTTGGGGTTCAAGCTTTAACAGGTGCAACAGCAACAAATGTACAAAGAATATTTACTTCTCCTGATGAAAAACAGCCGGAAGATTCTGTTGCTGTCACGGAAGAGAATATCAAGAAGGCCTTGGAAAACGGTCATGCTACACTTGGATTAACTTATTTTTCCCAAGAAGATGAAAATATGAATATGACGGATGTTATAACATCTCCTTCCGGAATAACGGGAAGATGGACAACAATGCAAAGCAGAGCCTCTTTAGAAGAAACTCTTAGCTTAAAATTTCCACAAATTGATAAATCTAAATATGAAAATCTAAACGATGGCGAATTTTTGGAATTTATTATGCTTTTTTGTGAGGATGAGGATTCGCCCGTAGATATGGATGAATTGAAAAAACTCGGGAAAACAGAACGGAAAAAATATATTCAATCAAAACAGAAATTTGATTATACACAATGTTTGGAATTGTCAAACGGACAAATCATAAAATCTGCTCATGCATATATTTTGAAGGCATATAACTCAGAAACAAGAGAAATAACAATTGCAGATCCGGAAATGAGTTATGCTGATATTAATGTGCCTATAGAAATTGCCGAAAAATTTATGAGGGTGTCTGTCTAAAATATAGTTTTGTAATTTTAAAAATTTCTGTTAATTTTATATAATGTAAAATGAATGGCAATTTTTTTTTGAAAAAATACTTTATAAATATAGATAAGCAATATAGATAGGGATAATATGCGTATTACGAGTTTATTTGGACCTTGCGTAAAGCAAACAGAAAAGGCTATGAAGGAAATAGTCGGTTTAAAAAGTGTATACAGCGATACAAAAGGTGCATATGTACGGGGAAAAACCGCCGCTGAATACAGACATTATACGGGTGTAAGAAAGGCAAAATATATAGGTAAAATTACATACAAAAAAGGGATAAAACAACATTTGCCGGGGATTTTCGCATGTATACTTTCTCCGCTGCCTTGTGGTTCAATAGGCGGATACGGATTAGGCAAGCTTTTTCAAAGAATTATATAAATTACATATTACCTGTTGAAAAAGAGGCTGCTTCTTCATAAGGATTTTCGACTCCCGCATCTTGCGCAGCTTTGAATGCAGTTTCAAACATTTCATCTGAGTTTTCAGCAATTTGAGGGTTGTCTATCAGCGTTTTTAAATCATGGTTTGTGTTGTCTGCATCTTTAATAAGCATCGAACGACCGAGAGCTTCTGCTTTGGGGTCTGAAAAATCCTTTAATTTTGGTTGTTCATCATTTTCTATTGCTTCTGCAGGAATTTCCTGACCTTGTTTTTGTACACTGTTGAAATTTACTTGATTAACACCAAATTTAGGACCATTTATTTCACTCATAAACACCTCGCTTTATACCAATTATATCATATTTTCAATTTTATCAACTATCTACATGTTCTAAACCGCAAAAATAAAAATTTTTGCTAGTAAATTAAAAATTTGTTACAAAAATTTACTAATAACTCAAATTTTAATTCCCATGCGGATGGGCACTTTCATATACATCCTTCATGTGTTTCATGGAAACGTGTGTATATATTTGAGTGTTAGAAATTCCGGCATGACCGAGAAGTTCTTGAACAACTCTCAAATCTGCACCATTTTCTATAAGTTTTGTTGCAAAACTGTGCCTAAATACGTGTGGTGTGACTTTTTTAGGTAGTTCTATTTTTTCTACAGTTTCATTAATAACTTTTCTTATTGTTTTATTTTGAAGACGATAACCGGTATTGTTTATGAACAACGGAGAATTATCATCATTGTCGGGTGCTGAATACCCCGGAGCCGGAATCAGGCTTCTTGCAGAATTAATATACTGTCTTAAGTACTGTTTTGCTCTGTCTGACATTAATACAATTCTTTCTTTTGCACCTTTTCCGAAAACTCGTATTTCATTTTCTTCAAGATTAACATCTCCGAAATTAAGATTGCTTAATTCTGACACACGCATGCCTGTTGCCCATAAAAGTTCTAAAATAACTCTGTTCCTGAATCCTGCAGGAGTATCTATTTTTACGTTATTCAAAATTTGCTCCACTTCTTCCGGAGTGAGAAATTTTGGCAGCGGTTTGGGACGTTTCGGGGCGGAAAGTGATATTGACGGATTTGAATCAACATATTTTTCTCTGAACAAGAATTTGTAAAAAGTTCTGATAGATGCTGTTTTGCGTGCAATTGTTGTCTTTTTGTAATCAAATCTTTGAATGAAGTGTAAGTATTCCCGAAGTTTATCAAAATTTACATCCGTAACACTTTGCCCGTCAAGCCATAGAATAAAGCTGATTATATCTGAGCAGTATGCACTTAAGGTATGCTCCGAGAAGTTTTTTTCAACACTTAAGTAGCTTTTAAATTCTTCTAAATACTGTTTTTCTTTCTCGTTCATATTTACATTCTCTCTGATATATTATACAATATTTGTACCGAAGATAAAAGCAGACAACAATGAATATATTTAAAACATTTGAAACATTCTTAAAAGAACCCCTGAGTATATTAAAAAACAATTTTATACAAATTGTCAGTATTCAAACCGGGAACATATTTGAACACAAACCCTCAATTGATGTAAGTTTAATGAAAGACAGGGCGCAAATAAACGTTATTAATAACGAAAAAGTTTTTAATCTTTTATCTCTTGTGACGCAAAGAGCTGAAAAAAAGCGCCTGCAAAAACAAGAGGAGAAAGAACATGAATCAGCTTAGTGCAAAATTTCTTATCAGTGCGGAAAAACTTTCACAGTGTCCTAATTACGAATTACCTGAGTTTCCGCTTCTGGGGCGTTCAAATGTCGGGAAATCATCTTTTATAAATACATTATGTAATAATCAAAAACTTGCTAAGACTTCCAATACTCCCGGAAAAACAAGGTTAATTAACTTTTTTAATTTTTCAGACAAGTTTATTATTGCAGATTTACCCGGGTATGGATACGCTAAAGTATCTAAAGAAGCTCAAGCAAGATGGCAAAAATATTTGGAAGAATATTTGTTAAAGAGAGAGCAAATAAAATCCTTAATTCATTTTATTGATGCAAGACATGATGTCCAAAAGAATGATTTTCAAATGCGTGAATGGGTAGATGCGTATAATTTGCCGATAATAACGGTGGTTACGAAAATTGATTACATATCACGGGGAGGAAGAGCAAAAGTTCTTGCAAATGTTAAAAAGGAATTGGGCGGAGCAGTTTTACCTTTTTCTTCACAAGACAGATATTATTGTGACGGGATTATTGAATATTTATTAGATTTGTGTAAATAATTAAACAGGGTTATTTTAATTATGAACAACATTAAAGTAAAAGAAACCGGCATACTAAAAGGTACTGAAAAAACTGATTTATGCCAAATTTCATTAACCGGCTTGAGGGCTATTGTCTTAATCGGACTTTTAATGGAACGACCTCGCTCTTTGGATGAAATCAAACAAGCATTTGTAGAATATAATATAATGGATGAAGATAATTCCAGTGATATTCTAAGGATTGATTTAAATACACTGAGAGCAATGGGATGTCAAATTTCAAGAGCTGATAAAAAAACAGGTAATAAGTATGTGTTATTGAAACATCCTTTTGAGCTTAATATAACAACGGATGAAGTCAACCTTTTAAGAAAAGCGTACAGAAAATTAAAAAATACTTCTAATATAAAAACACTAATCGGATATGACAGATTGTTTAAAAAACTTGCATATTATGTAGGTGATAATAGTGTTAAGGAAGAAATACTGGGTTTGTCTGTACTTAAATCTTTAAATACAGATTTGATTACGGAATTGTTAGAGGATTGCAAATTGAAAATGGAGATTCATCTGGAATATAAATCTCCTGTACATGAAAAAATTCTTGAAATGCAAGTGGAAGCAAAAGATTTGGTTTTTAAGAATGATAAAGTTTATGTATATGCATTTGATATTAATAAAAAAGAAGCTGTAACTTTAAATGTTTCCAGAATATTAAAAATCATTTTCCGTAAATCCGGAGAAGGTAATGATAATATTAATCCTAAAATTATTGAATTTAAGTTAAAATATTTTGGTGTTAACGGCTTGTTGGATTGTGAAAAAATTATTTCTGAGAATTCAGGCGGATACTTAATCAGAGGAGAGTATCATAATGACTTTGTTGCAATGCAGCGAATCCTTTCATTTGGTTCGGATTGTACAGTAGTTTCACCAACTGATTTCAGGGATGAAATTATTCAAAAACTTAAAAAAATCAGGGAGATTTATGATGAATAAAATTTCTCAAAAGAAAAATTTATCATCAATGCAGGTATTAAAAACGCTCCAAGTGTTATTGGAGGGAGATTATACTATGCAGGAATTGATGAAAAAGTTAAATGCCGGAAAAGACGGTGTTGTTTATAATAACAGTGTGATAAGTAAATATATTAATACTTGTAGATATTGCGGTATTGAAATACCTAAAATACAAAATAAATATATTGTTGCAAGTATTCCGTTCGGCTTAAAATTAGATGATGTTGATATTTCTTTGTTAAAAGAAATTCAATCTTATATAAAAGAATATTTTGCCGCAAAATATTTAGCGATTTTTAACAAATTTGCAAAAAAATTAAATCGTTTTTCGGACAGAAAAATTGCACGTGTAGAGAAAGAAGACTATGTTTTTTCTATCGAATTATTTGAACGTGCAGTCAGTAAAAAATGTGTTGTTAAATTGATATTTAAGAACAGGGAAGAATTGGATTGTTTGCCTCTCAAGGTAATTAAGCAAGGGGATAAAACCTTTTTTTCTGTCTACAATAAACGTGAACGTCTCATTGACACATCGAGACTATCCGGTATAAGGATTTCGGATGAAAAATTTGTTGAACCTTATAATTATGAACAGACAGTAGTTTTTAAATTAAAGGGAAAACTTGCCAAAAGATATCAAATAAGAAAAGATATTGAAACACTAATGAATGTTGATTCTGTTAGCGGAGATATAACAATAGTAAACAGAGGCGAACGAAAAGAAGAATTATTTGCAAGATTTTTAAGGTATGAAGATGATTGTGAAATTATTAACCCTAAAAGTTACAGAGAAGAAATGAAAGAAATTTTAACTAACGCCTTAAAAAATTATGAGGTTTAAGAATGCTTTTGATTCTTGATATAGGGAATACAAATATTACTGTTGGAATGTACAGAGCGGAAAAATTAGTAAAAGTTGAAAATATTCCTTCTGATACAACATTACCTTTTGAAACATATTATAAATTGTTTTACAAAATGGTTGAAGGATATGATATCAGCGACTGTATGATATGCTCTGTTGTTGATGAAATAACAAATCTTATAAAAGATGTAGTTGATAAAGTTTGTAATACGGATTCTAAAATTTTAACTTATAAATCGTATTCGCAAATAAAGCTTAAAACAAACAAGCCCGAAACTATAGGTGCAGACAGAATTGCGAATGTTTTATATACATATAAACACAATTTGTTTCCTGCAATTATTGTTGATATAGGAACAGCAACTACATTTGATGTTATTAACAAAAACGGTGAATTTATAGGCGGAGTTATAATGCCGGGGCTTAATTTGCAGCTCAAAGCTTTAAATTTGTATACATCAAAACTTCCGTATATAAGTTTAAAGAATTCGGAAGAGGCTATAGGATATGATACTGAGACTTGTATTTTATCCGGTGTTGTCAGAGGGCACTCTTGTGCAATAGAAGGTCTTTATAAGCAGTGCATAAAAGAGCTTGGTTATGATGTTAAATTTATAGGCACAGGCGGAAATGCGCCATTAGTTGCAGAATATATGAGTAAAAAATTTGATATTACAGATGCAAACCTTACTCTCGAAGGAATAAGGTTTGCATATGAAAATTTGTAAGAATTTATTGTTTAGTATCTTGCCAGATATTTGTCAATTTCCCATTGAGAAACATAAGTTCTGAATGTATCCCACTCAATTTCTTTGGCTGTCATAAATTCATCCAGAATGTGAGAACCAAGTGCAGTTTTGGCAATCAAGGATTTTTCCATGCATTCCAAAGCTTCTTTTAAACTACCCGGCAGAGATTCAATTTTCATTCTCTTTCTTTCTCTGTCAGAAAGTTTATAAATATTTGTTTCTACAGGTTTTGGCGGTTCAATTTTGTTTCTTACGCCGTCCAGACATGCTGCAAGAATTGTTGCAAAAGCCAAATAAGGGTTGCAGCTCGGGTCAGGGGAACGCAATTCGACACGAGTTGAGACCCCTCGCTTAGAAGGAACTCTAAGCAAAGCACTTCTGTTAGCAAGAGACCAAGCCATATATACAGGTGCTTCATACCCCGGAACAAGTCTCTTATAGCTATTTACTGTAGGGTTTAAAATTGCACTTATGCTTTTTATATGTTTTAAAAGTCCGCCTATAGCATATCTTGCAGTGTTTGATAATTCATACTCACCTTTCGGGTCATAAAATGCATTCTTGCCGTTTTTATCAAAAAGAGAAATGTTACAGTGCATTCCTGAACCGTTGATTCCATAGACAGGTTTTGGCATGAATGTTGCGTGCAGTCCGTATTGAGCGGCAATAACTTTTACTGCAATTCTGAATGTTGCAACATTATCTGCAGTAGTTAAAATATCGGAATATTTAAAATCTATTTCGTGTTGCCCGTCTGCCACTTCGTGATGGGAAGCTTCTATATCAAATCCCATTTCTTGTAGTGTACTTACAATATCGGAACGAACGGATTCTCCTAAATCGTCAGGACCTACATCATAGTATCCGGCTCTGTCATGAGTTCTCGTTGTAATTTTTCCGTCAGCATCTTTTTCAAAAAGGAAAAATTCAGCTTCCGGCCCTACATTCATTGAAAAGCCGAGTTTTTTGGCTTCTGCCATTAGTCTTTTGAGATTACATCTCGGACATCCTTCAAACGGAGTTCCGTCAGCATTATATATGTCACAAATTAATCTTGCGGAATTTCTGCCCTCGTGTTCTTGCCACGGGAGAATTTGGAAAGTATTTTTATCAGGATAGAAGAACATATCAGAAGTTTCAATGTTTCTAAATCCTTTTATTGATGAACCGTCAAGCATAACTTCATTGTTAAGTACTCTGTCGATGTGTTCTGACGGTACTGCCAAATTTTTAACCTGACCGTTAATGTCAACAAATTGCAGTTTAATAAATTGAACGTCATATTCTTTTATTAAATTTTTTATATCTTCATCTGTATAATTTGTACCGTTTAGCGGTTGATGTTGAAAATCCATAAACATTCTCCTCTTTTTAATATGTCTTTATTTTATATTATTTCTCTCCACATGGTCAAGGTATTACAAAATTTTAGCTAATTATAAACTTTTGTTAAGGAATAATGTATTAAAACGCAATTTTAAATTTGTTCTGGTTTATATTTATAAGTAGGTTAAAAAATGTTTATAACAAATACAAAAAATTTAAATTTTTATGGTGCCCCAAATATAAACCGTAATGTATTTACGCATTTGCCGCAAAAGATTACTCCGGCTCTTTTGTCAGGTTTGACACTGGCAAGCGGAATTGATGCAGTTATGGAACAAATTGACGATTCATGCAGAGCGGCAACAGAGTTCAGAATAAAAAAAGATGCTGCGGAGATAAAAAAGTACAAATCTATAAAGCAAAAATTAAGTGATTGGACCTATATATATGACGATAATTCATGTCCGATGCTAAGAGAGGAAATTTCAACACTAAAATCTGCATATTTTCGGAATGATTTAATGGACTTACTATTAAAAAAGCTTCAGATTTTAGATTTTATACATGCATTTGCAGATGCTTCGGAAAGAGGTAAATTTCCTCCATCAGAGGAAGTTGCCGCAACATTTGATTTTTTTGATGAAAATTTTGATAAATTGCAATCTTATGAGGAAGTACTGAAATTACCTTTAAGAGAATTTAATTTGTATATTACAGATATTTTAAAAGAAAACAGTATTGATAAAATTAAATTTTTTGTTGAAAATGAAGATTTGAAAATGCTTCTGGATGAAGGTTGTGTAGATATTATGCCATATAGAACTTGTGATATTATTTCTGCAAGAAATATTACAAGAGAACATTGTGAAAACGCAGTAAAAGAGACCGAGGAAAGAGTGCATGATGCAGGGTTAGAAAAAAATAAAGAAGTTTTCGGGGACTTTTTTGTGTGGTCAAGTTTAAAAAATGCAGGAATGATAAACCAAAAAGACTTCGATAATCATGTAAATGCAGTAAAATACTTATATAGTAAAACGGATGCCAATATTGCACAATTAATAATTTCTCATATAAACGAAGATTCGGAAGACATTTTTATTACAAAACCTTATAACTTAGATATTGCTATAAAATATACGGAACAAGCTATTGATGATTTTGATGGTGAATTTCTTCAAAAAATTTTAAAAACAGATTTTGACATAAATAAAAATGCAAAGATTTTACTGAGTATTTTGAAGGATAAAGATAAGGTTATTAAAGCAATAAAAGCAAAATCTATGGGTACTGATCATTCTATAGTAAAATGGACAGAAGAATTTTTAAACGGAGAAGATTCCAAAAATTTAATGTTTATCGAAAATTTAGATGAACAAAATCTGATAGATGCGTTGTACGGAATATCAAAATTGATGTATTGTATAAACAATAAACCGGAAGATTATATCACCGGAAAATACTCAAGCTCAATGGTGTTTGCATTAAAAGAAATGCTTATGTACGGTTATGCTATTACGGATTTTGAATATTTATCACGCAATGAGTTAGAGCAGCTCAGTCGTGCAAATTATCAAATTGTAAGCGGTTTTGTTCAAAAGTACGAAGAAATATTACAAGCATTGTTTGCAACAGATTTAGAGACTGTAAAATTACTTTTAGATGGCAGATTGAATCAATTTCCTATAAAGTTGCTTGAAATGGAAAAAATTACTCCTTCATATAAAGCAATCCTATCGGATATGATAAGAAACGGCAGAAATGTGAATAAAAACGGTAAGTACGTAAAATTATCAGGAACACAAAAGCTTGCACTTGTTGATATTGTGTCCAACTATTCAAATATGGATAGAATGCTGGGATATAAAATTGATTTTGACAAATATAAAACGCCGATTGATGACAAAACGTATTTTCTGGATATGGATAAAATGAACTCTGATTTACTTTGTTTTATATATAAATCTTTAGGAATGAGTGAAGAAGATATTAAAAATATTGAAGCGAAAGGTTTACATTGGGATAAAAAATATATTTCTCATTTTTTAGATGAAAAAATTTTAAATAATGATGCTTTCAGAACATTATTTAGAGAAGCTTCTTTGGGAAGATTTGCAGAATTTATTAATAATCCTTCAAACAAATATGGTTTAGCCAATCAAAAGACAAAAAACGATTTTGAATGTTCAGGCTTGAACTTTGAAGTTTGGAGTAAAGGTATAAATGAACACAGATTTACGGTTAATGGAGAAGATTATACTGTAAAACTTTGGAACAGAATTCCTCAAGAATCAATATTCGACGGAGAATATACAACTTGCTGTACGGCATTAAGTGAATCAAAGGGCGATTCAATGCCGAATTATATGCTGCATAAAGCTATTAATGTTGTAGAGTTAAAAAATTCCGCAGGAAAAACTATAGGAATGTCGAGGTGTTTTGTTGCAAAACTCAAAAGAGGTAAGCCTGCGCTAATTATTGAAAATGCTGAATTTAATAACGGATTTATCAATAAAATGATTAAAGAATCTTCAACAAGTGAAATATTAGATAATATGCTTGAATATATTAAAGATTTTGCAACGGAAGTAGGCGGGGAAAAAATGCCGGTTTATATGTCAACAACGAACTACAAGATAGACGGAAGCAATTTTGCAAAATATAATGACAAGTCGCTTTATCTTACCTTATTGGGTAATGTATCTGCCGATAATTTGTATTTTAATGTTTTTCCGGATAGCATAGAGCCTGTCCTTTTTAAAGATAAAAAGGTGAAATTGAATGTTATAAGGGAATAAAAATTGAACTTAAATATTTGTTACAAATAGTGGAAATATAAAAAATTATTTAATAGAATATTAATTGGGCAATATTTCAAATTGAAATACAAAAGAGGGGATTTTAATAAGATGAATGCGAGCGCAAGCAAGGTTTTATTACCGAATGATGTAAGAAGACTTTTAAATGTTGACAATAAAGAAATAGTTGATTTATGCAGAAAAACTTCTGTAACTCCCAAAAAAGATCAAAGCGGTCAGATCTATTTTTCAGTGGATGAAGTAAAAAAATTAAGAAATGCTAAGTTATCAGTGACCAGAGAAGTAAAGGAAAAGAAAGTGACATTACCCGTTATGACAAAACCAAATTCACAAGCCGTAGTAAACGGACTTTTAGATACCCTGAATAAGATGGAAAATAATATTACAACATCAGTTACAAAACTTATTGATGAAAAATTGGAAGGGATGGATGATGTTGTTTTAGAGCTTGTCAGATGTAAAACAGAAAATGAAAATCTTAAGAATAAAATTAATGATTTAAATAAAGAAAACTTTAAATTGCGAAATAGTTTAAACAGTTTTAAACCACTATTTTGCGGATTATTTATTAAAAAAGAAGAAAACGACATACTGTTATAAAACACATTGTCAATACTCTCGGAGGAAGAAATGGCTGTAAAAGAAGAGACAACTGTATCAACAACAGATGAAAGAAGCAAGGCGCTAAAGCTTGCAATAGACAAAATAGAAAAAGATTTTGGTAAAGGCGCAATTATGAAGCTTGGAGACAAGCCTTCAGTAAGCGTGGAGACAATTCCTACCGGTTCTTTGGCTTTGGATATTGCACTTGGCGTAGGCGGGATTCCGAGAGGACGTATTATAGAAGTTTATGGCCCCGAATCATCAGGTAAAACTACTCTTGCACAACACATAGTCGCAGAATGCCAAAAAAAAGGCGGTATCGCAGCCTTTGTTGATGCTGAACACGCACTGGACCCTGAATATGCTCGCAATCTCGGTGTTAATATTGATGAACTTCTTATTTCACAACCTGATACAGGTGAGCAAGCCCTTGATATTACTGAAGAATTAGTCCGTTCCGGCGCAGTTGATATAATTGTAGTCGACTCTGTTGCAGCGCTCGTTCCAAAAGCTGAAATAGAAGGTTCTATGGAAGACCAACAAATGGGGCTTCAAGCAAGATTGATGTCAAAAGCACTCAGAAAATTGACCGGTATTATCGGTAAAACAAATACCACTGTTATATTTATTAACCAATTAAGACAAAAAATCGGTGTTATGTACGGTAATCCGGAAACTACAACAGGTGGTAACGCACTTAAGTACTATGCTTCAGTGCGTATGGAAATTAAACGTGTTGAAGGTCTAAAAGGTGACGGAGAAGATGTCGGAAACCATGTAAGAGTAAGAGTACTTAAAAATAAGGTTGCTCCTCCGTTTAGAACAGCAGAATTTGATATTATTTTTGGTAAAGGAATTTGTAAAATCGGAAATATACTTGATGTTGCAGTTAATATGGATATTATTAAAAAGGCCGGTTCTTGGTTTAGCTTTAATGATGAAAAGTTAGGTCAAGGCAGAGATAAGGCAAAAGAATATTTAGCTGCAAACCCTGATGTACTGGAAACGGTTGAAAAGCTTATAAGAGAAAAATTAGCGGAAAACGCATAGCATAATTTATAAAAGGGAATAATCTAATAAATTTTTAGCTCTTGTTCTTAGTTTTACAATGTCTTGCGGAGACATAAGTTCTGTGAGTTTGCTCAAATCTATTCTTATTATGTCTGATTTGCGTGCAAATTCATATTCAAGTACAAACATGTAAAGTACAAGCTTTGAGCTTAATTCCGTGGAATCTTCTGATTGCCACTTCTTATATATCTCAATTAAGCGATTTATTTGATTTTGAATATTTTTTGCAACTGGATATTCGCTTTTGATAATGAAATCATCAATAAGTGTATTGCCCTTGTCGTGATTAATTTTATAACTTGTTAATATTTGTGCTTTAAAGTTTTCGTCCGGTTCATTGAGCGAGCGGGGAAATATATGTTCGTATGAAGATGTGATGTTTCTCATTACGTTGATTATTGGCATATCGGCATTATAAACGTTAACAAATTTTTCTTTAAAAGAATCAAGATTTTCCTTTTCTTTTGAAATGTTATTTAGTGTTTTTTTAACGAAATTTAGTATAGAAATATCATTAAATGCGTGTTCTTTTATGAATTTTATTATCATATCTTGTAAAACAAGACTGTCTTCTTGATCGTTACCAAATACAGCATTGTTGAGGTAATCCGAAATAGTTTCCGATAGTTCTTTTTCGTCCCCTTCTCCTTTGTATTTCAGTAGTGTAGATATATTATCAAGACCTATTAATACGACTGATTTGTATGATTTTACCATTTTATCATATATGATTTTTAAACAATCAGCAAAATTTTTATATGGAGCGAGATATTTTTCTTCCAACAGTGCACCAACAAATCTTTTATCTTTTCCTATAAATTCATCTTTATATTGTTGTAAAGAAGCCAATATTTTTCCTTCTTCCGGCTCTCTTTTTAATTGGTTTAAATTTTGCGGAGGCATAAGTTTTTTGCCTGTGTATGCGCATGGAATACCTTCTTCCAGAATTCTGCTTATAAATACTCTTGAAAAAATTGTAGAAAAATGTACTATTCCTTGCATAGAAGGATTACGTGAATAACTGTAATTGTTTAAAGGTAAAATGTTCATAATATATTATAAAATGTAAAAAATAAATTTGTCATATATATTTAAACTGTATGCATTTTTTCAAAAATACCTTTTTTTTGAACCCAAACTTCAACTTCCAGTCTGTTGCCTTCTTCAATAAGTCTGTTTTTAATTTCTTTAAAATTAAGGTCAGAAGTTTGGATATCGCATAGCATAAACATGACAAAATGTCCTTGCATTAAAGTTTGTTTTATATCTTCAATATTAACTTTGCATTCTTTAAGTGCAGAAGATATTCCTGCTACTATACCAACTTTATCTGCTCCGGAAACCGTAATAATTATTTTAAAATCATCCATAATAAATCCTTATGTTAAGTTCTGGCAAAAGGAAAGTCTTGCAGAATGTGCAAGACTCAAAAATATACATTTACCCCACCTACTTTATATCACACTATAAACATGCTTGTCAAGTACTATACAAATTGTATAAATTTGATTCTAAAAATACTTATAAGTTTAAACTTTTAAACATTGTCTGCATCTATACTTAAAGCTCTAATTCATCTTTTGGAAATGTTCTTTTAGTATTTATTTAAATAGGAGATTTGTCATGATAAAAATCTTGCTCGTTGAAGACCAAAAATTAATGCGAATAGGGATAAGAGCTTTGTTTAATGATTATCCGGATATGGAAATTATAGGAGAGGCTACAAACGGTAAGGAGGCCATTGAAAAATCAAAACTTATAAAACCGGATATTGTGCTTATGGATATCGGATTAGAAGATATAAGCGGAATAGATGCAACAAAGCAAATATTAGAGAATAATAAAAATATTAAAGTTATTATGCTAACGTCGCATATTGATGACGGGGAGTTAAACGCATCATTAATCGCAGGCGCAAATGCATATGTGATAAAAGATATTAATACGGACTATTTAATGAATGTTATCAGAATGGTTAATGACGGAGCGATGTGGATTGACCCTCAGATGGTTCCTTTTATAAAAGATAAAAATAATGGTATAATTCCGTCAAGACAGTTATCAAGGAGTGCATTTAAACAGTCACATTCGAATTTAACACAGAGAGAATATGAAGTTCTCAAACTTGTCGTTGACGGTCAATCTAACAGCGAAATAGCGCAAACTCTTACTATAAGTGAACATACAGCAAAAGCACATGTTTGTAATATAATACAAAAACTTGTGGTGGATGATAGGACGCAAGCAGCAGTTAAAGCACTTAAGGAGGGATTAGTTTAATCTGTTTTTAAGTTAACAAATTGTTACTTCTTAGCTCTTTATTATATTTTTGATGTAAAATGATGGAGTGCATATTGCATTTTATAAACGATAAAGAAAAGGACGACATTAAACAGTCGGGAATGTGTATAATATATGACAATACAAGAATGGTTTGATAAGCGCAAGGAAGCTCAAATTGAACGCAGAGCAAAAGAAATAAAGGGCTTGGATACAGATGCTCCTGAATTATGGACGAAGTGTGTACATTGTGACACTCAGCTTCTGAAGACGGAGTTAGAAGAAAATATGATGGTATGTCCTCATTGTGATTATCACTATCGTATAAACGCAAAAAAAAGAATAAGTCAGCTATTTGATGAAGATTCTTTTGAGGAGCTGTTTAAAAATATTTTACCGACAGATCCTCTGGGATTTGTAGATACCGAGTCTTATGCAGACAGACTTAAAAAGGCTCATGAAAAAACCGGTCTGGATGAAGCTGTAATTACAGGTATTGGTAAAATTGACGGTCATAAAGTAGCTGCAGCGGTTATGGATTTTGATTACATGGGTGGCTCAATGGGCAGTGTAGTCGGTGAAAAAGTTACCCGTATTATGGAAAAAGCTTTGGAGTTAAAAATTCCGATGCTTGCGATTACTTCATCAGGCGGAGCAAGAATGCAAGAAAGCGCATTGTCTCTCATGCAAATGGCAAAAACTTCATGTGCTGCCGGCAAACTGGATGAAGCCGGCATACTTTATATAAATTTACTCACTGAACCTACTTTTGGCGGTATAACTGCAAGTTTTGGTACGCTTGGTGACATAATTATTGCAGAACAAGGTGCAAGAATAGGATTTGCCGGCAGAAGAGTTATTGAACAAACAATAAGACAAAAACTGCCGGATGATTTTCAAACTGCGGAATACTTGCTTAAGTGCGGTCAAGTTGATGTAGTATCCAAAAGAAAGAATTTAAGAAAAACATTAGCTAATATTTTAGATATGCACGGGGTGTAAAATGGCAACGGTATTGGATTTTGAAAAACCAATTATAGATATACAAAATAAAATAGATGAATTAAAACAAATGAGCGAAATTTCCGGTATGGATTTGGAAACTCAAATTGAATCATTTGAAAAGCAGGCAGAAGATTATAAAAAGGAGTTATACTCAAAATTGAAACCTTCACAAAAACTACAAATTGCTCGACATCCGGAAAGACCAAAATTTTTAGATTATGTAAATTTAATGTGTGAAAATTTTGTTGAACTTCACGGTGACAGAGAAGGAATGGATGACAGAGCCATAATCGGCGGACTTGCCAAATTTGATGGCAAACCAATAATGATAATAGGAGTACAAAAAGGCAAAAGTACAAAGGAAAATTTGGAATATAATTTTGGCATGCCTCAGCCTCAAGGATACAGAAAGGCATTACGCTTATTCAGGCATGCGGATAAATTTAAACTTCCTATTGTTACTTTAGTTGATACTCCGGGAGCGTATCCCGGAATAATGGCAGAGGAAACCGGACAAGGTGCGGCAATTGCCATGAACCTCAGAGAAATGTCAAAACTTTCTGTTCCGGTTATTTCGATAATTACCGGAGAAGGCTGCAGCGGAGGTGCTTTAGGACTTGCTGTTTCAAACTATGTTATGATGTTTGAGCATGCTTATTATACGGTCATTTCTCCTGAAGGGTGTGCATCTATTTTGTGGAGAGATGCGGCAATGTATTCAGAAGCAGCTGAAGCACTTAAAATTACATCAAAAGACTTGTTAAAATTAGGTGTGATAGATGAAGAAATCCCTGAACCGTTGGGTGGTGCGCATAATGATTACAGTGCGACTGCTGAATCAATGAAAAAATCAATATCAAACGCATTAAATAAATTAAACAAAATGTCATCGGAAGAGCTCAGAACTCAAAGATATAATAAGTTCCGAAAGATGGGAAAATTTATTGAAGGTTAGAGTATAAAAAACTGCCTTGGTATAAAAATACCGAGGCAGTTTAATTAAAAAGGAATATTATGAATAATTATTTTGAACTTAAAATTTCTATAAATCCTAATATGGAAGATATAGTTTCGGATATTTGTTTCACAAATTTTGATTGTGAAGGTGTAGTTCTTGCTGAAGAAACATATAAGGATTTAATAATGACTGCTACAACTGAGGGAACGTTGAGGGTATTTTTAACCTCTCTTGATAAAAATCCTAAAGAAGTTCTAATGACAGAACGAGAAATTTTAAAATCACGTGGATTTACGGATGAAGAACTGGGAACTTGGGAAATTCAGATAGATGAAAAAGAAAACCAAGACTGGTCAAAAAAATGGAAAGAAAAGTGGACAGTGACCCATGTGACGGATAAAATTGCCGTTGTTCCGAGTTGGCTTGAACATACTCCAAAAGAAGGTGAAATTATTATAACCTTAGATCCCGGATGCGCTTTTGGTACAGGTACACACCAAACAACGCAGTTGTGTATGAAAGCATTGGAAAAATATTTAAAATCAGGTGACACAATGGCGGATATTGGTATGGGTTCAGGTATTCTTGCAATACTTGCCAAAAAACTCGGTGCATCAAAAGTATACGGATGTGATATTGATGAAACAGTTATTGATGTTGCAAAAGAAAATGCTATAAAAAACGGACTTATTGATGACGGTTCTGTAAAATTTGAATTAAATACTGCGGACAAAGTAACTGAAAGATATGATTTTGTTTGCGCAAATATTTTGCATAATGTTCTCGCAGAAATCATGGAAGATTTGAAAAATATTATGAAAGATGACGGAATTCTTTCTCTGAGCGGCATTCTTGATGAAAAAAAACCTGTTGTTCTTGAGTCAATCAGAAAGAACGGTTTAAAAATTATTGATACAATTACCCAAGATCAGTGGATTTCTTTTGTCGTAAAAAAATAAGTAAGTTGTGGAATTAAAATAATCTCATTTTGAATAATACTTTTGTTATGTTTGATTCTAATTGGTATGATACATTAACAAAACCTCTGTTAAACCCTCCGGCATGGGTTTTTACTCCTGTGTGGATTATTTTATATATTACAATATTTGTAGCGCTTATTTTGTATACTATAAAGTTTTCTTCTTGTAGTAAGTTTTCAGGGTATATTTATTTTGTAGTGCAAATGCTATTAAATCTTGCTTGGAGCCCTGCATTTTTTTATGCACATAATATTGGACTTGCACTTGTAATTATTATACTTCTGGATATTATGGTAATTCTGATGATTGCCAAATTTTTTTCGGTATCAAAACTTTCAGGTTTAATTTTGATTCCGTATTTAATTTGGATACTTTTTGCGACCTATCTAAATATTAGCTTTTTTATACACAACTAAAAATTACAAAAATTTAGCCGGTAAAGCTCTTTGAAGTTTTTTAGAATATTTACTGTATAAAATTTCTTTTTCTACACTTACAATGAATGAATATCGGTGAATCATAGTTTCCATTAATTCTTTATCTTCTCTGTAGCCAAGATAAATATTATTAATATTTGTTATAATTTTTTTATCAAGTGCACGGATACTTTTAGCTATTGAATTTTTGGGATTTACAGCGGTGTATCCTCTGTATCCTTCAGCTTTTTTGTCATATTTGGATGCAGAAAAACTATTTATTTTTTGTGTAATTGGTAATATGTGCATAAACTCCTTTCTAAAAGCAAAGTCGAGCCACACTATTTATATGGCTCGACTCTGCTATTTATTTTTAAATTTTACTATTTTCTTAAGAAATCAGGAATCTGAATATCTGCAAATGATGTCATTGTAGGTGCTTTTTGAGGAGTATTGTTGAATGCTCCTGAAAAGAATTCAGCTGCACTGATTGAACGATTTTCAACTTTTTGTTCAATAGGCATTTGAGACTTAAGTTCAAAACCTGTAGCAATTACAGTAATTTGGATTTCACCTTGAATGTTATCATCAACAACAGCACCGATTATAACTCTTGCATCATCAAGAACCGCATCATTAATGATATTTGTTGCGTCAGTAACTTCGTGCAATGTCATATCAGGACCGCCTGTGATATTAACAATGACACCGGAAGCACCATTAATTGAGGTTTCCAATAATTGAGAATTAATTGCAATTTTTGCTGCTTCAATAGCCCTGCCTTCGCCTGTGCCTCTGCCAATACCCATCAATGCTGAACCGGAAGCTGCCATTACAGACTTAACATCTGCAAAGTCAACATTTATTAAACCCGGAATAGTAATGATATCAGAGATACCTTGAACACCTCTCAGAAGAACTTCGTCAACAACAATAAATGATTCTTGAAGCGATACACGTCTGTCAACAACATCAAGTAATTTATCATTCGGAATAACAATAAGTGCGTCAACAGCTTCTCTTAATTTTTCTAACCCTTGAAGAGCTTGATTTTGTCTTCTTTTTCCTTCAAAAGAGAACGGTTTTGTAACAACACCGATTGTTAATATACCAAGATCCTTTGCAATTTTTGCAACAACAGGAGCTGCACCTGTACCGGTTCCTCCGCCCATACCTGCTGTTACAAATACCATATCTGCGCCTTCAATAGCTTGAGTAATTTCTTGTTGAGCTTCTTCAGCAGCTTTTTCACCAACTTGAGGTTCTCCGCCGGCACCAAGTCCGTTTGTTAATTGTGCGCCAAGTTGTATTTTATTTTTGCACAAAGAAGTATTTAAAATCTGTAAATCAGTGTTCATTAACCAGAATTCTACGCCTGATAATCCGGCTTTAATCATTCGGTTAACTGCATTTCCGCCGCCGCCGCCGACACCTATAACTTTAATTTTAGCAGGGTTAACTGCTGGCGCGCCGTATTGGCTCATATTGTCAGATGATTGAATACTTTCAACATCTCTTCTTCCAAAAATATCCGGTCCTAAATTGTCCACGACTATTCCTCTTTTTTTACTTTTCTATACTATACCACTATATTAACATACTATTTTAAACGAAGACAAATGTAAAGTTTTGAAGACGGTTTTTTTGCATGAATTGTAATATAAATTAACATGTCTAAAAATTCATCTAAACAGTTGATTTCTTTATCTTTAAAATAGTCTATGATATCGGTGGACTATAGTAGGGATTAGGTATGATAAATTCAGTATTTTTTGATGAATTATATAAGCAATATAACTGGTATGATTCAATTTTTACACCTGTTGTCAAGAATTGCAGCAACGAGTTCTTTTTTGACGGATTTGAATATAAACTTGCCTCAATCAGTACTAACATGAATGTTCTTGCACAAAATGAAACTTTTTTTGTTACCAAAGTAAAAATAAATTCTAAGAATGATGTATATATAAGAATTTCTCAAGAAGCAATTAATGTTATTTTAGATAAAGTTTTAGGTAAAAATAACAGAAAATTTGAATTAACTGAAGTATCAGAGCTTGAAGCTAGGATTGTAACTGCCTTTAATGATTTTTTGTATGAATCACTTGCCCCGAATTTTACTATAGATCCGCAAAGGCGTTATAACGAAATATTGCACTTAACATATTTTGTCAAAAGCGAAAGTTCTGATAATGCTGCAAAATTCATTATATCTGTTCCGAAAGATATTTTGTCACCACAAAATATTGATACTTCAGAAGTAAGATTTAATGATATGGATTTTGCAAGCAGTTTAGTGGAAGTAAACTTGATTTTGGGTTCAACAACATTTCCCGTTGCAGATATAAAAAAGTTGGATATTGGCGATATAGTTGTTTTCGAAAATAGTAAATCTTCGGAAATGACACTTGTTTGCGACAATATTATACAGAAATTTCAAGTTAAACCAAATATAAAAATTATAGAACCATATGATATGGGCGGAGGAAGCAGTATGAGCGAAGATGCAAATACAAATTTGTGGGACAGCATACAGGTCGATATGATGGCTGAGTTTGACAAAGTAAAAGTTACCTTGGGTGAACTTAAGAGCATAGAAGAAGGACTAATCGTTGACTTATGTTCCGTTTACGATAATAAAGTTTCGTTAAAGGTCGGCGGTAAGGTTGTTGCAATGGGAGAACTTGTGATAATTAATGACCGATTTGGAGTAAGAATCGAAAAAGTCAGTGATTCAAATTCATCTGCGGATTCTGCGGCACCTGAAATTGATGAGCCTTCATCTGAGAATTCAGAGGAAAATCATGAAGGTGAAGATTTTGATTACAGTGACTTTGAAGTTGACGAAAATCAGGGTTGATTTTTTAACAAAAAGCATTAAAAAACAAATAACGAGAAATTATTTTCAAAAAAAGCGAGGATATGATGGGATATTTGGCAAACTTTATTGTTTATACTTTAGCAATGGTGGGAGTTATTGTTGTAGCACTTTTGGTATTTAAAAATGCAACATCAGTTGGGGGAATTCATAAATCAAAATACTTAAAACTTGTAGATACAATGTCTCTTGGGCAAAGAAAAATGCTATACATAGTTTCAACAGGGCATGAAAATTTTCTTATTGCGGGAGATGCTGATAAAACTTGTCTTGTGTCAAAGTTAGATAAATTAGAAATTTTGCCTGAGACACAACTTGCTGCAAAATCTGTCGAATCATTTAAAGATACAATCGATATGCTTTCAAAGCCTTGTTATATGGATAGAAGCGGTATAAGAAATACAATAGTTCATCATTCTTTGAAGAAGATACAAGAGGGTGAACCTGAACAAGTACCGCAAGAAGAAGCTGTAGTTACTGTTGATGCTGTGCAAAAAAATGAACAGTCGCAGCAATATAAATCAGTAATGAGAAGCTTGGCAGAAAAAATTAAGGGTTAGTAATTTTTAAGGAAACAAAAGTAAAATGGATAGCGCTTTACAAAATATGAATCCGGTCTTGCAGCTGCTTACGGTGATGTCTTTATTTTCACTTATACCGTTTGTATTTTGCTGTATGACTTCATTTTTAAGATTTACAATAGTATTTTCATTATTGAAAACGGCAATGGGTGTACAAGTACCGCCGGCAATTGTAACAATCGGATTGTGTATGATTTTAACATTCTATACTATGGGTGGTGTTTTTCAACAAATGTATGAGCGTGGTTCCGTGCCGTATCAGAAGAATCAAAACCTTATTGCGGCAGTAGATGAAGGTTCTAAACCGTTAAAAGAATTTATGTTAAAGCAAACTCGTGAAGGTGATTTGGCGTTCTTTGTGGAACTAAAGCACAAAACACCGCCTAAATCTCCTGATGAAATAACTATTTGGGAAGTGGCACCGGCTTACATTTTAAGCGAACTTAAAACTGCTTTCGAGATTGGTTTTATAGTATTTGTACCGTTTATTGTACTTGATCTTGTTGTTGCGAACATATTGCTTGCACTTGGTATGTTTATGTTATCACCAACGATTATTTCGCTTCCGTTTAAGTTGCTTATATTTATTGCAGTTGACGGTTGGGCTTTAATTGTCCAGGGCTTGGTACAAAGTTATAATTAAAAAGGATAGTTTTAAAATGGAATTACTAACAGAATATTTAGCAAAAGGTTTTATGACAATGTTATCAATATCAATGCCGTGTGTATTAACTGCGGCTGCGATTGGTTTGGTTGTTGGTATAATTCAAGCTGTAACTCAAGTTCAAGAGCAGACTATTGCTGCTGCACCGAAAATTTTTGCGGTATTTTTAGTAATTATTATTGGTGGTTTAGGCTTTATGAAATTGCTTACAAACTTATTTACGGAAGGGACAAATTTGGCATTCCAAACAATAACCAAGAATGACACATTTGCACTTCCTGCAGATTATTACAAATATACAACTCCTTTTGAAGAAGAGATGAAACAGGATAAGTTCAAAAATGTTCCCACTGTTGAAGAAGTTATGAAAAATCCGGGGAAAGTCCCATATATAGATAAAGGGCAAAAAATTAAGTATCAAACAGCTCCGAAAACACCAATGCCGAAAGGTAATTTTGTTGAAATCAATAAAATGTTAGGAAGATAAATATGAAAAAAATATTAGCGGTTATTTCTTTATTTTTAATAACTTTATCTGTACAGGCAAGAGAAGATTGCATAATTTCTAATCCTGAAAAGTTGACTGATATTAAAATTGAACATAATGATGTCATTGATGTTTTTCCGCTTGTAACAATTATGAATGAGAAAAATACGTTAATTGTTCATCCGTTAAAAGAAGGGGCTTCGAGATTTATTGTTACAAAAGGCGGCAAGGAAAAAGTTGTATTTAATGTAAAAGTAGAAGGAGATTCTACAATAATAGATGAAATTCAAGGTTTTGAAATTTTAACAATAGATTGTCCTCCCGGATATTTCGAATATGAATATGAGTTGGATGAACCACCATTATTAAAAGAAAGGGATGGAGAATAATGGACCAAATAGTAACCCAGATGTCTGCGTTATTTCCTGAATTTGCTCGCTGGTTTTCTGCGGGTTTTATTGTATTTGCAAGACTTCTTGGGTTTATAAGATTTGCTCCAGTTCTTAACAGAAAAGAAATTGCAGGTATGGTTAAACTTGCGTTTGCTTTTATATTAACAATTATAATTACACCGATACTTAAGCCGGAGATGCCTCCTGCTGATGTTTCACCGCTTCTGCTTTTAACATTAAATTTTGCGGCAGGCGCCATTGTAGGGTATATTGCTCAATTATTTATTTTGGCAATAGAAGCAGGCGGCGATATGATTAATACTCAAATGGGTTTATCATCTGCTATGGTAATGGATCCGACAACAAACAGTCAGACATCTATCTTAAGTCGTGTTATTACTCTTTTAGGACTTCTTATATTTATTGAACTGGGCGGTTTTTATTGGTTGTTTAATGCTCTTATCAGGAGTTTTGAAGTTTTCCCTATATATGCAGTTGTAATTCCGCTTGAAAAAATTATCAATTTAGACTATTTGATTACTACTACTTCAAATGTTTTGTATATGGGGCTGCAAGTCGCATCTCCGGTACTTTTGGCAACGCTTGGTCAAGATATCATTTTGGGTGTAATTTCAAAAACAGCTCCGCAGGTTAACGTATTTCAATTAAGTTTCCTTTTCAAACCTGTGTTTGGAGCGGCGATTATGATTTGGATTATGCCTATTTTAATTAATACAATATCTGAATTTTTCTTGTCTTTTTCAAATATTTATTAGCGGAATGTAATATATAACGGAATTATGGTATAATATCTGGGTAGAGGGAGAGATTATGAACAGAAAACCTACTTGTGAATTAGAAAAAGAGCTTTTTAACAGCGTGTTTGAAAAGACTCCTGATTATATAAAAAATTTAGATTTAATGAATTTTGATAACGAAAACGGATTCACGTTTTTACTGAAAAGAGAACACCTTTATCCTCATAGTGATTCAAATCCTGAAGGATTAAACTTGCTTGAGTGGTTTGCAAATTATTCAAAAGAAGCGAAAGTGTCTACTGCAGGAATCAGAGGACCGCAGAATATTTTGTATCCGCAAGACACACGTTTTCCTATTAATCTCGTAGGTATTGTACTTGCGACGCTTGCGAAAGCACTCGTTGCCCGTGAAAAATATAGTGGTAAAGAATTACGCAAAATTGCGGCAAGTGAAGTTCGGTATAATTCAGAACTTTATTTGGATGCAATTGCAAGAATCCAAGCAGCACAAGGAATAAAAACCATTGTTCCGGTTGGAAGAAAAACTATTCCTATCTGGTTAGCATCATTTCTGGCTTTTAAACTTGACTTGATGGGCGGAGAATATATTACATCAAGTCATGGAATTTCAGTGAAAACTGCCACAAAAGACTTAAATTCTCAAGGCAGCCAATATTTACCGGAAGAATCTTTGGAATTTGTAAATAAGATTCAGGAAATCTTTGATATTGTTGATAAAAATGGCTCTTATGAGATTAAAATTGCTCCTAAAAATGATTCGCATATTGATGAAAGTATCATGGCGAAATTTAATGACGGTATAGATTTGTACGTTGATTATTTAAAATCCGGAGTTGCTGAAAATCTTGATAACATTAAAAGGATGAATTCAAAATTGTTTATTGAAAGTGTTGGCGGATGTGCTTACAGAACATTATCAAGAGTATTGGAAAAACTTGGAATTTCAGATAAGTACATTTGGAATAATACAGAAGAAGACCCATTTTTTCATTCAATAGGTAAATATGATACTGACCCAAAGGGAAATAAAACTTTTTATGATTATTCTGTTGATGCAACAGTGTTGGCAAAACGACCGAACGGAGAAAAATATTTTCCTGTAATAGAGTCGCTTCATTATGAACGGGTGCTTAAAAATTGTGCATTGGGTACAGTTGTTTTAATTACTGATCCTGACCACGACAGACTTACAGTATGTCAGGTTGAAGCTATAGGAAACGAACCAATGCTTGATGAATACGGAATTTCATATATTCAACTTGATGAGGACAGGATTCTCACTGTATATAGCGCAAATCAAGCATTTTTGATGCTTATGAATTATCGTGTTCAACAACTTAAGCATAACGGAAAATTTAAAAATCATCCAAGATTTATGATAAAAACAACTGCTTCGGCTCTTTCTTGGGATGAATGGGCAGGGGCAAATAATATAAAAGTTGTAAACGTTCCTGTCGGATTCAAAGAAATTGCTAATATAATGAAAAAAGTTGAACTTCAAATTAAGAATGCTCCGGATAAAGAAGTTATTGTTGATGATGTATTCGGAAATGCTATAAATCTGGGAATCCAGCCCAGAATGATATTTGGCGGGGAAGAATCCGGCGGTATGATTATGGGCTCAGAAGATTTAATCGAGTCTCTTGGAGGCAGAAAAGCAATTGCAATGAGGGAAAAAAGCGCAACCGAGGCAATTATTGTTGCGTCTTCTCTGGCAGCTAAATTAGAAGAAGAAAATACAACATTATCAGAGTATTTGGCATCAATTTTCGATGAAAATGATATTATTGCTAAATATGATGTAAGAGAGGATATAGCATATTATAACGAATCAGAACCGGATATTGAAAAATTGAAACTTGCAAAAGCAGAAGGCGAAAAACAAAGAACCCAAAATGATTTGTTCTATCTTTCACTTGCAATTGCGATAAGAGAGGGTAAGGCTAATTTAGAACAAGTTAAAAATGTTTTAAATGACGCATTTGAAGAGTTAGATTTTGATAGTTTAAAATCAGTAAAATTTGTCGGTGACGGAACTTATCTTCAATTTTCAGATAAATATGTAGAAATTCGTCCGTCTGGTACTGATGCCAAAACAAAGGCATATTCAGGCGGAGAAAATTATGAAGAAATAAACAAATTTTCAAGAATTTTGGGCAACTATTCGGGAGAAAGAACAGAACTGCATAAATCTTTAATAAGTGAAGATTTTTATAACAATTCTAAAGAAACCGCTCTTAATTATTATTTGAAGTTTGTCGAAAAAGACGCAAATAATGAGCAGTTTATAGTTCCTGAATACAATTATTAGAAAAAGGTCAGATATGCTTAGCTTTTGGTTTAAATTAGATGATAAGATAAGATACTTGATTGTCGGAGGTTTTAATTTCTGCGTGTCTTATCTTATATATGTATTGTTGTGCCAAATTGCCGGCAATTCCTTTTATCAGTATTCGCTTGCTCTCAGCTGGGCACTGTCTTCTGTTATATCATTTACAACTCAAAAATATCTTGTATTTAAAGGCGGAAATAACTGGCTTAGCGAGTATTTGAAATGCTGCTCAACGTGGGCAGTCAGCTATATTATAAATGCAATTTTATTGGAAGTTTTAGTTAAATATTGTGGTTTAAACGTATATTTAAGCCAATTTATTGCAACTTCTACAGTTGCTGTTATAACTTATATTTTGTTTAAGAAATTCGCATTTAAAAAGTAATTATACGTTACGAAATAAATCTTTAATATCACAATGAAGCACGTTTGCTATATCTAAAAGTATTGTCACACTCGGAATTTTTTCTCCACGCTCAATGCAGCCTATATAGTTTCTTGCACTATCAATTCTAAATGCAAGTTCTTCTTGTGAAAACTTCATTTTCTTTCGTCTGTTGCGAATGTTATTCCCAATCAATTTATATGATTTTGTGTGTTTACTTTTATCTCTTTTCACACAACCTATTTTGGTGTATATTTATTAAATCTTCTACCACCTATATAGTTGTATAAATGGATAAATATTTTATGAATAATAATCTTATGAATAATAATCAATCTTTAAATTTGAAAGATATAAAATCGGATTATAACTATTTTCTCATGTATCTTAATGTTGCTTATAGTATATTAAGTTTTTTAGTTCAACAATTATCTATATATCTTCAAAATAATTATGATAGTATTAATTATGATGAGATTTATACTGATAATTTAGAGTTGAATTTAGCATATTTTAAAGATATTTATGAAATTCTTTATAAAGCTTTAGAATATGCTGAAAATATCAGTATAAACGAACTGCAGATGCCAACTGCTAAAATTTGTAATTTTTATAATTATATTAATATTCCGCCAGACTATGAACAAGATATTTGTGTAGATATGAATAACTTGCCAAATATTAAATCTTTGTATAAATTTAAGTAATAATTTTATTTACTTTTATCAGCCAGTTCGCTGTCCATTCTTAAGAAAACAGGCTTAATATTTTCTTTGTCAATCAGGTGTCCTGCTTTCAAATTTTTACATGTTAAATCATCAAGTTTGATTGATAAATCAAAACTCAACTGTTCAGCCATTAACTTGGCAATATTCGGACAGAATGGGTAAATTAGTGAGGTAATGACACACATTACTTCGAGAACGTTAGTAAGCACAATTCCGCATTTTTCTTCTTGCCCATCTTTCGCAAGAGCCCAAGGTGCGTTATCCGTAACGTATTTGTTTGTGATATCAACAAGTTCAATTATTTTTTGTGCGGCTTCTGATACTTCAAAATAATCGAAATGATGTTTAACTGCTTTTATTGTATCTATTGCTGCTTGTTCAAGTTCATTTTTGCCTAAAAATTCTTGGTTAACATCACCTGCAAAGTATTTTACAAGCATAGAAAGTGTTCTGTTCAAAAGATTTCCCATTGAATTAGCAAGGTGAGCGTTTACTTTTTCTTTAAAATCATCATCAGAATAATTTCCATCCTTACCGCAAGGTGCAGAAGATGCCATATAGTATCTAAGCGGGTCAGGAATATCCAAATTAAATGCCTCCAAAACTCCAATAGGTGAAATTACGTTTCCTAAAGATTTTGACATTTTTGTCTGGTCAATTGTAATCCAACCATGAGCAAGAATATGTTTTGGTAATGGTAAATCCAAAGCCATAAGTATTGCAATCCAATAAATGCTGTGGAATTTTAATATGTCTTTTCCTATTACATGAACATCTGCAGGCCAGAATGTGTTGAATGTTTCACTGCTGCCGTCAGGATCATATCCTAGCGCTGTGATATAATTTGAAAGTGCATCAATCCATACATATATACCTTGTTCATCATCACCAAGAACCGGAATATTCCAGCTAACATTGGATTTTGCACGTGAAACTGAAATGTCTTCAATGTTTTCAAGTTGGTTTAAAACCTCATTTGCACGGAAAGACGGAACTATAAAGTCAGGATTTGTTTTAATGTGCTTAATAATTGCGTCTTTGTATTTTGTAAGACGGAAGAAATAATTTTCTTCGCTGACAACTTCCGGTTTCTTTTTGTGGTCAGGACAAAGCCCTTCTTCAGTTAAATCTTTTTCGCTCAAAAATGCTTCACAACCCGAACAGTAAAGTCCTGTGTAAGAATGTTTGTAAATGTCGCCTTTATCCAAAAGTTTTTGGAAGATTTTTTGTACGACTTTTTCGTGCTCTTTATCTGTTGTTCTTATGAACTTTGTATAATCAACGTTCAAGGTTTTCCAAGTATCTTTGAACTTTTGAGCGTTCATGTCACAAAAATCCTGTTCGCTCATTCCTTGTTCTTTTGATGTTTTTTGAATCTTAATGCCGTGTTCATCGGTTCCTGTCAAGAAAAAAGTTTTGTCACATCTTTGGGTGTAATGTCTGTATATAACATCAGTTAAAATCTTTTCATAAGCGTGACCAATGTGCGGAGCACCGTTAACATAGTCAATTGCAGTCGTAATGTAAAATCTTTCCATAATTATCCTCTTAATATCAATAATTTGATTTTAACACAAAAGATAATTATTTAGTCATTGGTGGTTTTATACAATTAAAAAATGTTTTATAAATTTAATCATAACTTGATATCATGTATTATTGTAATCAACAATTTACTAAATACAGAAGAATTTTCATTTTTATGACTAATCATTTACTCTTCAACAGATGCAAGCAGCGTATTAATTTCTGAAATTAAATCTTCATTTTTTGTTTTTACTGCATTTACTAAAGCTTTTTTAAGCAATGATTTAGCTTTATTCGGGCTATTAAATCCAATCATAAGTTCGGCTGCGGAGCGATAATTTTCTGCAATTTCCTCAGGAGAATTTGTTTTTTCGTAGTTTTTAACTGCTTCCGCATAATATTTAAGAGCCTTGTCTCCTTTTCTGAATTGGACGCATGCGTCAGCAGTATTACTTAATACATATCCTTTCATTGCACAGTCAGTTGTTTGTTCGACGAGTTTGCGTGCAACATCATAATATTCAAATGCTTCTTGGTCATATCTTTCAGTGAAGATATTTGCCATTTTTGTAAGTGAGTCTGACTGTCCGATTAGGTCATCCGATTTTCCTGCATAAGAGATAGATGTCAAATAGTGATTAAGTGCAGCACCGGTTTGGTTTACATCATCGTAAATTTGTGCCATTGAATAGTGAGCACGAGATTTTACGTTTACGTCAGTTGTGTATTGCAAAGACCTATTATAACTGTTCAAAGCTTGTACAAAGTGGTCGTTGTCATCATATATTTTACCGATTTCAAGGCAAATTCTTGATTGAGTTTCATTATCTTTTAGTGTTTCTGCTCTTAAGAAAGCTTCTTTAAATATTGCCATTGCCTTTTGAGGATTGTTAGCAAAAGCATGCTTTTTAGCTTCCACAAACAATGATTTTAATTTTGTATCTTGCGGAATTATTGTAATATTTGGTTTTTTAGAAATTGTCTTTTTAGCTTGAGCAAATTCCTCTTCTAAAGAAAGTTCTTCCGGTTCAATTTCAATAGTTTGGTCTTGTTGTTGATTAGACTGAACTACATTATTTTGACTAATAGTAGTATTTTGCTCAATTTCTGCAGAATTTTGAATGTTGTCTTCTTGATTACTGCCTATATTTTCTTCTTTTTTGGGTGTTGATTGTTTTTCTTCCTGATTTGGGAATTTTACTAAGAAATTCGGATTAATTTCTTCTGCGTTAAACTGATAGTTTATTTTTTGTAAAAATAGTGCATCAAGCCAATTTTGTACAACTTTAGATTCTTTGTGCAGAGTGTCTGAAATATATTTATCCAATAAAGATGCCGCAATTTTTAAATTGCTTTGAACCAGATTTACTTGAGGGCGTTCTGATTTAACCTGTTCTTCAACTGCAATCAGATATCTGTTCACTTGTTCCTCTATTTCAGGAGGTGTAGCGATTGCTTTTATGGTGTTTCTAAAATCTTTAAGAATTTGCGCAATGTTGACCCTGTTGTTTCTTGCCATGCTCATAGAACCGGATTCTGCACTAACAGGCTGTTCAATAGGCTGATAACTGCTTTGCAGTGTTTGATACTGCATCGGGTTAACCTGATGAATAGGTGTGGTGTGCCTAATGATAGGCGGTGTATTAACCTGATATGTTTGTGTTTGCGGATATGCTTGCATTGCGGGAGAATTAACCGCAGGGCGTGTAATTGTTACTTGGTCTTGATTCTGTATATCTTGAGCCCTTCCTCTGGCAATTACTTGGGAATTTTGACGTTTTTGATTTTGATCTTGAGCATTATGATTATGCCCGTCTTTGTCAGCGGCGCCGTTATTTGTTTTATAATTGCCATTTGCCTGTGGATAAGGATTTTGGCGTATAGGGTTCATAGTGTTAAACAAAATAGACCTCCTATATTATTATCGGAAAATTATTGTTATACTTGATTGATTTGTGAAAATTTCATCCGTTTAGATGATATTTTATTAATGATAAAAAATAGAAAGTCATGTATATGATAAAAATAGTCGAACAAAAACCTTGATTTTGGTATTTTTGTGCGATATACTTTAGTAGCCAATGGGAACAAATGGTGGGTTGACACCTCACCCTGCCCTCTCCTCAAGGAGAGGGGAATAGAGGTTATCGGGATGTAGCAGGGTCGCCCATGTAGAAGTTGCCGGCGGCAAGTTCGGAATGGGGCAGTCGAGTCAGAAAGCGCAAGCTTTATGCGAGACGTTTAGCAGATAAACCAGGCTGCGCCCAAAAATTGAAAATTGAATATTTTACTATCGGGATGTAGCGCAGCTTGGTAGCGCACCGTGTTCGGGTCGCGGGGGTCGCAAGTTCGAATCTTGTCATCCCGATTTTTTATGGAAAAAATCGGTTTCCAAGTCGTTTGTTAATTTCTGTTTTCATGTGTTGCTAACATTATATTTTTTTGAAAACCCAAAAACAAATGTACTAAATATATACAACTATAGATTAAATATATTAACACTATGTATTTAATCTATTATACTAAGCATGTAGTGCATTTTTATTCAAAGAAATGATAGAGAGATTTATGAAAAAGGGTTTATTAAGAGGTGTTTTCGCTTTTGCAGCAGTATTATTGCTATGTACACCTTCTTTTGCTACAAATTGGGTTCGTATTGGAGAAGGGCATTATATTGATTCAGATAGCATAAGACCTTCATCTAATTATGGTACTTATACGATGCTTACAAAATATATTGCAAGCGGAACTCCCTTAGAAGTTGTAAATGTTACATCCGGCAGAAATGTTGCAAAGCAATGGTATGGAATTAATAATCCTGGTTCAATAGCATATGAATCTTATGCATTTGTCTGCACGGACAGATATTTGAATGTAAGAAACGGTTACGACCATTTGTTGTATTACTAAAAATAAATTTGCTTTAAAAATTTATAAAGAGGGTATTTCTATTTTTGAATTCCCTCTTTTTATTTTTAAAATAAAAGGCGGGGAAAACCCCGCCCCAAATCTCCTCTTATTTTTACACAGAAATTATACTACTATGTTTACTCCATCTATATTTTTTGCGCCGGCAATTTGTTCTGCCGAAACTTTTGCAGAATCTGTAAATATAATATGCGGCTGTTTATCATGCAAATGGATTCTCTCTTTGAATGCTGTTTGAATCATATATGCCAAATCTCTTGGGAAATTAAACAGATAATGACCTTTTCTTACATCATCTGCAAATTTATACAATGCAGCAGGTTCGCCGACATCTTCCCATTTTTTAACTACCTTAATATCTGCACCTTCAACGGAGGATATATTAAACCATTCAGGTAATTTTGAGTGTACATATTTTACAGCATTTGCAAAATCATATAATTCTACATCATTTTTCTTGATATTATTAACTCCGCCCTTTATTTCAGCAATAAGTTTTTCCATAGCTTCTTTGCTTATGTAGAAAAGTCCTGTATTTGCAATATTTTGACCGTCTACTGCAAGTTTAACGGCTTCTTCATAAGGTGGTTTTTCACTAAAACCTCTGAGCTTAAGTGTTTCATCATTAATACTTCCGATTGCATCAAGTACACCAAAACGTTTTGCCGCAATTTTTGGCGATCTTCCCACACCTACAAGAGCAACATGTTTATCGGGATTATTAATTGCTTTTACAAAGAACTTCATCATATCTGAAGCTTTATCCCCGAATACATTATCTCCGCAGCATACAACAGTATCTTTAATCGGATTTCCTGCAAGGTAGTGTTGAACAATATCGCCAAATGAGCCTGAAGGAGCTGATGCAATGATTTTGTTAACACCTTCTTTTCCGATAAAGAATTTTCCCATAGTCATTGCAAAATCAAGCATATGAATATTTTGTCCTTTATCAACTTTGAAAGGAAGGCTTATTTTGTTATAATCACCAACTGTTTGTGCAAGCTCTTTAAATCGACTTCCCGAACCTGCAGCCAGTGCAAAGAAATTAACTTTATCTTGTAAGTCTTCTGGCTTTGAGATTACTCTTCCTGCACCTGCAGCTTTAATTAATCTGGCAGATTCATCCATTTGAGTCTTTTGAATTTCAGGCAAAATTTTACCATTGAAAGTATCTACTACATTGGCAGCAATTTTTCTGCCCAAGTTTTTTTCTGACAAAGTAACAAAGCTTGCTCTAAAAGCAGTTTGTCCGCATTCTTCCGGAGTTGCGGAAATTCTTTGAATGTTCATAATAACCCCTTTCTATAATAACCGATAAACACACATACTAAACCTAAATGTTAATTGGTACTTATATTTGTACTATACAAAAACTTTGAATGCAATAGTTAAGATTAAATTTAACAATTGTTAATTTTTGGTTAAAAAAATCGGGTTTAGACAAAAACGGAGTAATAATAAAAGTGTTGAAAGTGATGTATATAGTAAACAGAAAGGAGAACATCATGAGATTCTTAATTAAAAAAACACCGGACAGATTTATTAAATCAGTAAATGATGAGATTACTTCTATTCTAAACAGAAACTTCGACAGCTTATTCCCTGAGTATATCTACAACGAGGATGTAGATTGCGATTCCGAAAAGTTTGCCATGCCTGTAGAATTGCATGAAAAAGACAATGAGTATATTGTAAAAGCAGAGCTTCCAGGAGTTAAAAAGGAAGATTTGGATATTGATATCGACAAGAATCACATTACGATAAATGCTAAAAAAGATGAGGAAAGCAAAGAAGAAACCAAAGGTTATAAAAAATCAGAATTCAGGTATGGTGAATTTTCCAGAACGATTTATTTCCCTCAGGATATTGATATTGAAAAAACTGATGCGAAACTTGAACATGGTATTTTGTGCATAAAAGCACCGAAGGTTCAAAAAGATAGTGATAATATTAAAAAATTATCAGTTCACTAGATTTTGAAAGGAGTAAATTAAGCCGGCTGCAGAATTTTCTGCAGCCGGCTTTGTTTTTAAACTTTTATATAATATTTTCTACAAGACTATCGGCAGTTTTATTTGCATACGCATTAATTGCTTTTCCTATGCTTTTTGTCACAAATTTGCCGTCTTCCGATTTGCCAATCTGTGTGTTAAATTTTTGTTTCTGTACTTTAGAATTATCTTTACAGTATTCCATATACTCTTTATAGCTGATTTTACCGTCATTATTGGCATCCATAGTTTTATCATACTTGTCTTCACCGAGTTTTGCATAAACTGCTTCAGCGCCAATTTCTTTTATTTCAGATTGTTTTTCAGCTTCTCTTTGTGCTTGCATTGCTCTGTAAGAATTTGATATTTGAACCATTTTTGCCATATCCTTTGTTGAAATACCATTTTCTTTGCAATAATCTTTAAATTCTTCAAAAGAAACAACATCGTCTTCATCTGCATCCATTGCCTTCATGTACGCAGGCTCACCTTTTTTAGCATAGAAGCAGCTATTGTTAATTGTTTTCATGCCAAAGTTTAAGCCCATCGGCTTTTTGTTAATTAAATTTGTTTGCAAACTAAATATGTTAGTTTCATTCTCGGAATTGTTGATTTGTGATATGTTCATACTTGCTATCCTTGCTTCGTATATTGGCATGATATTACATGCTAATATACAATTTCATCCTACATAAATATGAATCATTAATTTTTCGTTAACATTTTAATAAAGGTACAAAATGTATAGTATAAATATAATTGTAATAAGAAAATAAGGAGGATTATAATATGGCACTAAAACCTTTACAAGACAGAATTGTTATTAAAGTTATTGAAGATACGGAGCAAACTGCAGGCGGAATATTTATTCCTGACAGCGCAAAAGAAAAACCTCAAAAGGGTGAAGTTGTAGCAGTTGGTGAAGGTAAAACAAATGAAAAAGGCGAAAAAGAACCAATGGGCGTTAATGTAGGTGACATTATTCTTTACGCAAAGTATGCAGGAACAGAAATTAAGATGGACGGAGTTGAATACAAAATTTTGTCTATCAAAGATGCATTAGCAATAGTTGAATAAAGTAAATAAGAGCAAAGATGGTAAGTAATTACTCTTATTAACTTAAGAAAGGAAATAAAAAATGGCAAAGAAAATAGTTTTTGAAGAAGAAGCAAGAAAATCGCTTCTAAAAGGTATAGATGCAGTAGCTGATGCTGTGAAGGTTACTTTGGGACCAAAAGGCAGAAATGTTATTTTACAAAAAAAATTCGGTGCACCTCAAATTGTTAACGACGGTGTTACAATCGCTAAAGAAATTGAACTGCAGGATGGCTTAGAAAATGCAGGCGCTCAACTTCTTAAAGAAGTTTCATCAAAGACAAATGATGTTGCAGGTGACGGTACTACAACCGCCTCAGTTCTTGCTCAAGCTATCGTAAGAGAAGGCTTGAAAAACCTTACGGCAGGGGCTAATCCAATGTCAATGAAACGTGGTATTGATAAAGCGGTTGAAATTTCTATAAATAAAATTAAAGATTTATCAAAATCTGTTTCAACAAAAGAAGAAATAGCACAAGTTGCAGGAATTTCTGCCGGTAACAATTCTGAAATCGGCGAACTTATTGCAGAAGCAATGGAAAAGGTAGGCCACGATGGCGTTATTACTGTTGAAGAATCAAAATCTTTCGGTACTAACTTAAAAGTTGTTGAAGGTATGCAGTTTGACAAAGGCTACATTTCACCATACTTCGTTACGGATGCTGAAAGAATGGAAGCAGTTCTTGAAGATGCTTACGTTCTTTGTGTAAATAAGAAAATTAACTTAATTGCAGATTTGGTTCCTGTACTTGAGCAAGTTGCACGTGACGGTCGTTCGTTATTATTAATTGCAGAAGACGTTGAAGGCGAAGCTCTTGCTACATTAGTAGTTAACACTATGAGAAAAGTTCTTAGAGCAGTTGCTGTTAAAGCTCCTGGATTCGGTGACAGAAGAAAAGCAATGTTAGAAGATATTGCAATTTTAACAGGCGGTCAAATGTTCACTGAAGAACTTGGTATGAAGCTCGAAAATATCACAACAGACATGATGGGTATTGCAAAACGTGTTACTGTTACAAAAGATGAAACAACTATCGTTGTAGGTAATGAAACAAAAGTGGCAGTACAAGAAAGAGTTGCACTAATTAAACGTCAAATAGAAGCTTCTGATAGCGAATACGATAAAGAAAAGTTGCAAGAACGTATGGCAAAATTGTCAGGCGGGGTTGCAGTTATAGAAGTCGGTGCAGCTACAGAAGTTGAACTAAAAGAAAGAAAATTGAGAATAGAAGATGCTCTAAATGCAACAAGAGCTGCTAACGAAGAAGGTATTGTTCCGGGTGGCGGTGTTGCTTTAATCAGAGTTCAGCAAGAACTTGAAAACAAACTTGAAACTATAACATTTGATTCAGATGATGAAAAGAGCGGATACAAAATTTTAACTGCGGCTTTGGATGTACCTTTGAGAGCAATTGCAGATAATGCAGGTGCTAAAGGTGATATCGTTGTTGATAACGTAAGAAGTGAAAAGGATGCATACGGTTATGATGCATTATTGAACAGATACACTGATATGTTTGCAGCAGGTATTGTTGACCCTGCAAAGGTTACAAGAAGTGCATTGGAAAACGCTGCTTCAATCGGTTCAATGCTTCTTACAACTCAAGCTGCAGTTGTTGATATTCCGGAAGAATCAAAAGCTCCTGATATGTCAGCAATGGCAGGCATGGGCGGTATGGGCGGCATGATGTAGTTACCGCTATATATAATTAAAAAGATGCAGTATATAATTATACTGCATCTTTTATTATTAATTCTTTTCGTGTTTTGTTTCTTTTAAGAAATAAACAAAAGGTAATATAAGAATTACGGCAACAGCGTAATATCTAAAGGTTTCTACATATCCCCATAAAGCGGCTTGCTGATTTAAAAGCCTGTATATTTGTCCTTGTGCCATATGTGCAGCGGTAGCAGGATCAACTTGTGACATAAAAGCTGAGCTTATTGCACTTATACGTTCCGTGAATACCGGATTTGTATCGTTTAGTGTTTTAACCATCATCATTTGGTGCATTTGAGAAAACCTTGATATCATAGTTGTTGCAATTGAAGTACCGATTGCAGCTCCGATGTTTTTAAACAGATTCTGAACTCCGGATGCATTCGTCTGTGCTTCATTTGGTAGTGTTGCGCAAGATATATTTGAGAGCGGAACCATAGAAAGCACCATACCTGCGCCAAATACAAAGTTCGGGAATGCAATGTTAGCAAGGGCAATGTTTGTGTTAATTTCTCCGAACAGTAATCCGCCGATTGCAAGCGTTACAAGTCCAATAACAGCAACAGGTTTTATTCCTAATCTGACAACGAGGATACCGCTTAATATTGATGCAATAAAACATCCCAAGCCTCTCGGAATCATTGATAAACCGCTCAAGAATGATGTATAACCCAATAATCTTTGTAACATTGACGGAAGAATTGCTGCGGATGACATTAAAACTGCCATTAAAACAATTTGTCCGCCTGTACCGATTAAGAAGTTATGGTTTTTTAGTATTGACAAATTAATAAGCCCGTCACCGGTTTTTGCTTTTTTTCTTTGAATATAAACGAATGCAATAAATGATATGCAGGAAACTGCAAACAATTTACAAATCCAAGGTGCACCAAACCAGTCTGCATCATTACCTTTATCCAGTACAATTTGCAAAGTCAGAAGCCAAGTCGCAAGGAAAAAGAACCCTGAAAAATCCATTCTCACATTAGATTGTTTTCTTGAATAAGGTGGTTCTTCAACGTATTTTTGGGTTAAGAAATAACAAATAATTCCAAACGGAATGTTTATGAAATATATGAACGGCCACGACCAATTTTCTGTAATCCATCCACCCACAGACGGTCCCAAAATCGGCGCCATAATTACACCTAAACCGAATACTGCCATTGCTTGCGGAAGTTTTTCTTTCGGAAATATTTCAAAAATTACTGCTTGTGCAATAGGCATAATTCCGCCGCCGCCTATACCTTGAACAATTCTTGCAATAAGCATCATTGCCATAGAGTTTGCGAATCCGCATATTATTGATGCAACAGTAAATATTATTATACTAAGTATAAAGTATTGTTTGCGCCCGATGAGCCGGCTGAAAAAATCTACGGTTGGGATTACAATACCGCTTGCGACCAAATAACTTGTTATAATCCAAGTTGACTCATTGTGGCTTATGGAAAAAGTTCCTGCCATATAAGGAAGTGCAACGTTAGAAATTGTTTCATCCAGTGCAAACATAAATATTGAAAGCATTATCGGAATCATGGTTATCCAAGGATTAATTTTAAATTTCCACTCTTGTGATTCTGATATAGTATTTTCCATCGGCTTCCTTCTCTTATGTTATTGATATTAAAACACATATGTGTTGCAAATGCAACATGTATTTTTTGCTACACATTCATGATAATTAGTCTAAAACTTTTTATAACTCAAAATATTCGGCTTTATTCATCATTCTTTCGTTGCGATAGAATGTATTATACAATTTTGCACGTCTTACAATTTCCAGCCAAAGTGTGTAATTATCTTTAAAATCAGTCTTGTTTTTATTCATATAGTGGATTGTCACGATTCCGTCATGGGCGAAAGTTGCTCTAAAAAATTCGCATTGACCTTGAATTTTGCCGTAATCATTCGTACATCTCGTTACTATAGCATCTGTTTCACGCATTTTTATTGTTTTATATTTACCTGTAGGGTTTGCCTTCTGGAGTCTTGCAACGTTATTTGCCATAAATGAGTTCATAGGGTATGCGGAATGATTATATGAGTGAATTACAACAGAGCGAGTCCATAAGTCCGAGCTTTCTCCTTGGGGAACGTATTGAAGCAGAGCTTCATTTCCGACTTTTTTGTAATAAGCGGGAACCCAGACTTCGCCATCCGGAAAATTGAGTATAATAGTCTCATATGCATATACGCAGAACGAGGAAAATATGAATATTAAACTAAATAAAAGGGCTTTTTTCATTTGCAATAACTCCGTTTTCTCCTGCTCCTGTTATTTCTTTTAATACTTGCGGTGCAAAGATTTCGCTTTCAAAGTGCCCGATGTCAAAAACAACTTTGTCGGCATCAAGAGCTGTATGAAATTTTAAATCACCTGTTACAAAAGCATCAACGTTTGTTTCGTTAATAAATTCCGCTCCTGAGCCGGCACAGAATCCTATTGAAGAAATTTTTTCGACTCCGTAATTATTTACGTATCTCAAATTTGGCGAAATGTTTAGCAACTTATTTTTTAATTCTTCAACTGTAATCGGATTTGGTAAATTAACTATACGTACGAACCCGTTATCATAAGATTTTTTCAAACCTAATTTATTGATAAGAGTGTCTGTTGTTCCGCCTTGTGCTAAATCAAAATTTGTATGAGCGCAATATATGTTGAATTTTTTATATTCAAACGGTACGAAAAATAGCGGATGGTGAGAAATTATCATGTCGCATCCCAAATTTTCAGCCTGTTTTATTACGTTTGGAGTTACAGTTAGGGCAAAAAGTATTTTTTTAATTTCAGAACCGACAATCTCAACAATCCATCCGGAAGCATCCCATTTTTCTTGGGTTTCAGGCGGTGCAAATTTTTCTATTTTTTGAACAATTTCGTACTTATTCAAAAATTTCCTCCAAAATTCTCTTTGCAATGTTATTTTTTGTATCTTTATCAAGTTTTTTAATATTCAGAGCTTTATCCAAAATATAAACTTCGTTTTCATCACTGTTAAAACCGATATCTTTTCTTGAAATATCATTAGCAATAAGAAAATCGCACCCTTTTGCTTTAATTTTTTCTTTTGCGTTTTCTATCAAATTTTCACTTTCCGCACAAAAACCAATAATTTTTGTATTTGTTTTTAAATCGGAGATTTCTTTTAATATATCCGGATTTTTTACAAGTTCAAGTGTCATTGTGTCAGAGCTTGTTTTTTTGATTTTTTGACTGCTGTATTCTTTTACTCTAAAATCCGAAACTGCTGCAGCCATAATCACACAATCAACTTCATTTAACTTCGACTTTACAGTTGTTTCCATTTCTTGTGCAGTTGGTGTAACAATGTTTTCAAAATCACCATCTGCATTGAAAGTTGATACAAGAGTAACTTCTGCACCCATTTGTTGAGCATTGCGGGCAAGCGCAATTCCCATTTTGCCGGAAGATGCATTTGTAATGTATCTTACCGGGTCGATTTTTTCTTTTGTTCCGCCTGCGGTAATTAAAATTTTTTTACCTGATAAAAAGTTATTTTTTGTTAATATTTCAACCGATTTGTCATAAATTTCATCGGGTTCTCTCATCCGCCCTGTGCCATTTGTTCCGCAGGCAAGAAATCCGGAATCCGGCTCTAAGATATGGAAACCGCAATTTTTAAGTTTTTCCAGATTATCTTGTACAAAAGGATTTTCCCACATATTTGTATTCATTGCAGGGACTATAAGGATTGGCTTTTTGAATGCGCAAGCAGTTGATAACAAAAGATTATCGCATATTCCGTTAGCTAATTTTCCTATTGTGTTGGCACTTGCCGGTGCTATTATAAAAATATCTGATTCTGTTAGTGCAATGTGTTCCGGTTTGTAATCATTAATTTCAAAGCAGTCAGAAAAAACTTCATTTTGGGACAAGCTTTGAAGAGTGAGTTTTGTTACGAAATTCAATGCATTTGGAGTTACAACAACTCTGACGTTTGCACCTGATTTTTTGTATAACCTTATTAGCGTACAAATTTTATACGCTGCAATTCCGCCGGTTATCCCTATAAGAATATTTTTTCCTTTTAGCATAGTGTCATTATAACTCAATAATATCGAGGTAACAAATTCTGGTTTTAAATAAAGCAAAATCGACAGAATCTCATAACTTCTGTCGATTTCACTCTAAAATTTCCTGACAACTTACCGTAATCTATTGCGCAAATTCACCGGTATAAAATCCCATAAGCTTTGCCAGTCTTCGCTGTTTTTCTACAGCCAATTCAATGTTTTCTTTGATTTCATCTAATTCTTTTAATAATGTATCTAAATCCTTACGTCGTTTGCTCTCTAGGCGTACCTCCTTATTTATATCCGCTCTGACGGAAGTATTTGTCAAATCAACTTCAAGCCAATTTGGCGAAAAACAACCGTTAGAAAAATCTTTTTTAGTATTGTTCATACTTCACATACTCCTAAAATTTAGTAACTTTTTGCAGGTCTAAATTTTCTTGTATAGTTTTTCACTTGTCGAGTAAAATTAGAAACCATGTCTCTGCATTCCAAATAGTCTCTTCTTACTTCTTTAAACTCTTCCGAATTAAAATTAAATGCGGTCATTTCGGAATATTCAACCAACATTTCGTGTTCATCTCGTTTCATAAAAAAGTATCCCTTTCAACAACTATGTATTTGACTTACATTTTGTATAACGGCATTTTTTTGAAAAACTTTAGGGTTTTTTGTAATTTTGTTACAAAAATTTACATAGATTATGTGAAATACAAGCAGTGAGGCGATTTCGGATTTTGTAATCACAATAAGAAATTATATTTCACCAATCAAATCGTATTCTGTTGCGCCAATAATTTTAACCTGTTCAATGTCTCCGGGGACGACGGGTTTGTCGGTTTTGATATTTACAACGCCGTCAATTTCCGGTGCGTCATACTCGCTTCTTGCGACAACTTCGCCGTTATCAGAATATGCCTCTATGATGCAAGGGATTGTTTTGCCTATAAAACTTTGATTTCGCTCTAGTGAGATTTTTTGTTGAATTTCCATAAGCTTGTTGTATCTGGCTTTGGCAATTTTTGCAGGAACTCTGTTGGGCATATTATAAGAAGGTGTGCCCTTTTCTCTTGAATAAGTAAATACTCCAACTCTGTCAAAACGTGTTTCTTCAATAAACTTTGCAAGATGTTCAAAGTGTTCATCCGTCTCACCGGGGTAACCGACAACAAAAGTCGTTCTGACAGAAACATTCGGGATTCTTTTTCTTATGTTTGCAATCAGTTCTCTGTAATCAAATGCGGGTCGACTCATAAGCTTTAATACTTCCGGATGCGAGTGTTGCAGAGGAATGTCAACGTATTTAACAACTTTATCGCAATCGGCAATTGTGTCAAGAAGTTCATCGCTCATTTGAGTCGGATAAGCATACATTACACGAATCCAGCCTAAATTTTCTATTTTGTTTAATTCTCTTAACAGTTCGGCAAGCATCGGTTTCTTATAGATATCAACCCCGTATCCTGTTGTATCTTGTGCTATTAGTATAATTTCGGTAACTCCTTTAGAAACAAGTTTTTTTGCTTCGGATATGATGTCTTCCATCTTTCTGGAGTGATAATCTCCTCTCAAATATGGGATTACACAATAACCGCACCTGTAATTACATCCGTCGGCAATTTTTATGTATGAGCTTGCGCCCATTGTTATTTGTTGACGCTCAATGTTTTCCGGATAAATGTAGTCGGGTTTTTTGCTGACTTCTGCGACATAGTCGTTATCAATGCTTTTTATAACTTCTACTATTTTGGTAAAATCTGTTGTACCCACTATTCCTGCAAGTTCAGGAATTTCTTTTTTAAGTTCCTTGGGATGTTTTTGGGCAAGACAACCGGCTACGATAACCTTTTTGCCTTTTTCTACAAGCTCCAGAATTGTGCTGATTGATTCTCTTTCCGCATCACAAATAAATGAACAGGTGTTTACGACGACTATATCTGTTTCATCTTCATTAAGCGTTATTTCGTATCCGTTTTGAGCAAGAATACCTAAAATAAGTTCGGAATCGACCAAGTTTTTTGCACAACCGTGACTAATAAGAGCTATCTTTTTCATATTTATATATTATCATAGAGAAAATTTTATAAAAAGCCGGATTTCTCGGCAAAAATGCCTTGAAATGACAGGGCGTGAAAGCCTTTTACAGAGCGTCTTTGCGAGCCTGATTAAGACGAAGCAATCCAGTTGATTATTAACTTTTTTGTTTAATTCGTTCAGGCATCCTCACAGACCCGCTTTTAATCCCTTAATCTCCCGAAAATAAACGCTCCTGTTAACTTTTTAATATTTTGTAACATAAATATTGCATGTCTATGTTTGTGGTAGAATTGCGATATGTATATACTATTTGATTTGGTCAGTCGGTTATAATAAAAAGAAAAACAAGCGAATAGCTTATTTTATATAAGAGAAAGGTGAAAGACAAAATGAAAAGATTGGTTTTATCAGCATTAATTATTGCAGGAATTGCAGTTTCAAATGCAGTTATGGCAGAAGGTAAAATTGCGGTTATTGATGTTCAAGCAGTTGTATCTAAGTCTGCTCAAGTTCAGGCTTTGAAGAAAGAGCAACAAACTAAGGTTCAAGAACTTGAAAAATGGGTTAAGAATTGCAAGGCTGATGTAGATAAGCAACAAACTCAAGCAGGTAAAGAAAAGTTGGCTAAAAAGTATGACGCAGAACTTGCTAAAAAGCAAGAAGCAATTGCTAAAAATTATAAAGAAAAATTGCAAGCAATTGACAAGAGCATAACTGAAACTATTACAACTCAAGCAAGAGCTAAAGGTTATGACATGGTAATTTCTAAAGGTGTTGTAATTTATGGTGGCGACGATATCACTGCTGAAATTCAAAAGGTTGTAAAATAGTTTAAAGTTTTTATAACATTAAAAAAGACAGGCTTCGGTCTGTCTTTTTTTACAATTAGCTTAATAACTGTTTTTAAAATTTTCTAATTATGGTAACATGTTTTTACTAAGTGTGATTAATTAATAGGTGTTTAAAATTGGAGAAAATGATTTTTAGAGGATTTATATCATTAGCGGTATTTTTGTCGCTTGCAGGCAGTGTTTTTGCTTCGTCTACAGAGGATGTTAAACAAAATATAATACGACAGGCAAAGTCTATGGGTGTTGAGCCTGCAATAGTTTTAAGTATCGCAAAAACTGAATCCGGATTTAATCAGGCAGCACGTGGTGCGGGTGGTCATATTGGTGTATTCCAGTTATCTCACGCTACAGCAAAGCATATGGGGCTTAATCCTTATAATCTGGATGAAAATATTAAGGGCGGAATTTCTTATTACAAAAATATGTATAACATATTCGGTTCTATGGAGCTGGCAGTAGCAGCGTATAACGCAGGCCCTGAAGCAGTCAGAAGAAATAATAATACAATTCCGAGTTCTACTCGCCCTTTTGTAAACAGGATTATGAATGATTACAGATATTATAAAAACAGTGGTATTTAGTTATTTGTGATAGAATATACATGTGTTTGCAGTAAAAAGAAGGAGTAAAATTATGTCACAATATTTAGTATTAGCGGAAAACATAACTTTTAAAAACAATAAATTGAGTTGTATAAACATTTATGACAAATTTTCAACTGTTGTTATGCCTGCCGAATTTAAATTCGATATGGCTATTATGTGCGGTCCAAATTGGTCTGTCGGCGAACATAAATTGGCAGTTAAAGTCAAAACCCCTACCGGAAATGAAATTTCTGTAGGTGAATTGACAGTTAATATTCCGAATGAAGACTTTGTATACAATGCTTATGCACAAGATCTTAAAGTTGTTATGGACTACAGTATTGATAGTTTAACTTTCATTGTTTATGATAACGACCAAGAAGTTATTTCAAGAAAATATCCTGTAGTTTCTATGCTTGTTCCTCAAAAAAAGGCTGAAAATCAACAGGAACAGCAACCTGCTAATGTTTAATTCAAACAATAAAAAATGTAAAAAATAAACCTCTGTTTAAAATGTATAGAGGTTTATTTTTTATTTTGAACAGACTTTATTATGCGCCGGACAATGATTCTGACAATTTTTTTTGTAGCAAATAGGCTCTGAGTGTATTGAAATAGTTGCTCCTATATAAACAGAGCGAATTTGTTTTTCAATTTTTTCGCATATTTTGTGGCATTCACATATTGAAGTATCTTCCGGAAATTGCAAAATAAAGTCAATATCCTCAGATGGTCCTATTTGACGAGCTTTTATACTGTCTTTTTTGAGTTTTACATTTTCGTAGCTTGTGATTATTGATTTGATTTTTTCTATGTCCGAATCAGGAAGGGAATAGTCCAACAGTCTCATTAGCGATTTTTTGGAAATAGAATATCCTGCATTATAAATTAAAACTGCAACCAAAATAGCAATAACAGGGTCTAAAATTGTGTGTCCTGTGATTTTTATTAAAACAAGTCCTATTAACACTCCAAGAGAAGAGTAGACATCTGTCCTCAAGTGTTCTCCGTCTGCGTATAGAGAAACAGAGTTTGATTCTTTGGCGGTTGTAAATAAAAATTTGCTCACAAAAAAATTCATTATAACAGCAATTAGCATGACTGCAATTCCGATATCATTCTCTGATTCAAAAGGAAGACCGAAAATGATTTTTTTTGCGGCTTTATAAATAATAAAAACTGAAGCAAAAATTATTAGAATACCTTCCAGAAATCCTGCCATATCTTCATATTTTCCGTGTCCGTACGGGTGGTCGGCATCGGCCGGTTGAGAAGATTTAACAACAGAAAAAAATGTTAATATAGATGCCATAAAATCACTAACTGAGTGTATTGCCTCGGATATTATACTAAGGCTGCCTGATAAAATACCGGCAATTATTTTTAAAAAAGTTAAAACGATATTTGAGCTTATAGATAATCCTGCAGCAAATCTTTTCTTTCGGTCTAAATTCATCACATATCACTTCCTAAATACAAATTTGTAATAGTTATTATAGTACAAAATATCACGTTTAGCACATATAGCTGATTTTGAAATTTTTTTTATGATAATATAAAACCATTGGCAGGTTGAGTTTTTAGGAGAGCTAAATATGCAGCAATCTGATTTAACAAAGTTTTTTGAATGCATGAAAGCCGGAAATGTTGTCAAAGGCGATATGTTAAGGTTATTTAATGAATTAAGTCAAGAAGCTATTAAAATTACTATGGAGATAAATAATAAATATCATACTCCTGAAGAAATTGTTGAATTATTTTCCGAATTAACAGGAAAAAAAACTGATGAATCGTTTAGGCTGTTTCCCCCTTTTTATACTGATTGCGGTAAAAATATAACTGTTGGAAAAAATGTTTTTATAAACGCATGCTGCAAATTTCAAGACCAAGGCGGAATAACAATTGGGGATGGTGTTCTTATCGGTCATAATGTTACGCTTGCAACGTTAAATCACGATGAGAAGCCGAGTAAAAGGCAGAATATATACCCGAAACCTATAAAAATAGGAAATAATGTTTGGATAGGTTCAAATGCAACAATACTTGCCGGTGTTACAGTCGGGGACGGCGCAATCATCGGTGCCAATGCGGTTGTTACAAAAGATGTTCCGCAAAATACTATTGTAGCAGGAGTTCCTGCAAAAGTAATAAGAAAAGTTAAGGCAAGCTAAATATAGCAGAGGAAAAATATGAATTTAATCGAACGTAATAAAGAACTTATGTTTAAATTTGAAACGATGATAAACACTGCAGATGAAGAATTGGCTGATTTTCTTGTCGCACCTGATGCTCCGTTTTATACGCCTGCAAATCCTGAGCCTCTTTATGGCGGAAATGGTTATTTGTCGGTTGTTCATTGGATGAGAAAAGGATTTTCCGATGTTAAATGGAAAATTCGGGATATTGTTGCTGATGTTGATAAAGTTGCCGTAAAGTGGGAATTAACAGGAACGCATGATGGGGAATTTATGGGAATTAAACCAACAGGCAGAAAAATTTCTGTTTGTGTTATGAATTTTTATTATTTTAATAATGAAGGTAAGGTTGTGAATGATATTGCAGCCGAAGGCATGATAGGTATTTTGCGTGGTATTGGCGCATTGGAGTAAGGTTATGGATAAATATTTTCACAGTTATAGTGTTATTCTGGATAATATGGATATGAATGAGTACAGACTTCGCCCGATTTCTGCTATTATGTATCTCCAAGATGCGTTTGCAAGATTTTGTGCAACAAAGAGAGTTGCAGCATATGATTTGTTTCCAAAGCATTTAATCTGGGTTGTTGGAGAATTCAATATTGAGTTTTTAGAGAATCTTCCTTATTGGTCAGAAGAAATAAAAGTTGAAATTTGGATATCTGAAGTTACAAAACTCAAAATTTATGCGGATTATAAATTGTTTTATAAAGACAGAGTTTTTGCGCAAGGTAACAGCTGTTGGTTTATACTGGATGAAAATTCAAAACGTCCGGTTAAAACTGATGAAATTGCTCAAAAATTTGTTGTTTGTCCGGAAATGCCTCTTGGTGCGCATAAGAAATTCATTTTAGCCGAAACTGTAGAAAAAGTTGTTGAAATAAAGCATAAAAATAACCTTTCAGATATTGATTTTAATAATCATGTTAATAATAAAAGCTATATTAATATGGCGGAAGCTACTGCACCGAGTGACTTTAAGAAAGCAAAAACACTTAAAAATTTAAGCATAAGATTTAATAAAGAATCATTTTTGGATGATATTTTGGTTTGTTCAACTTATAAAACGAATATCGATAATACTTATGTACATAAAATAATGAAAGATGATGCTGAAATTTGTGATATTCAAACAACTTGGGCTGATAAAATAAAACAACCTGAAACAATTTTAGAATATAATTTGGATGTAAAAGCAGTTAAAGTTTAATATTATATTTTGCTTTGAATGTCTTATAAGTTTCTGATAATATAAAGAAAAGAGGAATTTATTATGACATCAGTATTTGACAATTTTAGCTATACATTAATTCATGAAGATTCAAAAACAGGAGCAAGGGCCGGGCTTTTACATACTCCGCACGGGGATATTGAGACTCCGATTTTTATGCCTGTCGGGACAAATTCTACAGTTAAACTTGTCACAAATAATAACCTTTACGATACAGGTGCTCAAATTATACTTGGAAATTCTTACCATTTGTATTTAAGGGCAGGTCATAAATTGATTGAAAAATTCGGAGGAATTCATGGTTGGATGAACTGGCAAAAGCCAGTCCTTACTGATTCCGGCGGGTTTCAAGTGTTTTCTCTTGCGCATCTTAGAAAAATAACCGAAGAAGGTGTAGAATTTAGAGATCCAAAAGACGGAAAAAAACATTTTATAAGCCCTGAAATATCTATGGAAATTCAACAAGCAATTGGAGCAGATATAATTATGGCTTTTGACTGGTGTGCTCCATACGGATGTGATTATACTACCGCAAAGGAAGCAATGGAGAGAACACATAGATGGCTGGAAAGGTGCATAAAAGCTAAAACAAGAACTGACCAAGCTCTTTTTCCAATTTGTCAGGGTGCATTTTTTGATGATTTAAGAAAAGAAAGTGCAGCATTTGTATCTTCTGTTGATGCAGTTGGGTATGCTATAGGCGGTCTGAGTGTAGGAGAGGATAAAGAAACAATGAATCATTTTGTCGAGTTCACTGCTCCATTATTACCTCATAATAAACCCAGGTATTTAATGGGAGTGGGTACGCCTGAAGATTTATTGGACGGAATAAGGCGTGGAGTAGATATGTTTGATTGTGTTCTGCCTACAAGAAATGCCCGTCATGGTTCATTCTTTACATCAAACGGCAAAGAACAAATTAAAAATGCGAAGTTTCAGGAAGATGCACGTCCTCTGGATGAAAACTGTGATTGTTATGCTTGTCAAAATCATACAAGAGCGTACATAAGGCATTTGTATAAATGCGGAGAAGGTACAGGACAAGCCTTAATGTCTATTCATAATATAAAATTCCTGATAGATTTTGCAAAAAGCGCACGTAAGGCAATTTTAGAAGATAGGTTTCAGGAATTTTATGAAGAAAATTATACTAAACAATTGCATTAAGCATTTGTTGTTTTCTGGCAATATTAGTCAGTATATCTTTTGACGGTTCATAATGTTCTTCCGCAAAAATATGAACATTTTCAGGAATTTGTACTTCTTCGTAATGTTCTTGAAGAAATTTAATAATTTCTTCTCTGGTCATATTGCATTTTCCATCTTTGAAAAGGTTTTTGAAGATATCATTAATAAGTACAATGCCGTCCTCTCTTGCATATATGGCATCAGGTTTAGCAGAATCAAGTTTCCCCCAAATGGTTGTGAGAGGAACATGAATGCCTTCTTTTTCAGGTAATATATCTTCTATGCACAGAGCAATGTTATTAAAAAGGTTATGACTTTTTTCAACTTCTTTTATGTTGAGATTACTTCCAAATCCCCATCCACCAAACAAAAATGCTTGAATATTTTCTTTTGTTTCTTCTGCCATTTTAAATATTTTTTTTGTTACTTCTTTAAAAACTTTATCTCTTGTGCTGAGCGGGTCATCATATATACTTGAGTTTTCGTGAAACATGTTTAGTTTATTACCAAGAACAACTCCGCCTGTGCATGCTTGCAGACCTTCTGTATAATAAGCTCTGTTTTTAATGCCTGTTTGACCTTTTAAGTTGAGTCCTGCAATATTCATTCCGGCATGAGTTTCTCCGATTTTCAATGCTCTTTTAGTAACGGGACAGCTTGTTGTCAAATAAAGTTTTATTGGGGTAATTGACGGCATTCAAATCTCCTTATTCCGACTGATGACATATATATAAAAAAGCATAAAAATAAAATTTGCTATTAAAAAAACGTCCTTAGAACAAGGACGTTTTTTTAATGTATTTTATATCATCTTAAGCTTTTGCAAATGATGAATTGGCACGTGATTTTATTTCTTCTTTTAGTTTAGAAATAAATTCATCAACACTCATTGTACCTACTTGTCCGATACCTCTTGCTCTTACGGCTACAGAATTTGTTTCAATTTCTTTATCACCGATTACACAGACATAATTTATCTTTTTGTCTTGTAAAGATTCACGGATTTTGTAATTCATTGATTCTGAACGGTCATCGAGGTTAACTCTTATGCCTTCCATGCGCATTTTCTTATAAACTTGTTCTGCAAAATCAACGTGTTTTTCGTTGGAAATCGGAACAATTGCAACCTGAGTAGGAGCAAGCCAAGCAGGGAATGCGCCTGCATAGTGTTCAATCAAAATGCCATGGAATCTTTCCATAGAACCAAAAATTACACGGTGAAGCATAAGAGGTGTTTTCATGCTGCCGTCTTTATCCTGATACTTGATGTCAAATCTTGCAGGAAGATTGAAGTCAAGCTGAATAGTAGCACATTGCCAAGTCCTTCCGATAGCATCTTTAACTTTGAAGTCAATTTTCGGACCGTAGAATGCGCCGTCACCTTCGTTGATATCGTATTTCATTCCGCGTCTTTCCATTGCTTCTTTTAAACCTGCTTCAGCTTTATTCCAGTTTTCGATTTCACCAACAAAGCTTTCAGGACGGGTAGAAAGTTCAACTTCAAATTCCATATTAAATATTGCCATTGTATCTGCAACAAAGTCGATAATTGCGTTAATTTCATCAACCAATTGTTCAGGTGTACAGAAAATATGCGCATCATCTTGAGTGAAACCTTGAACACGGGTTAAACCTGATAGAGCACCTGATTTTTCTTTGCGATAAACTGTTCCGAGTTCAGCCATTCTTAAAGGCAGTGAACGATAAGAATATCTGTTTGCTTGATAAATCAATATGTGGAACGGACAGTTCATCGGTTTAACAACGTATTGGTCATCACTGTCTTCATCCTTTTGCACAAAGAACATATTTTCTTTGTAGTGGTCCATGTGACCTGAAATTTCCCAGAGAGTAGATTTTGCGATTTGAGGAGTATTAACAATTACATATCCTCTTTTTCTGTGTTCTTCTCTCCAGTAGTTTTCGATTTGTTCACGAACGCAAGCCAAGTTTGGATGCCACAATACAAGACCTCCGCCCATTTCTTCACGAGTTGAGAACAAGTCTAATTGTTTACCAAGTTTTCTGTGGTCACGTTTTTCGGCTTCTTCTAAGAATGTTAAATAAGCCTGCAAATCTTCTTTATTCCAGTAAGCAGTTGCATAAATTCTTTGAAGCATTTTGTTTTTTTCGTTACCGCGCCAGTAGGCACCGGCTACTTTTAGTAACTTGATAGCGTTACCTTTTATATATGATGTATTAGGAATGTGTGGCCCTGCGCAAAGGTCATTAAATAATACGTTACCATCTTTATCTTTTGTTAAATAAAGTGTAGGCTTGTCATTCCTGTGTTCTTCAAGTAATTCGGCTTTGTAAATTTCGCCTTCTGATTTAAATTCAGCAATTTTTGCATCAACGTCTTCTACATAGTATTTTTCAAATGTAAGGTTTTCTTTAATGATATTTTTCATTTCTTCTTCGATTTTAACTAAATCATCCTGAGTAAATGCGTACCCGTCTGTTAAATCGAAATCATAATAAAACCCGTCATCAGTTGCCGGCCCGATAGCTAACTTTGCTTGTGGGAACAGCTTTTGTACGGCTTGTGCCATAATGTGAGAACAAGAGTGCCTGAGCGTTCTCAAAGTTTCATTGTTTTTTTCCATCTTTTCCTCTTTCTATCCTTTTGGGTAAATATTTGCCTTTAATTAGTAGTCACATCTACCGGTCAATTACATTTACCCCTATGAGGCGGATCCCTCTAACTAACCCTAACAGTCTAACACAAAATCCGGATTATTTAAATCATCAGGTTATAAAGTAGAATATTTTTCAGATTGTGTTAATATGGTTGTATGAAGAGAGTTTTATTAGCTTTAGTTTTTTGTTTAACAGTATTGTCATCAACGGCATCTGAGTATTCGGATTTTGCTGCAAAACAATATGGTGAAAGGTGCAATAAGGAAAATGTAAAAATAACTGTTAAAAAGGAACATGTTGAACAATATGCTCAAGAAGTAGGCAGCAATTTTATTCCTTATATAGCATACGGATATGGCGATTTGAAGGCCCAAAAATGCCGCAAACAAAGAATTTCATATATTTGTCTCTTGGATTGTGATTTAAATCCGATTTGGAGTTATATAGTGGAGAGTAAATAGAATCTTTTATTGAGAATATTCCTTTTTTGGTTTATGTTGTAAGAGAGATGAACAATACGGTTTTAAGAAAACGAACTATAGCTGTTTTAATTGTAACAATTGCAATGATGGTTGCTGAGATATACTATGGCATAATGACTCATTCTATGGGTTTGACTGCAGATGGTTTTCATATGGGAACTCATGCGGTTGCGTTTCTTATAACATTAATAGTATGTATTTTGGTATCAAGATTTCAAGAACAGGAGCATAAACTCAATGCTTTAGGAGGAGGAGTCAGTGCTATTCTTCTTGGTGTGACTGCTTTAGGTGTAATTTATGAGTCGGTTGAAAGATTTTTTAAACCGCTTGGAATATCATTCGAAGAGGCAATCTTGGTTGCGATAATAGGATTGGGTGTAAATCTTTTATGTATGCTTATTATGGGCGGTAATAATCCGTTTCATAATCACAAATGTCACCATTGCGGAGACGAACATCATCACCATAATCATGAAGAAAATTTGAACTTTAAAGCGGCTTATCTTCATATAGCATCGGATGTGTTAACTTCGGTTTTAGCAATCGGTGCGCTGTGTGCAGGTAAGTATTTTAATTTGGTATTTTTAGATTCCGTAATCGGGCTTGTTGGTGGTATTATTATTGCAAAATGGGCTTTTGGAATTTTAAAATCTTCTTATAGCGAACTTTCGAAAAAATAAATTGTTAAATTTTTGCTTTTGCCTTTTTCTTAATTTGTTTTTGTTCTAATTTTGCTTGTTTCTTTTTATCTTTTATTGCTTGTTTGGCATTTCTTTTTTCGATTTGTTTTGTTAATTTTAATGCTCTTTTTTCTTTTACACTCTTAAGTTTAACTGAGTCATTTTCTTTTAAATCTATAGGCTTACCTTTTAGCCAAAACCAGCATATAGAGTTATCATATGCACATGAAACACCGGATTTGAACCAATTCGGGTCTTTTTCTTTGGTAATTGCACCTTTGGTAAAAAAGTATACAATATCAACAGGGGCAAAAATTATAAAACAAGAACCGACTATTGATGCGGCTTGTGTAAGTACGAGTTCTGACGTCAGAATGGCTGCATCTTTTTTATTTACAGCTTCATATTTTTTTGCAATCAAGTATATATTTTTATCAGAAATATCAACAGTTTCGCTTTCTTCATTTACTAAATATGTATTTAATTTACAAACAATAAAACCGCTTTTATGCCACCTGCGTTCTTTTTGCGCTTCCATTACTTCTGCTGTTAAAAGAGTATTTTGCGGAATAATAGTGCCGTCTTCTAAGTTTATATCTTCTTTTGTTCTTAATACAACATATTCCGGTTTAGCTGAAAGGTTGAAATCATGTGTAATTTCTGAAATTATTTTTATGTTCTCTTCTGCTATAACAGGGGAGGTTATCATAATCAATAATAAAAATATTGATATTAATCTTTTAAGCATCTCTCGTTTTTTCTTTCTTTTTTATTATATTTTTTATAATAGCAAATAAATAATTCCAAATACAATTATTAAGATTTGAATGTAACAATAGAGATTTTCCTTTTCGTAAGTTGCCATTTTTCCTATAATAAACGGAGATAATCCTAAAGAAAGTATTATTAATTTATTAAAAATTCCGGTTATAGTTACTGTTAAGACGGCTGCTGATAACACATATAAAAGCATGGTCCCCGTAATTGCCGAAACAAAAACAGAAATTGCTGGTGTACGCTCCAATTTACATATATAAGTTTTATAGGAAATAAGAAACAGGGTAAGAATTGCAGATATTGTTATGAATAACCATTCTAGCATGGTACAAGCTCCTCTTTAATTTTTTTGTTCAAGTGCGCTTCAATAAATTTTATGGATTCATCAAAAACAAATTCTTTTTCGTTATCATACAAAACCATATGGTAACTGTTTTTTAGAATAATTAAGTTTTTATCTGATGAAGAGATGTTTTTGTATACTACATTTGCAGATTTTACGCTTGTTAAATCATCTTCAAGGGAATGTATAAGTAAAATTGGTGTAATAATAGACTTCAGATTTTTTCTGACAACTGCGGACAATTTTAAAAGTTCATAAAATCCTGTCATAGGAAAATCATTCATACCAACATCACCCTTTGCAAGAAGCTTTTTAACAATACTTCTTGTTTTTTCGTTTTTAATTCCATGCGGTTCACATTCAGGATAATTATAATAGAACCTCAATATTGTTGATGCAGCAAGCGGAATTAAAAATTTGTACCAAGGCAAACGCCATCCGTCCAAATACAGTGTTGTAGAAAGCGAAATTATGCCGTTGACTTCGTCTTTAAATTTCTCTCCGACAGCCAAAGCAAGTACTGCTCCCAAACACAGACCCGAAACATACACGTCCTCATATTCGGATTTTAGATTTTTGAATCTTGAATACGCAAAATCCAACCACTGTTGGTATTTAATTGTATAAATTTCTTCAAAATTATCTCCGTGTCCGGGGAGACATTCTGCATAAACATCATATCCGTTTTTGAATAAAAACTGACCGTATTTTTTTAATTCAAAAGGACTTCCTGTTAATCCGTGAAAAAGCAGTATAGCACCTTTTGGCTCTATATCATCATGTTTGAAGATAAAATCCAATGACATTATTTTACTAACCTGCTCAGTAATTGATCCATTAAATCTATTGCCATTTCAATTTCATCATCAGATATGTATAGCTGAGGAACAAGAGTGATAATATTCTTGAAGAATCCGCCATTATTAAGAACAAGTCCGCATTTTTTGCCGTGGTAGCTTAAATCTCCTTTTAAACCTTCTTCTTGCATAGCATCACAAAGTTCTCTGTTTGGTGTATATCCGTCTTTTTGCGTTAACTCTATTCTTAATGCAAAGCCGATACCGCCAACATCACCAACTTCTTTGTATTTAGATTTAAGATAATTTAAGCCTCTCATAAATAAAGCTGATTTTCTTGGAATTTCTGTTTCAAATTTGCTTTGTTCTTCTTCTACAATACTCATAACTTCATGTGCAGCTCTTATGCCTATCGGATTTGAACAGTATGTAGAGTGTGCACTTCCCGGAGTGAATACATTCGGAGCAATATATTTTTCTTTTGCCCATAAACCGGATAGCGGGTTCATACCGTTTGTTATAGATTTTGCAAATGTCATGACATCAGGAACAACATCATAATTTTCGATTGCCCAAAGTTTACCTGTTCTGAACATACCCATTTGAACTTCGTCTACAACAAGCATAATGCCGTAACTATCAAGAATTTCTTTTAATTCCTTAAAGTACCACTCAGGAGCATTTATGTATCCGCCTGTACCTAAAATAGGTTCTGCAATAAATGCTTTGTATTCGCATTCGCCTGTTTTCGGATCGTATATTGCTTTATATTCGCTTTCAAAGTTTCTTGCAAACTGTTTAACACAGAAATGATTACAAGATTCACAATTCATACCGTATGGACATCTGAAACAGTACGGGAATGGAACAAAGTTTGCTCTGTCAGCAAAGTGTCCGTATTTTTCTCTGTATCTGAACGAAGATGTTAGCGCTGTAGCACCGATTGTTCTGCCGTGATATCCGCCTTGGAATGCAAAAAATCCGTTGCGGTGTGTGTAATTTCTGACAATTTTTATTGCGTCTTCGGTTGCTTGAGCACCACCCACGTTAAAGTGCATTCTTCCTTTTTCACCAAATCTTGCTTCTATCATTTTTGACATTTTTTCCGCTAAAAGTGATTTATAAGGTTGAATAAACTTAGGCGTAAGTTGTGGTAAGCTATTCATTTGGTCAATAACTGCGTTTGTTATTCTCTGGTTTTTGTAACCAAAATTGCAAGATGAATACATCATCTGTAAGTCTAAATAAGGCGTATCTTTAGAATCATACATGTATGAACCTTCACAACCTCTGAATACTTTTGGGTCTTTTGAATAATGAACCGTATCACCCCAAGAGCTGTATTCATTGTCAAGTCTTTTAACTTCTTCGTCTGTAATCATGTTGTTTTCTAAACAAATCATAGTTATCTCCATATTTTCTATTAACTCTATTAAACTATCATGTAAAAATTTAAATTTCAATAGTCCGAAATCGGATTATTTACATAAATTAAAATTTAATATATTTGAAATTAAACAGTTGCATGGTAATATAAAAATACGATGGATTATAATATCAGTGAAAAAGTAAAGTATTTGCATAAAGTTCTGTGTGAAACGGATAAGATTTATAATTCTCTGCTGAACAAAATGCAAATAACTGATTCGGAATACACATTGTTATTTGCGATATTAACAATGGGTGAAGGTTGTTTGCAAAAAGATATAGCAGACAGTTGTTTAATAAGCAAAAAAACATTAAATTCTACGGTTAAAAAACTCGAAAAAAAGGGTATTTTGAAGCTTAAACCGGGAAAATATCCGAATTTGCATATATATCTTACTCCTGAAGGGAAGAGTTATATTGAAGAAAGGTTAGTGCCTATCATGCAGGAAGAGGATGATATTTTAGATACTGTTTCGGGTAAAGATTTTGATGCATTTATTTCGATTACAACAAAGTATCTAAAATTATTTGAAAGACATTAATATATCTTTAAATGAGCAAAATGGCAGAAATTGTATTTGATTTTTTTTGCAAAATTCTTTAAGAGAAGATTTTGCATACAATACATCAGCCTTATTACATACACAATAATCAGAAGCTCCGTCGCCTATATATATTATTTTATTGTATTGTTGTCTTAAGTCGGAAAGAACTTTGCATTTGCATGTTCCCGCATTATTTTTACAGGATGAATAATCATTTGGGAATGTTAGGATAAAATTTCCGTTTTTAAATTCACCGTGATTAGATATTACATTGATTTTTTCTAAATTATATCTTTTCAGAATCCTGTTTATAAAATAATCAATTCCGTCACTAACAATATATAAATCAATGTTTTGAGCAGTTATTTCTGAATAAAAATCCTTAAAATATTTATCAATATTTAAAGTTTCAACAAAATTATTTACTAAACTTTCTGATAAATTTTTTACTAACTTAAATTCTTCAGTAAGACATTCTTTTGAACTGATTTTACCATCTATCCATAATTGTTCAATATCTTCCCAGCCATCTTGGGCATACAATTCTATAAAGCTGTAAAGCCCGTCTTTTTCCGTAATTGTACCGTCAAAATCACATATAATGCATTGGTTCTTCATTCTTGTAGATTAGATAAAACATAAGTTGAAGTCAAATCTGTAACGGTTGTGTTTATAACTTAACTCTTAAAATTTCATATATATCAATTTTGTTTGCTTTTCCCCTGATTTCGACTTCCGGAATTTTTACTACATCAGCAAATTTTTTCACATGTTCATATGTTGTCTTGCTGACAAGCATTTTTGTCTTGTATGTTTTATTATATCCTTCTAATCTGCTGGCAAGGTTTACGGTATCTCCTATAACGGTGTATTCCATTCTATTTTCCGAACCTACATTGCCAATAAAAACTTCACCGGTATTAATACCGATTCCGATTTCAATTTTTGGATTTCCTTCTTCTTCCCATTTTTTGTTTAATTCTTGAACTTTATTTAACATTTCATATCCGCATTTTACTGCATTTGCGGCATGCTCATCATTCTGTATGGGTTCTCCAAAAACAGCCATTATTGCATCGCCTATAAACTTATTTATAATGCCGTTGTATTTAGAGACAATAGGTTCCATTGCAGTAAAATATTCATTTAACAGGTCTGTAACTTGTTGGGCAGACATTCTTTCAGAGAGTGATGTAAAACCTCTGATATCGGAAAATAAAACCGTAACAATTGCTTTTTTACCGCCTAGACCCAAGTTGTCTATATTTAGCATAATACGGTTCATAACGTCTTCCGAAATATATTTGCCCATTGCAGTTTTAACTTTTTCTTTGTAAATAGCTTCTTTAATATATCTGTAAGCATATGAAATTGTTATTGCAATAATATACATTACAATTGGCGTAATTACATTTATAACAATAGAATAGTAGTAACAAAAATAAGTTGTTATAAAGTAAACACAAATTGCTGTTACAGAATAAATAGCAGCTCGGATTGTTTCATTTTTATTTACTATGATATAACTCAAAAGCATTAGTAAAATAGTAATTATTACATTAATCCAATCAGGAATAACTGTCAGAAAATCATTATACATAATGTTATCAATAGTTGTAGCAACGACATCCGCTCCGGGATGACTTTCTGACATAGGTGTTTCCAGATGGTCATTTATTCCGTCAAAATCAGCTTTTGCTCCTATAACAACAATTTTATTGTTAAAAATTGCAGGATTAATTTTAGGTTCTTTACCTTGTTCCAAGCTCTTGTATGAATCAATAATATCACATGCGGAATATTTTTTATGCGAAAATCCTTCAAAATCTATGGAATAAAATTTAATAGGAACTATTGATTGTAAATTAGTAAGTGTATGCTTTATCTTATAATTCAATTCTGGAAATTCAATATATTTTTTTGATACCGTAATTTTAGGGAAATTATTGGCTAATAAGAAAGTTCTAAAAGCACTCGATGGTATATATGAACCTTTGTAATTAATAATATGTTCAAAATTTCTTGTTCTTGTCCCGGCCGCATATTTTTTGTAATTGCCGCTTATTGCGCTTGGATATGTTGATATAGAACCGGGATATTTTACTACCTCCATATACTCTTTAGGGTAAGTAAACATACTCTCAAATGATTCCGGAAGAGTAATGTTTTGTAATTCTACATTATTTAATGCATATTTTTCAAGAAATGCTTTTTCATATATCAATCCTTCCTGAGAATCTTCCCAATCTATATATTTTGGAAGAAAACCTAAAACCAAATTATCAAACTGCTTAATAGAACGATAAAATTGCCTGTCGGATTCGGGATTTTCTCTATCGGGTGCAGTTATAACGAAATCTCCGACGATAACTTTTGGTTTAGAATATTTGTATAAATAATCAAATATGTTGCACCAAACTTTTCTTTTCCATGGCCAGCGATATTTTGTTATTGTTTTATTGTCAACAATAATTAGAATTGTGTTGTTATTACCTCGAATTTGTTTTTTATAATCAAAGGGCAACCTTTGTGTTACTGCAAACTTGGTCATAAAATCATAAGCCCTTGGTTCTATAAAAGTATATGTAACAAAATAAACGAAACATATCACCAAGAGCACAAATATAGTATGAAATGCAGTTTGAAAAATTTTCATATTGTTCCTAAAATTAGTATACTACATATTTATGATATAATGAATAGGTTAGAGAAGGATACATACAAATGAATGATAATTATATACATATGATTGGAGAGGCAAAAATATATCCGATTATTCGTTGTGAAGAACCTAAAAAAATTGTAGAAGTAGCGCATGCTCTGGTTGATGGCGGGATTAAAGTGCTTGAAATTAATATAGAACACCCTCAAAGTTATAAGGCAATTGAAGAAGTTTCAAAATTTGCACACGTTTGTGCGGGCGGCATAATAACGTCAATGCAGGCAGATATTGCTTTCCAAAGCGGAGCTGTTTTATTTTCTTCTCCGATTTTCCAAATGAGTTTGATTAAAATATCAAAAAACAAGAGAGTACAATTTATTGCCGGCGCAACAACTGCAAACGAAGCTTATAATGCTTGGAAATCAAGAATCCCGCTCATAAAGTTGTTTCCGACAGAAGCAATGGGCGGAATCCAATATATAGAAGATATTTTAAGGCAAATGCCGTTTTTGAATCTCATGCCTATGGGAAATATAAAGCTCAATGAAGTTGTAAAATATATAAAAGCAGGAGCTGTTGCAGTAGGTGTCGGACGTGATTTTTATCAAGGGTTTACTCCTCAGGAAGTTACTATAAGAACAAAGGATATCTTGAGGCAAATTAAGGATTATAAAGCATGGAGCAGCAAAAAATAGATATTGCTATTATTGGTGAATGTTTAATTGAACTGTCGTCTAACGGAACTCTTGCAGAGAGTTCAACATTAAACAAATTTTTTGGCGGGGATACGGTTACAACCGCAATTACAATTGCAAGACTCGGCGGAAGTGTGACTTATTTAACAAAAGTCGGTAATGACGGATTTAGTGAATTTATTATTTCCAGTTTAAAAAAAGAAAATGTTGATACCTCGTTAATTAAAACCAACGAAGAACAAAACGGTATGTATATTATATCCAAATCTCAGGATAAGAAAGAACTTTTGTATTACAAAAGAAAAACCGCTGCTACAAAACTTTCCGTGGAAGATATTTCGGAAGAATATATAAAAAAACTTAAATTATTATATTCAACCGGTGTTGTACAGTCTTTGAGCGCAAGCTCCAGAGAAATGGTAAGAGAAAGTTTTAGAATTGCAAAAGAAAATGATGTTTTAACTGCATATGATCCAAACTACACTTCTTGTTTTATGAGTTCATCTGATACAAAAGAATTTTTGGAAGAAATTGTAGAATATACAGATATTATATTCTTGAGCCTTAAAGGTGACGCCGTAAGACTGTATGATATGGATTCGGTTGACAAGATAATGAAACATTTTTGGGATAAAGGTGTGAAAATTGTTGTAATAAAATCTCACATTGATAATGGATATTATACAGGGTATCACGGCGAAGTAAGTTTTACAGAGTTTTATAATACTTCAAAGGCAATTGATACAACCGCATCCGGAGATGTATTTAACGGCGGATTTTTATACGCAATTATAAACGGGTATGTTCCTAATGAAGCTACAAAGTTTGCATCAGTTGTGTCAGGACTTCAAACCCAAAATTATGGTGCAATTCAAGCAATCCCTTATATTAAGGCAGTTATGGAGAACATTCAGCAATGACAAAGTATGTCGTTTCCGGTTACATTGGATTTGATAATTTCGGAGATGAATTAATTGCAAAAATATTGGTTCAGAAACTGAAATCACTTAAGGCAGAAAAAATTACATTAATTTCATCAAAACCGGAAGTAACAAAAAAACTTTATGATGTTGAGTCATGCTCAATGTTTGGATTTTTGAAATCACTTGTGGAAACGGATATACTGATTTCCGGCGGCGGAAGTTTATTGCAGGATGCAACCAGTTTAAAAAGCCTTATTTATTACTTGGGTGTTATTTTTTGTGCTTTGATTTTTAGGAAAAAAGTTATTATTTTCGCACAAGGAATAGGGCCGATAAATTCCAAAATCGGCAGATTTTTAACAAAAATAATATTAAAAAAAGCAAATGAAATAACTGTAAGGGACGTAAAATCAAAAGAACTGTTAGAATCTTGGGAAATTGAGTCAAAAGTAGTTAAGGATCCTGTTTTTGAACTTGAATTGAAACCCAAAAATGTTAAAAATATTGTGGGAATTCAGCTTAGGGACTGTAAGCAAATTCAGGAGAATCCTATTTTTTTAAAAAACTTAGCACAACAAATTGCAGAAAAATTTAAAACTCAAGAAATTCATATAATATCACTTCATGATTCTTATGATAAAGATATATGTCACCAATTTGCTCTATATCTTAAAGAATCAGGGATACAGAAAGTAAAAATATTTGAAAATTTGTCATTAGACAGTGCCATAAATTGTTTATCAGAATTGGAATATCTGGTTGCAATGAGATTTCATGCAAATGTTATCGGTATTAAATCAAAAGTTAAAGTTGCGGCAATAAATTATGACCCAAAGGTTGAAAAATTATCAAAAGAATATGGAATTCCGCTGATTGAAATTGAGAGTGACAACTTAGGCGAAATGTTTGAAAAATTATTAAATTCTTGATTTATGCAAACCAACATGTTAATTTTAAAGACATGGAAGAGCAAGCATCCTTAACAAACGCTCAAGAAGACAATTCAGTTGAGAGTTTTTCTGAAAGCAAAAGTTCTTGTAGTAGTGATTTATTGCATGAATATAAAATTACGTATCGACTTTTAAGGAAAAACTTGTCGGCTCTTATTCGCAAAATTAGACAAAAAAGTTTTAAAGAAATTTTATTTGTGACGACTGCAAATCTTCCGGAAGATTATATTCTGGCATTTCAAAAACAGTATCCTGATAAAAAAATAAGTGTTATCGTTCCGCTATCGGATAATAATCAACATTTAGGTAAGCCGGTAAAAAATGAGGATACTTTTTTGCAAAATACCGGATATGAAGCATCATTATTTAAACTAAGAAAAACAAAAAATAATATTCAAATATATGGCATTTTTTGTGATGCATTTCCGAAAACGGATTATCCTAAACAATTTAATGATATTAAATATCTTGCTGTGTATCTTAAATTTGTAAGAATATTTGCAAGATACATAAAACCGGATATTATACATTCAGACTGTATCCCGTTTTTTCTCGGTGCGGAATTTGAATCAAAAAGGAAATATCCTATAAAAGTTTTTCAAACGATAAATGATTTTCATGAAATAAAATCCCTTGATATGTTTTGGGCATTTCTCAATATTGCAGATAAAAAATCAATGCAAAGATTATGTAGGGATAAGAATATTAAACAGAATGTTGCGGCACTTTTTAAATTACCTATACATAAAAATTTTTCGGAAATGAGTGATTGTCTTGAGCTTATATACAAGAATTACACAACTTTTAGACATTTTATTAAAGAGGACAATGAGCAGGAAGAAAATATATTGTTTAGGCGTTTAAACAAGCGGGTCGTAAAATTATTTCCACAAATGAAAAATGCTAAAACCCCTTATTATAATCCGATGTATTTAACGCTAAAAAAAGCAGATTTTTGGGCTGTAAAATCGAAAACGTATTATAATGAGATATTTGATAATTCAGAACTGACAGGAACGATGTATGATGCTGTGCTTAAAACAAAAAACAATAGCGGCTTTGTAATTGATAAAAAAGATGTAAAAGATTTTGATATTGTTTTCCCTTTTGATGTAAGCAATTTTAGAGAAGAAAAAATCAAAAATAAAAAATATCTGCTAAAAGAGTTCAATAAAGACCGAATTCGCACGAAATTCACAGATGACAATTTATTTGTAAGTGATGAAGTTAAAATATGCGGATACTTAGATTCTTGTTATGATGCCCCGCTGTTCTTTTTGCAAATTCTTAATGATATAAATTATGAAGGATTTGATATTGCAGTGGCTGCAATTCTAAAAATGTTTGAATTGAACAAAAACATTCAAATTATTATTAATATTCCAAACGGTTTGGAAAATGAATATGTAAAATCATTTATTGATTTTTGTGAAAAATATCCCTCTGTTAATGGGCGGTGGATATTTATTGACGGGGCAATTAATACTTTACAATTTTTAGCTGCATCTGATATGATAATGCTGCCAAACAGGACAAATCCTAAAAGTAATATTTACCTTGATGCAATAAAATTCGGCTGTATTCCGATTTCATCAAAGTGCGGAATTTATAATGACAGTATTATTGAAATTTTTGACAGTATGATTGATGGGTGTGGTTTTAAAACAGAAGAAAATCTTTTACTCTCACTTAATCCCAATGAATTTTATACACAAACTGTATTAAGAGCATTAAATTTCTATATACAAAATCATTCAAGTTGGAATATTCTTATTAAGAATTGCCTAAATTACAACACTGATTGGGATTTTAAGTCAATAGAAAAATATAATAATATTTATGAAGACCTTTTATAGTCTAATCTTTCATTCTTAATTTTAAATTTTTCTTTATGCCGCTTAAAGGCCCGCTATATGGGTTTTTTACATTTTTATAATATTTTTTTGCATAAACGAAAGGGAACTTAGGAAGCCAGCCGAATCGCATTAGAACGTTTACAGTATCTGCTCCTTGTGAAAACATTAATTCATCAATTGTTTCTTCGTATGCCGGAGAAATTGAGGAAATTAATTTTAATATATAGTCTGTAACGGTTACACTGTAATAGCCGGTGGAAGTTATCGGATTAGATGCTATATCAGTAAATTTTAGAGCATTTAAATCTTCGTGGATTGATTGAATATCATATGGTATTGATACAGCTGCATCGGGGTCTCGAGTTATTTCCATAACCTGTCCGCCATATACAAAGACCATGGTGTTAAAATCAGGCATGTAAATATCGTCAAAAATATTATCTAATATAACTTGACCGTTTAAGTCTGTAATGCCGTATTTATAATTTTTACATGTTACAAACATTCCGCCGTATAACAAATCTATTGAAGAATATTCCACAGGAAGTATGGTAAATCCCATTTCATCATAAATTCCATATTTTTCGCCTTTTGCAAATTTGGCAAATTTACCTAAAACTCTTTCTGCTTGATTGTACTTAGGTTCAACTATAATATCGCCGTTATCAGCTAAAATACCGAATTTTACACCACTTTGCAGTATCCAGGAAGAATTTCCGAGACGCACAAGTTTTTTATACTTTGCCTCTGTTATTATCTGTCCGTTTTTAGATTCTCTTAAACCGAATTTCCCGTCTTCCTCATATACTTCTGCCGCATTGCAAGCGTGTATCATAGAAAACATGAGTAGTGTAAAAATTAAAGCTAACTTCTTCATAATAAAAGATTAACATAAATTTAATAAATATGTATTGTTTAAAATTATACATTTGAAGTACAATAGAATCTATACATGGAGAGTAAAGATGTCAGATAAGGTTTTAATATTAGGATTATCAAGAAGCGGCATTGCTGCTGCAAAATATGCAAAACAACAGGGTCATGATGTATATGTTACAGAAGGAAATGCTCCAAAAGAGCAATATCTTGGGCAAATAGATGAACTGAGGAAACTTGGGATTAATATAGAAACAGGAAAACACAGTGATGATTTTATAAATAATTCATCTTTTGCTGTCACAAGTCCGGGTATTCCTCCTAAATCCGAAATTTTTCAAAAATTAAAATCTAAAAATATTCCTATTATTTCAGAAATAGAATATGCATACAGAAATACCAAAATTCCTTTTATAGTTATAACAGGTACGAACGGTAAAACAACTACGACGGCTCTTGTATCACATATTTTATCAGTAAAATATGATGCTCCGGTATGCGGAAATATAGGAGTTCCTCCTACATCATTAATTAACGAAAACCATGATTTTTTGGTTTGCGAAGTAAGCTCTTATCAAGCTGAGGTGACAAAAGATTTTAAAGCTAAAATAGCTTGTTGGACAAACTTTACTCCCGACCATATTGATTGGCACGGAGGATTGGATAATTACTTTAAAGCAAAAGCTAAGCTATTTTTAGGCAGCCAAGCTCCGGAGTATTCTGTTTTAAACGCATCTGATTCAAAATTAAAAGACTTTTCTCAAAAGTGTAAGAATGTTGTATTTTTTGATGATGAAAAAGATTGCTATATAAAGAATAATACTATTTTTTATAAAGGAGAACAAATAATTACTCTGAATGACTGTCCTCTTTTAGGACATCATAATCATCAAAATATAATGTGCGGAATTGTTATAGCAAAATTACTAAACATAGACACAAAAGCTATAAGAGAAGCTATAATGTCATTCAAAGCTCCTGAGCACAGATTGGAAAAAGTAAGAGAAATGGACGGAATTACTTTCTATAATGATTCTAAAGCTACTAATCCGGAAGCTTCAATTGTTGCGATTGATTCTTTTAATAATGTAGATGTTGCATTGATTTTAGGTGGCAGAGATAAGAATACCGACCTGACTGAAATGTGTAATTCCATAAACAAACATATTCATACTGTTTTACTTATCGGGGAAGCAACGGAACGGTTTGAAACAAATCTTATAAAAAACGGTTTTAGTAATATAATTAAAGAAGAGAGTATGGAAAACGCAATTGATAAAGCTATAAGCTTGAAGCCGGATGTGGTTTTGCTATCACCGGCTTGTGCAAGTTTTGATATGTTCAACAGTTACGAACACAGAGGAGAAGTTTTTAAAGAATATGTCTTATCCAAATAGCCAAAACTTAAATGCTCAAAATATGCAATCTGACAGACCGCTGCTAATTGCTGTCACATTTCTTGTTGTGATTGGTTTAATGGCTATTTTTTCTGCAAGTGCACCAAAATGTATAGAGATGGGGCTTAATCCTGCAAGATTTCTTATACAGCAAATTTTAGGTGTTGTTGCGGGATTTATCGGATTAAAATTTTTATCAAATTTTCATTATAAAAAGCTTATAGCATATACTTTACCGTTTACAATTTTTGTAATAGCAATGCTTGTGCTCGTAAAAATTGCAGGTACAACGGTTAATGGTGCGCAAAGATGGTTAAATATCGGGCCGTTAAGCCTTCAACCGTCAGAGTTCGCAAAGCCTGCGGTCGTATTGCTTCTTGCGGCAGTATTCAGTAAAAATACAATACTTTTAGATAATGATAAAATTGTAACGGCATTTTTACCTATTTTCATAATGATATGTTTGATATTTATTCAGCCGAATCTTAGTATGGTAATTCTTTTGCTTGCTACTTCTGTTGCAATATATTTTTGTGCGGGCGGTTCGGTTAAAACTATTCTTTGGAGTGCAAGTATGATGATTCCGCTCCTTTTGTTAAAAGGTTTGAAAGGATATCAATCATCAAGGATTACAACTTGGCTTCATCCGGAGGCTGACCCTTTGGGGGCAGGATACAATATAATTCAATCTTTGGTTGCATTCGCATCAGGCGGATTGTACGGAGTCGGGTACGGAAGTTCAAAGCAAAAATTGGCATGGCTTCCGGAGGCACATACCGATTTTATTTATGCGGTTATTGGTGAAGAACACGGTTTTATTGGTTGTTTACTTATTATTTGCTTATTTTGGACAATTTTACAGCGAGGTTTTACAATTTCGGCAAAATGTCAGGATATGTATGGAAAGCTTTTGGCATTGGGACTTACGTTTTCTATATGTTTTCAAGGGTTTTTAAATATGTGGGTAGCAAGTTCGTTTGTGCCTGCAACCGGTGTTCCGATGCCATTTATAAGTTATGGCGGTTCTTCCGTAATGGTTTCTTTATGGATGATAGGAATTTTGTTAAATATTTCAAAAGATAATGTTAAAAAGGTAAGGTTTGGTAATGGCAGAAACATATAATAGCACTTATTTCGTAACCGGAGGCGGTACGGGAGGACACATTTATCCTGCACTTGCAGTTGCGGATGCTCTGATAAATGACGGAAACAAGGTATATTATGTCGGTAATAAACGAAACATGGAATTTGAACTTGCAACAAAAAAAGGATACAAATTTTTGCATGTGAGTATTTCAGGTATGCCAAGAAAGCTTAATCCGAAATTTTTCTTATGGGGTATGAAACTTGTAAAGGCTATTATTCGTTCTGTAGGATACATAAAGAAATATAAACCGAAAGCAATTTTTGCTACCGGAGGATACGTTTCCGCCCCAATGATTTTTGCTTGCAGAATAACAAAAACTCCGTATATAATGCATGATTGTGATGCAATGCCGGGGCTTGTAACAAGAAGGTTATGCAAAAGAGCTAAATATGTTTCTCTTGCATTTGATAAAGCAAAGAAATTTATTCCGAATAAACATTCTATTGTTACAGGAAATCCGATAAGAGAAGATTTTAAAACTCTCACAAAAACTGACGCAAGGTTGCAAATGAATCTTGTAAACAAGCTGACTTTGTGTGTTATGGGTGGTTCTCAAGGCGCAAAATCTGTTAATAATACTACTGTTGAACTATTAAGAGAACTCTCTCAAGAATTTGATTTGCAAATAATATTCCAAACCGGTAAAAAAAATTATGACGAAGTTATAGAGCGTTTGAAACAGTTTTATCCGAATTTTGAAAGTGACAAAAACTTGATAATAAGACCGTATTTTGATAATATGGTAGCAGTTTTAAAATCAAGTGATATTGTTGTATCAAGAGCGGGCTCTCTTAGTCTTTCGGAAATTTGTGCATCAGAAGTTGCTCCTATATTGATACCTTATCCTTATGCGGCGGCTAATCACCAGAGAATTAATGCAAAATCTTTACTTGAAAATGGTGCTTGTATTTATGTTGAAGATAGTGAACTTGAGCCAAATAAACTGCGTGAAATTATTGTAGGGTTGATAGAAAATCCCGTAAGGATTAACTACTTAAAACAGAATTCTTCAAATTTAGCTAAATATGATGCTGCTAAAGAAATTGCTCAGCTTGTAAAATCAATAAAATGATACAATACTTGCCCGATTGGCTGATTTTTGATATTATAGCGTTGAGGATGGTGATTTGTGTACGTATCAGCTATTACTACAAATTTCATACCATATCATACTGGGGGTAGAAGGTCTGTGCAGGAGCCAAAGTCAAAACCGAAGCGAATAACTCCGGAAAATTATCTAAAATATTATTATGATATTCCGTTTGAAGGTTCGACTTCAGCAGGAAAGCCTTTACGCAGACTTATTAACATTACATGTCCATACAGAGGGACAAAAATTATACCTGCAACCGCCCTTAAAGGATTTGAAAAAAATTTGGCAAAATGCAGAACTGCATTGGATTCTGTAACGTTGTTGTCAGGTTTTGTTGATAATCTTTTACCTACAGAAAAATCAGTTTATGCTATATTCAAAGATTTTGCGGCTTTAAATCCTGATGATAATATCCAAAATTGTTTGCAAATGTTATATAACAGCTGTTTGACAAAGTTGAAACTTGAAGAATTTATGGTATTGGATGAGGTTGATGCTCTTTCCAGAAAATTGTCTCCGTCTACGGCATTGAAGCTCAGAGAAAAAACAACAAAGTGCAGACATATAATTATTGAAAATGACAGTCGTGATACATTTAAACGTAAAGTATTTTTGAGTTCTCTGGATGAAATAATTCCTAAAGAAAATGAGCGTGAAATATTTAATAATATTAAAAATAAAGCGCTTTTTCTTCCAACATCAGGAAGCAGTAAAAATGCATTTGTTGTAAAATATGCGACAAGATCGCAAACAGAGGCAACAAGACGTATTTTTATTGCATCAACCGGTTCAATAGAACATATTACACCGGCCTCTCTTGGCGGGTTGAATACGATAGGTAATTTTCTTTTAACAACCGCTAACGGAAACAGATACAGAGAAAATATGCCTATAACTGAATATATAAAGCGTTTTCCAAAAATTCCGCAATATATGCAAATGTACATGGATGATATTATTGCTGCAGTTCATGAAGGAAAATTAGACGGTAATCAAACGTATCCGTATAAAATTAAGAAAAAAATGATGGAAGCTTCTGAAGGCAGAATTATGATAAGCCTTTCAAAATATAAGTATTCTGAAGAAGCAGCTGCAGAGGCAGTCAGAGAGTTTAATTGCCGTTGGGACAGATACAAGAAACGTTAATATTTAAGAAACAGTAAAAACAGACTTTGTGTTTTTAATATATAATAATTAGTGCAAAGAAATAGGACTTGTATTTTATTTCATGTTTTTTGTATGTCTTAATGGAAAGATAAAAGGAGAATAAATGAAAAGAATTATTATATTAAACGGAAGTCCGAGAAAAAATTTTAATACGGCAAAACTTTTAAAAGAGGCTCAAATGGGTGCTGAATCAGTCGGAGCGGAAGTCGAATATTATAATCTTTATGATGTAAATTTTAAGGGTTGTATGAGCTGTTTTGCGTGTAAAAGGAAGGGCAATAATACAAATTGTGTTTGTGCAATTAAAGATGATTTGCGTCCGATTCTTGAAAAATGTGTAAAAGCGGACGGAATAATAATAGGTTCTCCTGTTTATTTTTCATATCCGACAGGTGAATTCAGGAGTTTTTTGGAACGGCTTTTGTTTCCTATTCATACTTATATTGTTGATAAAGAAACCGGCGGACTTAAAAGTCTTAGACCAAAGGTTATTCCTACGGGGGTTATATTTACAATGAATTGTCCTAAAGAAATGATGGAAAAATATAACTATCCTTTAATATTAAATGATAATGTGCATTGCTTAGAGCACGTATTGGGTTATTCGGAAGCTCTTTATTCTTGTGATACATACCAATTCATTGATTATTCAAAATACGATATTGATTTATTTGATGAAAAACATAAAGCTAAAGTAAGAGAGGAGCAATTCCCTAAAGATATGCAGTCTGCATTCGAGATGGGTAAACGTATTGCGGAATTTCAATAAATTAAAAGGAACGAGCTGAATGAAAAATAAGTTTATAATTAATGTAATTATCGGTGCAATTATTTTGTCTTTAAATCCTGTTTATGCACAAGAAAAAAGTGTTGAAACAGAGGTGCTAAACAACAAAGATGTGATAGTTAAAAATAAGTTGTTTTCAATTACTTTGCCTGAGGAATTAAAAGGTACTTTTGAAGTTGTAAAGGAAAAAGATAAAATTTCCGTGTATCACAAAGAGTCTAAAAAGGCAGGTTTTGGCGGCTTTACGTTTGGTATAAAAGCGTATGCAAGTCCTTCTTATCATGCAATGCTGCCCGGCGGAAAAAAGATTGGCGAACTTGTTGATAAAAACGGAATTCTCTATGATGTTGTGTTAAAGCATCCTACTGATGTTCAATATAATTATATAAGCAGTGCTGAAGCGCCAAAATCTTTTAAACTTCTTTACAACCTTGGAGAAATGGTAAATATTCAAGGGATAAAAGGTTCTGTATATTATAAAAATCAAGGTATGAAAGGAGAAGATTTATACCGGAATATTTTGGAAAAACATATAACTGCAATTGAGGAAAAATGGGATTCGTCAAAACTTGAAAAAGAAAATATGAGTTATATGTATAACATAATTGAACCAAAAGAAAAAATAGGGTATGCATATTATGATGTAAATGTTGATGGAATAGAAGAACTTTTGATTGGTGAAATAGCTGATGGCGATTGGAAAGGTGTAGTTTACGATATTTATACAATGGTAGACAGAAAACCTCAGCATGTAATAAGCGGAGGCACAAGAGACAGGTACTACGTTTGTGATGATAGTTTTATATGTAATGAATATTCTTCCGGTGCCTTAGAAAGCGGAATGAGGGTTTATAATTTAGTTGAAAATTCAACAGAGTTGTTCCCTCAAGTTTTATTTAAATATGACGAATATACCAATCCGGAAAAACCTTGGTTTATTTCATATTCCGATGAAAAGTGGGAAAACGTTCCTGAAACAAAGTTTAATGAACGAAAAAAAACTTTTGAAAAATATGAAAGGTTTGATTTTATTCCGCTAAATACAATTTTAATGAATAAAAAACTTGCGGACAGATATAATTCAAACAAAGATTATTTTGACTATTCAATTGTTTTGAGCGAATTTCCACAGAATTATTACTATACAACAGTAAAAGTTAATAAATCAAAAGAGCGAATTTTAATTGTGACAGACAAAATAACAAATAACAAAAATTCAAATTACGGTTTATTCTACTATTTTGCCAAAAACGGATTTGTGTATCCTATGGGATATTTAGAAAGTGCTCAACCTTTTTCGCAGTCCGAGAACTATCTTTATTTGAATGATGGAAATAAAAATGTAAAATTCTATATGTCAGATAAAAAATTAGAAATAATAAAGTTAAAGGCAAGGAATAAAGAGAAAAACATAAAAAATATAGAATTTGAAACAATAAAAAGTGCAGAAAAATTTGCCGGTGATTATGGAGAAGCTGCCGGAGATGATATTAAAAGATTAACATTAGATGGTTTTTATTTTGAATATCATAAAAATCAATATAAAAAAGCATATATAAAAAAACTTATGCAAGAATGCATAAATGAAGGGGTTAAAACTCAAGTCCAAATGTATTGTTACATGGTTAAAAAGCTGCATCAGTAAGATTTTATTTAAAATTAATACAAGTTATGAGGGTTAATAAATGGCTACGTTAAAAACATCAATATTAGGAATAGAATTTGAAAATCCGTTTTTGTTGGCATCAGCACCTCCAACAGCGTCAATTGAAAGTATTGATAAAGCATTTGAAATGGGTTGGGGCGGAGCTGTTTTAAAAACAATAACTCCTGATGATTTAGAAATGATTGAAGCAAGTCCGCGTTATGCAACAATAAAAGAAAAAGGGAAGATTATTTGTCTTCAAAACATAGAATTGCTAAGTCATGAAACTGTACAATATTGGGTTGACGGAATTAAATATCTTAAATCAAAACATCCGACAAAAGTTATAATTGCAAGTATTATGGCGCCGGTTGAAAGAGAAGAATGGCAAAATCTTGTTCAAATTTTGAATGATACGCCAATAGATGCTTATGAACTTAATTTTTCTTGTCCTCACGGAATGCCTGAAAGAAATATCGGCATGGCAATAGGAACGAGCGCAGAAATATCAATTCTTATAACATCTTGGGTAAAATCTGTAGCCACAAAGCCTGTTTTTGTTAAATTGACACCAAATGTAACAGATATTACCTGGATTGCACGTGCTGTTGAAAGAGCAGGTGCAGATGGTGTAGCTGCAATTAACACTGTACAAAGTTTTATGGGAATTAATCTGGATACTTTAGAGCCTGTTCTTAATGTGGACGGACATTCAACTTATGGAGGATTGTCAGGAGCAGCTGTTAAACCTATTGGTTTTAAGTGTGTCTCTCAAATAAGACAAATTTCTAATTTACCTATTTTAGGTATGGGAGGAATCTCTGATTGGCAGGATGCGGCGCAATATATTACACTCGGTTCTGATGCAGTGCAAATATGCACTGAAGTTATGATTAACGGATATGGAATAATTAACGGTTTAAAATCAGGACTTTTGAATTATTTAGAATCAAAAGGATTTAATGATATATCAGGACTAAAAAATATTGCGGTTCAAAAAATTACATCACACAAAAAACTTAATAAAAACAATCATCTATATCCATCTATTGATAAAGAAACATGTGTTTCTTGCGGAAAATGCGTAAAAATATGCTCTGAATCAGAATATAGTGCATTAAACCTTGATAAAGAAGGGTTAAGCTTAAACAGAGAACAGTGTGTCGGATGTTCGCTTTGCAGCCACATATGTCCGAAAGAAGCAATAACTATGTGTTGTTAAAAGTAATGAACAGGGTAATTATATGGTAACTTTATTTTATATAATGTGCGTTATACTATTTTTGTTAATTGTAATTATTGCTTTAAAAATAATTGCATTGAAAAACATTAAATATAAAAAGCCTGATATTTTATCAAATAAAAGAATATTGACAGTTTATTATTCTCATTGCGGAAATACAAAAAATGTCGCAGAAAAACTTTATTCTATAATAGGCGGAGATTTAAAAGAGATAAAGCTGATTGAAAAATATCCAAATAATATTTTTATAATGTCTAAACTGATAAGAAAACAAATGAAGACTGATTTTATACCCAAAATAGAAGATATCGACATTTCAAATTATGATATTATTTTTGTTGCTTCTCCAATTTGGAATTTTTCTGTATCTTTACCTCTAAAATCGTTTTTGCAAAATAATAACTTTGAGCATAAAACAATTATTCCGCTTTTTACAAATTCCGGTGGAGTATGTAAAAATAAAATAATAAATGAAATTAAAGATTTTTCAAATGCAAAAGAGATAAATAAGCCGTTATTTATGTTTGAAAATGGAATATTTTTGGTAAAAGAGCAAATCACAAAATGGCTAAATAAAATTTAATGCATATTTTGAATATAAATTGAACAAAGACCATGTTTATTATATGATGACTATGTTTCGTAGAAAATAATAAGTTGATTATAGTTAAAAACATAAAAAAGGAAGTGTTGAATTAGTAACAAAGGAGAAAAGCTAATATGAAAAAAATGCTAAAAGGTATCTGTGTATTATCATTGCTTGTACTATTCTCGGCAACTGCGAATGCAGCCGGCATGATTAAAGACTATCATGCATACAGAATAAAAAATCAAAATATAAGAACAGTTGTGCCTGTCGTAGATAACATTTTAAGTAATGAAATCGAAGTTAAGAAGCTTACAGGAAATGCATATTATGCAACATACGGTGATGAGCACTATTATATGAAGTTCTACCCTGCTTTGCATGATACGGATGTATATATTGTAACCGACGGAGAATATGATAAAGATAATAATGGGGTTACGGATTTCTTTAAAAGTCAAAATTATGCATATGAAGCACTTGAAGATAAAGAAGCATATAAAGAATACAAGTTTGATTTTATAGATTATGCAAGATCCGGCGCATCGGACGGTTTATTTACTCTTCCTGACGGTTTAAAGCCGCTTAAAACAGGCATGAGTAAAATAAATGATAAAATGTCAAAAGGAAATGAAAAAACTTCTGCTATTCCGTATTCGGAGGATAATGATCCGATTGATTTAACTTGTATTGATTCTGAAGAATTTTATAATGCAGAGGCTGATGTTACTGTTACAGTTAATGAATATCGTTTAAAAAACAAAGAAAATAAATATGTTCACGCATTTGAATATATTGTTAAAAATAATTCAAATTCCGATATAAAAGTAGAAAAAGTTTATTCGGAAAGACTTGCAGCATTAAAAGATATTACGACATCAACATTTGTAGATATGGATAGATTAGATGTTGCAGATAATTTGGGAGTTCCCTTGGCTGTTGCGACAGGCGGTTTGTCATTAGGCTTTACTGTTGCAAACAATGTAAGACTGGCAAAAGTTATAAAGGAAGCTACAAGATTTTCTCATTCATTACCTGAAAATTATGATTTAAAAGCAAATTCTTCAATGAGAATACTTTGTTTAAAATTTAAAGATGACCCGCAGCCGCTTCAATTTACGATTAATAAGAATGGACAAACTTATCAGTTTGTATATTAATTAATATCTGAAAATATCGGGTTGAATAAGTATTCAACCCGATATTTTTATTTTTCAGCTAAAACTAAATTTGTTGTTTTTTTATTCCCTATTTACCTCTTGTTCTACATCTGCATCCATATTTTTTAAATACAATTCTTCTATAAGAACGCAAGTATCTGCTGCTATTGCAGGAGCAAATATAGCACCTACAGCTCCAAAGTATTTTGCACAAACAAACAAGAATATATAAATAACTATCGGATGAAGATCCATAAATTTTCCGAATACATATGGTTTTACAACATTATTTTCAACAATTTGTGCAATTGCAAAAATTACTGCTGTTAATATTATAACGGTCCATCCCATTTTGTATACCACTGCCAAGCAAATAACTAAAGCGATTGCAGGGCCAACAATCGGAACAATATCTAAAACAGCAGAAATACAACCTAATATAATTGCTGAATCAACTCTTAATATTAAAAGGCCAATGACCATAATTAAGCCTACACTTGCAGATGCAATAAATTGACCTGATACAAATTTGCTTAATTTTTCTTCTGAAATTTCATATATTTCTCTAATTCTTTCTCTTGATCTCTTTGGGAAAAATCTTAATACTGCATCTAATAATTTATTTCTATCTACTATTAAAAAATATGTAAAAATTATTGATACGAATAAATATATTCCGCCTTTGGAAATAGTTGTAATTGATTCGAGTAAACCGCCTGAGTTAGCGAACTGTTCAACAACAGGAGAATTCATAATAAAATCTTTTACTTGATCAACATACTGAGGGTATTGTGCAGCTAAGTGTGCAATTTCATTCCCGCCAAGAATTATAATTGGCAGAAACATCAATAATATACCACCTATAAAACCGCCAAATACAATAACAGCTGCCAGATTTCTATTGCATTTTTTCTCTAATTTGTCAACAATGGGATTCAAAGCACAAGCTATAACATAAGTCACAAATAGCATCAAAGCTATGTCTGTTATTGTAAAAAGACAGATGGTATAAATAATAACACCCAGCAAAAATATAATATTTTGTGAAGTGCTAATTTTTTGAAACATTTTATCCATATAAATCCTCCTATACTTTAGCTACTACTTTATATACTAACATGAAATCGTAAAATTAATATAAAAATAATTTTCATGTTAAAATAGCAGATAGGTATTATATAAACGCAGAGAGAATAGTATGAAAATAGATTGGAAAGATAAGAAAACAAAAATTACCGCAGGAATTTTAACAGTTGTCCTTGTTCCGATAATTTGGAATCAGGGTAAAACATTGATTACAGGTGCAGTTATGTCTTATATGATGTCGCAACCAAAAACGGTTGAAGTGGCGAAACCGATATCAAAAGAAATTTATCCGACATACAGTACAACAGGACGTATAGAAGCTCAAAAATCTGTAGATATTATTGCACGTGTCAGCGGTTGGCTTCAGGAAAGATATTTTCAGGAAGGGGATGTGGTTAAAAAAGGACAAAAATTATTTCTGATTGAACCTGATGAATATGCGCTTGCTGCAAGAAGCGCAAGAGCGAGAGTCAGTGAAAATTCTGCTGTTTATAATAATTCCGAGATTGATTTGAAACGTGCAGAACAACTTTTAAAAGAAGATTTGGTAAGCAGAGAATATTACGATAATGCTCTCACTCAAAGAAATAAAAACAGAGCTGCATTAGATGGTGCAATGTCTGATATGAACAAAGCAAATCTTAATTTAAGTTATACAAATATAACATCTCCAATGGATGGAAGAATCGGTAAAGCCATTGTTTCTGTAGGCAATTATGTTACTCCCTCAACAGGTGTTATTGCTCAAATTTATTCGACAAACCCGATGAAAGTTATTTTTCCGTTGAAGAGTGGTGATTTCATTGAATTGAAAAAATATTATAAAGAAAATCCGAATGATGAAAGCACAGTATCGGTTTTATTGGGACTGGCTGACGGTTCAACTTATGAAAAAGAAGGGACAATAGAATTTGTTGATAATAAAGTTGATGAAAGTACCGGTACTGTAACAATGAGAGCTGTATTTGAAAATCCGGATGAACTTTTGGTTCCAGGGGATTACGTTAATATAACATTAAGAGTTAATTATCCGCAAAAGGTTATGCTTATCCCTCAATCTGCAACTAAAACCGACGTTGGAACAGGTTATTATGTTTGGGTTGTAAAAGACGGAAAGGTAGTTAAAAAAGATATTTTAGTAAATGAAAATTACGAGAATAACTGGATTGTAGAAAAAGGTCTTGATTGGGATGATGTAGTTGTAATGAAAGGTATTCAAGATATTTATAAAACCGGTCAAGCTGTAAAAACTAAACAATACACACCTGATGAAATAACTGAGAAGAAAAAATAATAACAGACTTATTCATCATAATAAAAAGGAATTAAAATGGCTATCAATAAAGAAGATATAAAAAAAAACTTGTACTTTTTCATTAGAAAACCGAGATTTGCAGTTGTAATATCAGCTTTGATTGTAATTTTGGGTTTGCTTTCGCTGTTTGGTTTACAGCAGGAAAAATATCCTAACATTACACCGCCGCAGGTTACAATATCAGCGTATTACCCCGGAGCAAGTGCCGCTGTTATTGAATCTTCTATTGCCTCACTTCTTGAATCTCAACTTAACGGCGTTAAGGATATGATTTATATGTCCTCGACGAGTTATGACGGGGCTTATAACTTAAACATCTTTTTTAAAACCGGTACGGATAACGATATAAACTTGATGAATGTCCAAAATAAACTTCAGCAGGTTCAAACCCTTTTACCGCAAGAAGTCGTACTTCAAGGACTAACGGCTGAGAATAAAGTCGGCGGTGCCGGTGCTATTATCTTAAATCTTGCATCCGAAGATGATTCTTGGAACCAGCTTGACTTAACAAACTATGCAAATATTTACGTAAAAGATGCTATAAAAAGAATCGGAGGTGTCGGTTCAGTAAACGTATTTGGTGCTGATGATTACAGTATGCGTATTTGGCTTGACCCTGCAAAACTTGCAAGTTATAAAGTTCCTATTTCAGAGATTAAAAATGCGATTCAAAACCAAAATGTTCAACTTTCAGCAGGTGCTCTGGGAGATCAACCGACAGATGCAAATCCGAGTTTGAAACTTTCACTTTTAACAAAAGGCAGATTACAGACTCCTGACGAATTTGGGAATATTATAATCAGATCTAATTCTGACGGTTCAAAACTAAGATTAAAAGAAATTTCACGGGTAGAATTAGGCGCAAAATCTTATTCAATGTTTGGAATAGTTAATACAAAACCGGCTGCTCTGATTCAGGTAATGCCGCTTCCCGGTGCAAATACTGTTGAAATATGCGACAATGTCTATAAAACAATAGAAGAACTTTCTCAAACACTCCCTGATTCTCTGAAACTCGATATTATGATGGATAGTTCAACATTCATCCATGAATCAATGTCAGAAGTTGAGTTTACAATTCTTTTGACTTCATTAATCGTTATTTTTATTATATTTGTATTCTTGGGTGATTTTAAAGCAACACTTATACCTTGTGTAACTATTCCGGTTTCATTAATCGGTACATTTATTGCTTTAAAAGCTCTGGGAATGTCTCTGAACCTGTTAACTTTGTTTGCATTAGTTCTTGCGGTGGCAGTCGTAGTTGACGATGCTATAGTTGTAATTGAAAATGTAAAACGACATATTGAAGACGGTAAATCAGCGTTAGAAGCAACACAAATTACTATGGGCGAAGTTGGCGGTTCGTTGATTGCTATGGCTGCCGTTCTTATGGCGGTCTTTGTTCCAATGTGCTTTATGAGTGGCTTATCAGGTACCATGTATAAACAATTTGCAGTTTGTATTTCGGTATCAATTGCATTTTCCGCAATTTGTGCTTTGTCACTTTCGCCTGCAATGTGTTCTATTATTTTGAACCCATCAAAGAAAAAGAGAGATTTTGATAAATTTACTTGGGTAAAAACTGCGCAAGAATACTTGAATAAAGGACTTGAAATTTTCAACGAATATTTTGATAAACTGACTAAATATTATATTGATGTTGTTAAAAAATTTGTTCTGGATAAGAAATTAACTATAGTTACCTATGTTGCAATTGTATTTTTAATGTTAGGTTTATTCAAAGTTATTCCGACAGGATTCATCCCTGATGAGGATCAGGGCATGTTAATTTCCGTAGTAACGCTTCCGGATGGGGCTTCATTAAACAGAACAAAAGATGTTTGTTTGAAATTTATAAAGGCAATAGATGGTATAGAAGGCATTGACCAAAATAGAGTTATTGCATTTGGCGGATTTGGGCCTTCAAATCAAGCGAGTATTGTTATTCAGTTAACCGAATGGGGTGAAAGAAGGGTAAACCCGATTAGTTGGATTGTCCGAAAATTTCAGGGAAAACAAACTGACCTTTCTCATAACGGAATATTAACAGAAATATATAAACGTACCGCAGATATAAATGAAGCTGCAATTTTCACGCTTTCTCCTCCTGCCATTGATGGTTTAGGCATGATGGGAGGTTTTGAATACCAACTTATGTCTACAGGTAACGCAAGCATACAAGATGTTGCTGCATTTGCGGAAGAATTCGTTGCGAAAGCAAATCAAGATTCTGCACTACAGAATGTTTATACACAATTCCAAGCAAATGTTCCGCAGTATCAATTAGATATAGACTATGAAAAAGCATTGGCACAAGGAGTAGATTTATCAGAACTTCATGATACTTTGGCATCAACTTTGTCCTACTCATACATAAATGACTTTAATAAACTTGGCAGAGTATTCAAAGTATTTATGCAGGCTGAAGGTGATTACAGAAACAAAATAGAAGATTTACAAAAAATATTTGTTATAAATACAAAAGGGCAGCCTGTTCCTATTATGACTATGATTACTCCGAAACAAACTGTCGGAGCTGTTTCTATAACAAGATTTAATCAATTCAGAGCTGCACAAATTCAGGGTTCACCGGCAAGCGGTAAATCTTCAGGTGACGCAATGAAGGCAATGCAGAATTTATCTAAAAAAATCTTGCCCAGAGATTACACATTCGCCTGGTCAGGTACATCTTTGCAGGAGCTTGAATCTTCGGGACAGACCGGACTTGTTGTCGGATTCGCACTGTTGTTCGTATACTTGTTCCTGGTTGCACTGTATGAAAGTTGGATGATACCTGTTGCGGTACTTTTAATTTCACCGGTTGCAATTGTCGGTGCGTTAATATTCCAATTAATGATGGGACAGGCATTGGATTTATATTCACAGGTAGGTCTGATTACTTTAATTGGTCTTGCGGCAAAACAATCGATTTTGATTGTAGAATTCGCAAAAGAAGAACATGAAGCGCACGGCTTAACTATTCAGGATGCGGCGATTAAAGCGGCTGTTTTAAGATTTAGGGCAATTATGATGACTGAAGCGGCGTTTATCTTAGGTATTTTACCGTTGTTATTTGCCTCAGGTGCCGGTGCAAACAGCAGAATTTCGGTAGGTTCAACAGTAATTGGCGGTATGATAGTTGCTGCAACTATCGGCACAGTTTTAACTCCTGCGTTTTATGTAATAATTCAAGATTTGGTTGATAAGTATTTCAACAAGAAGGAAGAAGAATAGTATGAAATTTAATAAAAAATCGTTTATAAGTTTATTAATATTATCTTGTTTTGTTTTGACATCTGTTAATTCGGCTCAGGCCTTTCTATTTAAAAAGAAGAAAAATAATACGCAGGCTGTTAGTGTCACAAAAACAAAAGGGATACATAATGGGGCAACTAAGAAGAATGGTGAAGTTGAACAACCTCCATATACAAACGAGGTTCATTCAGCGTTTACTCTTAATGATTGTATAGAAAATGCTATTAAATATAATCCTGCAATTCAGGCATCGATATTTAATGAAGATATTTATAATTCAAGAATAGGTCAGGCATGGGCAAATTACTTTCCTGTAATAAGTGCAGGGTTACAAGTTTCAAGAAGCGGTAACAAGTACTCAGATGGCGGACCATATGGTGTTCCTATGAAACAGTATTTAACAATGGGTTATGTTCCAACTGTTTCCGCTGATATGCTGCTTTTTGATTTCGGTAAAACAAAAGCAACTGCTGATATGGCAAAAAGGCTTTATGAAGCAACGCAAGAAGATACAAAAGAAAATATTAATACAGTAATTTATAATATTAAAGCATCTTATTACAATATTTTATTTGCGCAGGCTCAAGTTCAAGTATACGAAGATACGGTTGCAGATTATGAACTTCAATTAAATCAAGCTCAAGGTTTTTATCGCTATGGTACAAAGCCGAAGTTAGATGTAGTAACTGCTGAATATAATTTAGGTAAAGCAAAGTTAAATTTGGTAAAAGCAAGGAATGTTTTAGATGTTGCAAAAGTTCAATTATCTAAAATTATGGGTATTCCGGAATATACAAATTACGAGCTTTGTGATCAACTTACATTAGATTTATTTGACATAACAGAAGAAGATGCAATTAATTCTGCACTTGAAGTAAGACCGGAACTTATTGCGGCAAAGAAAAATGCCGAGGCGGCTAAAATGAATTTGAGAGCAGCTAAAAGAGAATTTACTCCGAATATAGGAATTTACGGAAGCTATCAGAATGGTCTTGGAAATGACTATGACCTTCGTTCGGGTCAAGTCGGTTTAGGTTTGAATTATAGCGGGTTTAATATGCTAAGATTGAAAAAACAGGTTCATGAAGCAAAAGCTGAATATAAGAGAGCTGATGCACTGTATAAAAATATTAAGCATGATGTTTATTTCAATGTTAAAAAGAATTATATGGACCTTGAAACCGACAGAGAGGCAATTTTAATAGCAAAGCTTGCATTAGATCAGGCAAAAGAACAATACCGGCAGGTAACAGGAAGATACAAAGCAGGAGTCGGAGATGCAATAGAGCTTAAAGATGGTGAAAATACTTATCTTAATGCACGTTTAGATTTCTATAATGCTATGCTTAATTACAACACAACCGCAGCAAGTTTGGAAAAAGAAATAGGTCTTCCTCTAAAACGAAATGACAAGAAAATTTTAGATATACAAAATGACGATTTATAGGAATTTTACATATTTATGAAAAAGATTTTCAAAATAACTTTTGGCATTTTATTGTTATTCGTAATTGTTTTTTATCTGGGAATAGTATTTCTATTACCGCAAGTAGTAAACAATAAAATTACAATAAATAAACTGCAGTCATTAATTTTTAACAAAACCGGTGTTAATACAACGATTGCAGGATTAAATTTAAAAATATCTCCTAAGCTTACAGTTGTTTTAAAGGTTGATAATATTGAAGCAAAAAGTAACAATGTACCTGTTGCAGATATCAAAAAGGTTGCAATTAACTATAATTTATTGCAGAGACATCTGACTTTAGTCAGTGCAAATAATATATTTATCGACGGAAATTATTTAAAAAAACTTAAAAAAGA